>JAUXIB010000001.1 GCA_030621225.1 candidate division FCPU426 bacterium
TCCTTGGTAGAGCGCGTCGCAAAAGACGCACCGCAAGCGCAAGTGGCCTTACATTCCACATATTTCGGATGTATCTCTGTCTTCATTGCTGCTCTCCTCTAAATGAAACTGTATCTAATTAGCTTCGACTATCTCGCCAACAAAGGGAAAATTATACTACAAAGCACAACTTATTGGCAAGGCTAATTTTCTAGCGGAGCCATTTATTTTTTTCCGCGGATTACGCGGATAAAGGCCTCGCAGATTACACAGATTCCTCCGTCATCATCTGTGTGTTTTTGTGCTCAACCTCAACTTCACAACTTCAACCCGTTAAAATCAAGAATGCTCCCCTGGTAACGAAGAGTCCTCCTCTCCGTTATCTAAAAACCAATTTGTAGGTGGAATTCACCCCCCTCTTTGTCGCTCCGCTCCTGGCCTCCGATGCCTTCCTTTTCCACATTCGACGGAGGGAAGACATGGGGTCGCCTTTGGCGACCGGAGTCCCTCAAGGGAGAAGTATAGTAGTGATTGTTCTTGGTCGTTTCTCTGTGACCTCTGTGGCCAATTAGCCGTTCCAAAAGGTTCCCTGCAAAAACACCTAAAACCTGACATACCTAAACGGATTAACCGCTTTGTTACCCTTGCGGACTTCAAAATGGAGGTGCGAACCGGTAGAAGCACCAGTATTTCCCGTGCGCCCTATTACCTGGCCGCGTTTGACTTTATCTCCCACCTTAACCATCATCGGACTGGTCAAATGACCATAACAGGTAGTGTAGTTAAAATCATGTTTTATTTTTACAAAATAACCATATCCGGGCTTCCAATCAGCAAAAATAACTTCCCCTTTCTGCGCAGCTTTCACCTTAGCCCCCCAGTAAGCGGCAATATCAATACCCTTGTGAAACTCGCGCCTTTTACGGATCGGATGAATACGCCAGCCGAAGCGTGCCGTAAAACGCCCCTTCAAAGGCATCAAAAAAGTAGTATCATGGACAAAAGACTCCAGCAGTTTCGCCTGTTTGCTATCCGGCGCCAATGGTTCAGCTTCCGGAATGAATATGGCATCCCCGCTCTTTAAGTATTTCGCGTTTGATATACCATTCGCTTTAAATATCGCCGACAACCTGACATTATAAGCCGCAGAAATATCCGACAGGGTCTGCCCAAAGCGAATCGTATAAAAAACACCTTTTTGGTTCGGGATGATTATTTCCCGGCCCGGCTGAAGCTGGCCCTGCTCACTCAACTCCTCGTTACAACCCAGGATGGTGTTCATATCCACCCCGTATTGGCGGGCTATCATCCATAAATTTTCGCCCGTTTGTATCTTATGCCGGCGCAATTTCACGCGCGCCGTTTCTTGTTCACCGGTAACCAGCGGACGCTGCCGTTCCAGTGTCGGCAATCCTGCTTCCTGGGAAGAGCCAGTAAGAGCGCTGCTACCGTTGGCCACCATAAACTCACTCGCCCCATTCATGAGTTCTACGTGTCCGCTAGCACGCACTACAAAGAAAGCACCGCTAATTAATATCGCGGTGGTAAAAACAAGAAAACACAGCAGCACTAATATCGGACGTTCGTTCAGCATTCCGTATCTCGTATCTAGTATCTGGTATCTAGTTAGCCATTTCCAGTTTGCTGACTACTGTATACCCTTCGTTTAGGACCACGCCCATGGGGTCAATTAATTGAATCCTACAGAGCAACGCAAAAGCTCTTCCGCAATCTCCGCGATGCTTCCGCGCTTTCAGAAGCGCGGATTACTAAATATCTATCTTTTTGCTCATCAACTGGATGAACTCCTGATTTGTCTTGGTAGCTCCCAGTTTTTCTTTCAGGAACTTCATCGCCTCAACCACTCCCATTGGGCTGAGTAGTTGACGCAGGATCCATAACCGCTTCAGGTCATCTTCCGAAACCAGCAGCTCCTCCCGCCTGGTACCGGAACGCTTGATATCTACAGAGGGATAAATACGATTATCAACCAGCTTGCGGTCCAGGATGATCTCCATATTGCCGGTACCCTTAAACTCTTCAAAGATCACTTCGTCCATGCGGCTACCGGTCTCAACCAGCGCCGTAGCAAGAATGGTCAGGCTGCCGCCTTCTTCCACGTCGCGCGCCGCGCCAAAAAAACGCTTTGGTCTTTGCAGGGCGTTGGAATCCACGCCGCCGGAAAGGATCTTGCCGGAAGACGGCGAAACGGTATTATAGGCACGACCAAGCCGAGTGATGCTGTCCAGCAGAATAACCACGTCACGCTTATACTCTACGTACCGCTTGGCCTTTTCTATGACCATTTCCGCCACCTGGGTGTGTCTCTCCGGCGGCTCATCAAAGGTAGAACTGATCACCTCTCCCTTTACGCTGCGCGCCATGTCCGTTACCTCTTCAGGACGCTCATCGATAAGCAAAACGATGATCTGAATATCCGGATGGTTTGTGGTGATCGCGTTAGCTATCTTCTTCAGCAGTATCGTCTTGCCCGTGCGCGGCGGGGCAACGATCAATCCGCGCTGGCCCTTGCCGATCGGCGTGATCAAGTCCAAAATACGCGTGCTCATTTCTTTAGGGTCCGTTTCCAGCTTAATGAAGCTGCTGGGATGAACAGGCGTCATGTTATCAAAAAGGATAATGCCCTTGGCCAGTTCCGGATTCTCCTGGTTAATGGCCTCCACCTTCAACAAAGCAAAGTATTTTTCCCCTTCCTTGGGGGGACGCACTTGACCGCTGATGGCATCGCCGGTGCGCATGGAAAACTTCCTGATCTGGGAAGGCGAGACATAGATGTCATCGGAACCGGGCAAGTAGTTATAGTTCGTGGAACGCAAGAAGCCAAACCCATCCGGCAGTATTTCCAGCACCCCCTCCGCAAAGACTAGCCCGTTTTTACGCGCTTGCGACTCTAAAATTTTAAAGATCAGTTCGTGCTTCTTCAGCCCGGCCACGCTTTCCTCGCTCATCTCGCGGGCGATCTTGGATAATTCCGATATGCTCCGCTGTTTAAGATCACTTATATTCAAGCCAGCGCCGCTGGCCACTTTTATTTCCCCCGCGCTGCGAGGTCTGGCCGACCCGGTGGGTTTTGTTTTTACGGGCCCTTTGTCGGATGGCGCCACTCCTAATTTCGAGCCTGCCCCGCTTCTGATCGCCGCTCCTCGGACTGTGGGGCGAGCTGCGCCTCGCGTCCCTAACGAACGTTTCCCTTTCTGCTCGTTTTCCTGATCGGTTGTTTTAATCATGATAAATAAATACCTTTCTTTTTGGTTTGTGGTTCTTATTGCGCGGATAACGCACTACAGATTAGGATAATTATTTTATTTTCAAGGCCTCACTTCGGAAAACAAATTAAAAGAGTCTATTCCCTACAAGGAGATCGTTTAGATATCTGGGAAAGGAACCTCCGAAGATCAACTTTAACTCACAACACTTATAGTCCATGTAGTCTAGTCTATGTTGCCTCCCTTGTCAAGGCTTTCTTTCCATTTTTGACATAATTATTATTTAGATCGCACCGAAAAAGTTTTTTTACCACGACGACACAACGTTCTTTATTTATTTGGTTTGTCACACCTGCGGAAGCAGGTGTCCAGTACAAAATGGATTCCTGCTTCCTACTTCGCCCTACGAGCTACGAAGGACAGGTGCGCAGGAATGACAGCCGAATACCTTGCGGCTTGCCGCAGGGAGTTTATTACGATAGACTAACGATCAGTGACGAAAAAATGCTTGACGCTTGACCCTGTGTCCGGGTAGGGCTATAATAAAGCAAGGTTTAGCGGTGGGCTACTTTGTGCGGAGGTCGCGGAGGAACGGTGTCTTTTCGCGCTTTCCGCCCCCTGGCGTCTGCCCCCATTCCTGTCTTCCGACAGGAAGACATGGGGGTGCAGGGGCGCGTTCTCCGCGGATAATTTAGGTAAAATAACCTATTACCCAAGGTAAGGAATACGCGTGTGAAAGACTTCATTCAGGTTATTATCCTGGTTATCGCCATTCTGTTGGCGTTGGTTTTGTTACGTCAGTGTGAGGGCCCCCAGTATCCGGTTGAGTTGACGGCTATTCCATTGCCGGCGCGCACCGTGACCCAGGAACCTTCTCCGTTGCCCACCCTTACTCCTGTGCCGACGGTATATGTGTCGCCTGCTGATACTCCGATTCCGAGGCCTACCGCTACGCCGCGGCCGATCAAGCTTGGCAAGGGCAAGGGAGTGATCAGCGGCCATTTGCGTCATTACCGCCACGGCACTAGGTACATAGATCCGTATGAGGGAGCTAATGTAGCCCTTTTTTATAAGGGGCAAAAGGCCAAGCAGGTGAAGACGGATCGGGCCGGTGTGTTTCGTATCAGCGGCTTGCCCACGGGGGTCTACGATCTGAGGGTTTTTGTAATGTCGGCGTATCCTTACGATAAGACCAGGGGGATCGAGGTTGAAGACGGCCGTGAGACCGCGGGGGTCTCCATTCTTCTGGAGCAGGAGTTTGTCCCCGATGAGATGAACTTGACCTTCAAGCGGGGAGTGGGTGAGGCTCAGGCCCGGCAGGCCATACGCCAGCACGGACTGACCTTGGTCAAAAGAGACCCGGAAAATGGAGATTACCTGGTGAAGGTGTCCCCGGGGAAGTACGTTCCGGATATGCTGGAGGAGATGAGAGAAGACGAGCAGGTGCGTGACGCAGTGCCGAACTATTATGTTTATTACCATGATTGAGGGTGGGTACTGATGAAGAAGAGGATTCTGATAGCTGGGTTCATTTTTATTTTGGCGGCTGGTGCTTCGTTTGCGGACGAAGAGGACTGGCTGGCATTTTATCCCTTGCAGTTGGGTGACCAACGGGAATACCTGATTACTTACAAGGGGAAGGAAATACGAGCGAACGTTGACATCGTTAAAACATATGTGGAAGATGAGCAGGAATACTATGTGATGCGTTCCGATGAGAACGACGTGGAATATCACATTAACGCTAATGAACAAGGTGTGTTTTTGCGGCGGTGGCGATATCCTTTTCCGGTGTTGAAATTCCTCAAATACACTGTCAAGTTTGACCCGCCTATCCCGATTATCAGGTATCCGCTTGAAGTGGGTAAGCGTTGGGTCTATGTCGGCCGTGGATCGGTATGGTTTATGGGGCGGGACATCAGTGTGTCCTATGTGGTCAAAGAGCAAGGGACGATGGAGTTAGCTCTGGGTGAGGTGAAGTATTTCAAGATTTCCGGTCTGATCAACGACAGCAAGGCACTCTACGAGGAGCTTTATTATTATGGTCAGGGGTACGGTTATATAAAGGGGCATGGCCGGAACAGGCGAGATGTAATTGTGGACTACCGGCCTGGCTCGGCAGATGCCAAACAGCAACCGGATAAATAGCGGTTGTGTGGTGTGTATCGAATATCGGTGGTGTGAGATAATGAAAAAGACTTCGGGTTTTATTCTTGTAATATTCTGCCTGGTGTTGAGTTTGGATCGACCGTTAATGGCCCTTGATCTCGAAATAGTCCCCGTGGGGATCAGGACTTTTCTTGCTGATGTAAAAGAAGAAAAAAAAGAAGCGGCAGCGGGTGGGTCTTATGTAACGGCTGAGCTGGGGCTGCCGGTGTTAGAGACGTTAAGTGCGCTGCTAAGCACTTATGATTTCGAAGTGGAAAGGTTTTGGCTGGTAGCAGATGATTGTTTGCTGAAACTAAAGGCTGCGGATGAGCAGTCGGTGGTGATCCTTACGCTGCGTTTGTTGCGCGCTTCGGACAACTGGCGGTTAGTTGACAAGCCCTTGATGCGTGAGATCAGGTTGCCGAGGAAGGGGGCGGTGCGGGGAGATAGCGGGAAGCTACGCCGCCAGGCTAACAAACTACGCGCTGGGATTCTGGTGGACAAGGCGGTCCTGGAGGGAGTGGAAGCATTTCTCGAGGAGATGAAGGGGAAGCATTCGCAAAAGGATGATGGCTAACGTTTAAGCGTCAAACATCGAATGTCAAATATCTGAACGTTGAATGGCGAAAACCCTCATCGATGTTTGACATTGGTTCCGTAACGTTTGACGGAAGATAGGGGGCTTGATAATGATGAAGCGACCGGTGGTCGCCTTTTCTTTTTCCAGTATAATCGGTGTATTAGGGGCTGATGTTTTCAGCAAAGCCGATTGGTTTGTTGCCTGCCTGGCGGCGGCCTGTTTCTTTGTTTGTGTCGCCGCCGCCGCGTTTCTCCTCTGGCGTCAAAAAAGGGAAGACCTATATTTTTTCACGGCAGTATTACTGTGTTTTCTTTTGTTATTTGGTTTGCGTACGGCGCAGTTGAAACTTCCGGACGATCACATCTGCCGTTTGATAGGCGTGGGCCGGGCCAGTGTGGAAGGCAGGCTGGCGGGTATGCCCCGGAATACTTCCTGGCGCACCAGCTATGACTTGATCGCGGACCGCTGCCTGGTTGCCGGGGGGTGGCGAGATTGTTGCGGGGTGATAAAGCTTCATCTCTATGGTCAAAGGGAACTCCTGGCGCCTGGCGAACGGGTAAGGGTAAGTGGGAAGCTCAAGTTACCGGACCGTGCCCTCAACCCGGGCCAGTTTGACTATCGACATTACCTGGCAAATCAGGATATTCATCGGGAGTTACAGGCGCAGGCTGTTAGTTGTTTGCGCCTGGACGGGGGGCGCTGGGCTGTGCCCGGTCGCTGGCTGCTCCGCTTGCGCCTGGCGGCGGAAAGCGCATTGGTGGGGTCGCTGGGTGAAGAAACTGCCCGGCCGATGAAGGCGTTCCTTTTTGGTAAGAAAGATGAACTTGCGCCCAACGAGCGGGACGATTTCAACCGTACCGGTATCGCGCACGTTTTGGCTGTTTCCGGATTGCATGTTGGGCTGGTCTTCGGCTTCTTTTATCTTCTGTTACGTGTTTTGCGTTGTCCCCTGCGCTGGGCGATGCTTGCCGCGCTTGGCGGTGCCGCCCTTTACACCATGCTGACGGGAGCGGAGATACCGGCCTTGCGTGCCACCCTGATGGCAGCGGTTGTTGTGCTCTCCTTTTCCTTTGGGCGGGAAGTGGATCTTTTTTCGGTGGTCCTACTTGTCGGAATATTTTTTTTGCTGTTTAATCCCGGAGCGCTCCACCATCCCGGATTTCAGTTGTCTTTTTTAGTTACCTTGGGCATCATTGCTTTGGCGCCGCGCTTGGAAGCTGTGTTCGCTTTCTTGCCCGGTAGATACCTGCGTTCACTGGTGGTGGTCGCCATCGCCGCGCAACTGGCGGTATTTCCGCTCACTGCCTGTCATTTCCACCTAGTGGCGCCCGTTGGCTTGCTGTTGAACCTGTTGGTAGTTCCCCTGCTGTCGATCGCCCTTGCCCTTGGTTTTATCGCGATGCTCTTTTATTATCCGCTGCCTTTCCTGGCCCAGGTCTTCGGGGCCAGCGGTGGTGTAGCAGCGGGGCTGTTAATGAAAGTGAGCAGCTTTTTCGCGGCCTTGCCCGGCGGTTACTTCCATTTGCCATCACCGTTGTTATTAACCATAGCAGGATACTATTTTCTGCTTTTTTCATTCAGTGGTTATTTTCTTTGTTCGCGTCGCCAGCGGCTGGCGCTGACAGTGCTTTTTTTGCTCTGCTTGAATGCTGAAATGATTCGCGCCTGGTGCCGTGCGCCGCAGGGGGAATTAGAGATAAGTTTTCTGTCTGTCGGCCAGGGGGACGCGGCGTTGTTGCGTTGCCGCAATGGAGGGACGGTACTTATAGATTGTGGGGCGGGGCCGCCTGCGGCCGCGGCGGCCAGGGTGGTTGCTCCCTTTCTTTGGGAGTTGGGCGTTAGACGGCTTGATGCCGTGGTGCTTTCACATCGGGACTATGACCATGCCGGCGGGTTGGCCTACCTGTTACGGAATTTCGAGGTAGGAGCCGTAATAGAATCTGTCGCGGCAGGCGGCCAGCTCTTGAATAAGGAGCTGCCGGAGGAACTTATCCAGCGGCGAGCAGCGCAGAAGCTTTTGGTCGCCAAGGGGCAGGAAATCGAAGGGTTGCCGGGAATTCGGTTGAAAGTGGTGCATCCTCCCAGCGATTACCGCGGCAATGATAATGATGGTAGCCTGACATTGCTAGTTGAAACAAGCCGCTTCCTGGCCTTTTTTGGGGGTGACATTGGGGTGGGGATAGAAAAATCGCTTGTATCGTGCCTGGCAGGGAGGCGTCTGGATGTACTCAAGGTGGGGCATCACGGGTCTGCCGGCTCAACCTCTAGAGAATTTCTCTCCCGCACGCAGCCGCGTCTGGCGGTTATTTCATGCGCCGGACGAGAGGAGCATGGTCTGCCGTCCACGGAAGTTATTAAGTCTCTGCTCTTTTCAGGGGCCAGCGTACTGCGGACGGATAAGCGGGGGATGGTGCGGGTCAGCGTGAGCAAGAGTGGGGAGGTAGAGGTGGAGACGTTCATTGAGTAGTTGTCGCGCGTCGCGTGTCTTGTGTCGTACGTCGCATGGACGCGTGACTCGTGACCCGTGACACGAGACACGTGATTAGCAGGATCGCATTCTAGATAAATACCAGGATCAAGATCCCGATCAAGAAGCAGTAAGGACTGAAAAAATACAGCCTGCCGCGTTTGGTTAATACCACCAGAAAATGCAGGGCGGCCAAACCGATCGTGAAGGCGGCCAGAAAACCGGACAGCGCTGCAGGCAGGGATAAGCCTGCGGGAAGGTCGCCGCTTAATTCCAGAAGCAGGGCACCGCAGATAGCAGGGAGGGAGAGCAGCATCGAGAAAGACACTGCTTTTTCGTGGCGGCAACCCAGCAGTAAGAGACAGACGATAGTCAGGCCGGAGCGGGAGAGTCCGGGAAAAATCGCTAACCCTTGAACGAGCCCGGCTGTCAGAGCCATGCCCAGACTGATTTCAGCGGTGATGGTTGACCGTCGGTGGTGTAGGACCAGCGGCAGGATAAGAACCAGGCCGGTGACCAGCAGCGCCCAGGCCGCCGAAGACGGCGAGGAGAAGGCGGCGCGCAGGGGGTGTTTGAGGGCCAGGTAGACAAAAGCGGTGGCGGCGTTGCCGGCAAGCAGTAGTAGGGAGAGCCGGCTGCCGGATAATAATTGTCGTTCCCCGCGCAATTGGCGGAACAAGTCCTGGAAGATGTTGATAATAGGATGGCGATAGTAAATGACTACTACCAGAGCGGTCGCGATATGCAGAATAATATCCAGGAGGAGCAGTGGCCCCTGCGCGGATAGTAGGTGCTGTACGATTACCAGGTGACCGGAACTGGAGACAGGCAGAAACTCAGTCAGGCCCTGTAATATGCCAAGAGTGATAGCGTCAAGATACATGGCTGCTAGTTTAGCATAATGAGTTATGAATTGTGAATACGGTATACAGAATACGGGATATGAATTAGTCGTTAGTCATTTCCACTTTCGTCTAGACTATGGCGGACATGGGTATTTAGTATCTGGTTACTAGCCCTGCATGTCCTGCCATAGCTTTAGCGACGGCGGAAGCCTTGTCGAAGGGCTGGTCGTCAACCAAATGCCCCCTGCGGGGACTAACTGATATTAAATAGGATAGCGGCCAATGACCAAATACTAACGACCAAAACAGCAAATAAGAAGCGGCAAACTAGAGATGTTGGTCCTCCGGACACTCCAATATTAAATAGAGTAAGGCCGGTCTCCGGACACTCCAATATTAAATAGAGTAAGGCCGGTCTCCGGGCACTCCGATATTAAATAAAATGATGTTGGTCTTACGGACACTCCAATATTAAATAAAATGATGTTGGCTACCGCTTAGCATATGTGATAGAATCCCAGAAGATTGAAAAAGATATTAAGGAGATATTTAATATGCGGTTGAAGATATTTGTTTCGATGTTACTGGTCGTTTTTTGTGGCTCCTGCGGTCGGGGGTTAAAGGAATATGTCCGTCCCAGCGGCATGCCGGAGGGGATTGCCAGTATAGCGGTTTTTCCTTCGTGTGTCGAATGTGGCTACATGGAAGAGGATGAGGTGCTCATCTGCAAACGTTGCCAGTGTGACGGATATAAGACAGGTTTGTTGATAAAGGCGGAAGTTGAGCGCCTGACATCGGATATTAAGGTAAGCTATTACCATCGCCCGGAGCTTGACGCGCGGAGTATAGAGCGTAAGGTTTGGCAGGCGGTCAAGGATGATAAGCTGGTTTTTGAGGAAGTTGCCGAGTTGGGAGAGATGAGCGAGTCGGACCTTATTCTGTTTTCCTCCGTATATTGTTGGGAGAGAGATGACCGTTCTCCCCCCGGCGCCCAAGGCGGGAACGATAGTTTTACCATGCGCTCAGGAAAAAAGGCCGGCAAGCCGGTGAAGGTTCGAGATAAAATAGGCTTGGACCTGGTGCTGATCGATACCGACAGCGGGGAGTTGATCTGGCGTCAGCGAGGCAAGCTGCACTCTGATAGCAAACAGCGCCGCGAACGTCATACTCACGTTTATGATTCGGCGGTCGTTTTTATCGGTGAAATGCTGAAGACTTTTCCCTTGCGTAGCGTTGTGGAACAGGAGCCGGCGGCAGAAGAAAGCGAGTGAGCCTGAAAAAGTATAAAAAAAGGCCGACAAGATTTCTTGTCGGCCTTTTTACCATAAAAGAACGAGATACGAACTACGAGTAACGCGGTCACTACTTGCGTTTTTTGCCACTCGGCCTGCCCTGCCCGGGGCCGTCACCCATCCCTTTCCACATTTTCAGCCTGTTAGCGAATTTTTTAAATTGTTCTGGGGTAAGGATTTCCTTGGTTTTGAGCAGGGAGTCCACGCGCAAACGCAGCATCTTCGCGTGTAACTCGCCGATTTCGTTTATTAAGTTGTCGATGATCGATTTGTCGCTCTTTTCTTTCTTCAGCTCATGCTGTAATTTTTTCTCGCTCTTCGCGATTTCGGCTCGGACGTCGATGGTGGCCAATTCTGTTTCGTGGCGAATGTTGTCCAGTTGCTCCAGTTGTTCTTCACTTAGGCCGAGGCGTTTTTTGAAATCGGGGCGTCCCTCATCCTTATTGCCGGGGCCGGGGGGGCCTTGTGCCCAGGTTAACGGCACCAGGATGGTGAGCGCTGCTAGAACGGCGAGTGCTTTTTTCATCTTTTTTCTCCTTGAGTTAAATGGTTATCTGTTCCTGGGGGATTAAGCGCGGTAATCAAGTTTTGGTTTGCGTCCCGTTTTTTCGTCATCGCTATGAGTTTCGGGAATGTAATTAAGGTAATCAATAATATCGTCTGCTGGGACTAACAGTGAATCCCAGTCATTCAGGGAATCGCTGGCAATGTTGTTCTCCAGCATGCTGAGTTGTTGATATAGAAAGTTGTCTACGGCGTGCTGGTCAACGGGCCGGGCGGTTGGGAAATCTAAGGTTAAGAAGACGGCCGCTATCAGCAAGAGCGCAGCCGTTATAGCGACCATACGGCGCCGCGGTTGAGGACGCGGTGTCGCGAGAGCCGTTTCAATGCGCGGCCAAAGGTCCGGCACGGGCTGTTGTTGGTCCAGCTGGTGTCCCAATCGGTGTAAAGCGGCCAGTTCTTTCCGGCAACGCGCGCAACTTTTAATATGACCGCGTATTTGTTTTGTTAGAATTGGCTCGAGCTCGTTGTCGTAAAAGGCCGAGAGCAAGGATCTTGTTTTTCGACAGTTCATGTTTTTCTCCTTATATTCTTCAACTTACTTCGCGCTCTGCTAAGCGCGGAACGGACGGTTCCTACCGGCAGGGACATGGTATTAGCGATTTCCTGGTAGGAGAGTCCTTGCAGTTCTCTTAACACCAGTAAACTCCTGGTGCGTGGGTCCAGGCGTGCCAATAGTGTATGGACGGTCAACTTTGCGTCGGCTTTGGACTCTTCCCGCTTTTCGCTGTCAGTCGTGTCAGATAATTGCAGCCAGCTTAAGAAACGGCGGCGACGCAGTAGATTCAGGCAGTAATTGACCGCCAGGCGATACAGCCAGGTGGTAAAAGAGGCGCGGAAGTTATAACGGCCCGCTTTGTGGTAAAGGCGCAGGAAGATGTCCTGGGTGGCATCCTCTGCGTCCTGACGGTTCCCCAGGATGCCCAGGGCTGTGCGGTAGACTTGTTCGCCGCTCATTTCGTATATCACTTTCAACGCCTCCATCTCGCCGGATTGCAGCCGGTGTATGATTTTTTTATCTGGTTTCATGCTTTTATCTTTAGACACCCAGGAGATTAAAAAAGTTCCATTGAAATTCGTGTATTATGTAAAAGTGATTGTAGCCACTTGTAGGCTGGCTGTCAAACTGCATTGTGATTAGTGTGCTACGTGTGACATTGGACGTTTGACGTTAGACGCTGTTATGATACAATCGAGAGATGTTAACGGAATTTGGCTATATATTGACCGGTTTGATCGCTGGTTTCTTTGGCGGACTGCTTGGCGTCGGTGGTGGGTTTCTAAAGGTGCCGATACTTATTCTGGTTTTCGGCATGCAGATGCACATCGTCCGGGCGGTGAGCTTGATCAGTAACGTTTTTATCGCGGCCGCTGCGGCACAACGTTACTGGCGTAAGGATATGATTATTTTTCCAGTCGTGCTGCGGGTGATGGGCTGGGCGATGGCCGCCGCGCTGGCGGGAGTGATGCTCGGCGATGTGCTGGATGAAAAGGTGATCAGACGTGTCTTTGCGCTATTCCTTGTCTGGGTGTTTGTGGATATTTTGCGGCCTCGGCGGGGTGACGAGAAGGTTGCGCGGCGGGCCAGGTCCGACCGGGTCGGAGAAGCGGCGGTGGGCGGGCCAATGGGTTTTATGGCGGGTCTACTTGGTATCGGCGGCGGGGTAATAGCGGTGCCTTTGGGCCGGCGTATTCTGGGATTGTCCGTAAGGAACGCGATCGCCTGTTCCGTGGCCTTGATAATACCTTCGTCGCTGGTAGCGTCAGTGCTTTGTGTATATAATGGTGTGCGCTTGGAAAACTTCAGCCTGGGTCAACCGTTATTGGTTTGTCTCTACTTAGTGCCGGGGTCGATCGTGGGCGCGCAGCTTGGCGCATACGTTTCATTGCGTATAAACTCACGCTATATTCGTTATATTTTCGCGGCAATACAGCCAATTGTGTTTTATAAGATGTGGTTTGGTTAGTAATTCGCGGATTACGGTACATGGGTAAAGAGGACTCGGGACTAGTTGTTCGTTATTGGTAAAAGAGAAATTTGTGGATAAAAAGGAGTGAAGACAATGCAGAAAGAATCACTGGGTTTTTTGAAAGAGCTGATGGAAACGATCAGTCCTTCTGGTTTTGAGGAAGAAGCGATGAAGGTGTGGAAAAAGCGGACGGCACGTCACGCCGACAGTGTATCCAGTGACGTGCATGGTAATTCCATCGCTGTACTCAACGCGAAGGGCAAACCACGGGTGATGTTCGCTGGTCACGCGGACGAGATCGGTTACATGGTCAAGTATATTGACGATAAGGGATACCTCTATTTTGATACCATCGGCGGCGTGGATCTGCACCTGGTGCCTGGTGAGAGGGTCTGGATCAAGACCGGTCAGGGCCGTGTCCTTGGCGTCATCGGGCGGAAACCTATTCATCTTTTGGAGGTGGAAGAACGCAAGAAGGTTGCTAAGTTGGATAAGCTTTGGATAGACATAGGTGCCGCGGACGGTAAGCAGGCGGCGAAGGTAGTGTCGATCGGCGATCCTGCCGTGCCCGCGGTCGGTTTTCAGGTTTTACGTGGTGATAAGGTAGTGGCGCGAGGCTTTGACGACAAGGCGGGAGCTTTTGTGGTTTCCGAGGCGTTACGTCTGCTCTCCCGGAAGCCCAGGGCGGCGGTGTTCGGCGTAGCTACTGTGCAGGAGGAGCTAGGGTTGCGCGGGGCTACAACGAGCGCTTTTGGCATTGACCCGCAGGTGGGTATTGCCGTGGACGTGACATTTGCGACTGACTGTCCAGACATGGACAAAAAACGTGTGGGGGACATCAAAGTCGGTGGTGGTCCGGTTATCTCACGCGGCGCTAATGTGAACCACAAGGTTTTTGAATTATTGGTGAAGACGGCAAAACGGGAAAAGATCCCCTATCAGATAGAGGCCGCACCGCGCGCTACGGGTACCGATGCTAACGTTATTCAGTTGACGCGCGCCGGGGTGGCGGCGGGACTGGTCAGTGTGCCCAATCGCTACATGCATACACCGGTCGAGTTGGTTAGCCTGGAAGATCTGGATAATACCGCGAAGCTGTTGGCAGCGTTTGTGCTGGGGTTGACCCCCAACACAAAGTTTGAACCATATTGATTGTTGTCGTGGGTTGTGGGTCGCGAGGCAGCTAAATAGTTTGTGGTTCGGGAGATGCTCTGAAGTATGAGTAAGGTAGTATCTAGTATCTAGTATCTGGTATCTAGTTTGGTTTCTAAACATTTAGCTGAGTGAGCCCTTCGACAATGCGCAGAACTAGATACCAAACGCTAACGACCAAAACAGCATACAGGAAAAAGCGCTACTTTAGCGGCAGACTATAGTGGTCGCAAGACGTTCGCGGCGAACGATGTGCGATATGCGAACAACGGGCTAAATATCCGAGAAGCGTCGATCCCAGAAGAGGAGGAAAAGGCCGTACCCTACTCCGAACAAGGCCAATGCTACCCAGAAGTATTTGGCGCAGGAGAGGTCAGTGTGAGGAAGTTTGATCTTTTCAAAGAAGATGCTCAAGATGCCATAGCTCAGGATAACCAGGCCGTTAAACATCAGCAGTACGGAGATCATCAGTCCGGAGCACCTCTTGATCACAGCTAGCAGGAGAGAGGCGATGAGGAACAAGGCGCACACGGTTAGCAGGGCGTACAGATAGGACGGCTTTTTTAGTTTGGCCGCTTCCTGAAGATAAAGGGTGACGATGACCAACACATTGGAGAATATCGCCAAGCCCATGCTGATGAAAAAAGAAATCGTATGTTTCATTCGTTCGTTACTCATTTGTTCCCCCATAAATTATATACGCTAGGATTATAGAAAAAAGCCGGGGAATAGTCAATGATTTCGTGGAGGCATGTTTCGTGGAGGCAGGAAAGCAAGGCGGCGGGACAAGTCGTTGAACGTCAGTATAAAGCGACGTTAGACCTTTGGCGTTCAGACGCTAGGGGAATGTAAGTCGAACGTCTAATGTCAAATGTCAGCATAAAGTTAAAAGATATGGTAATGGACGAGCAACGAGCAACGCATGTCCGCCATAGCTTCGGCGATGGCGGAAGTAACGGGCAACGAAACAGCAAGCCGCTCACGGTGAGTGAGCTAAATTTGCTTGTTAAGGGGAGCGTGGAGTTGGCTTTCCCCCAGATATGGGTAGAAGGCGAGATATCGAACTTTAAGCACCACGTTTCCGGCCATATGTACTTTACGCTTAAGGACGAGCGTTGCCAGTTGCGTTGTGTGATGTTTCGCGGGGTAAACAGCCGTCTCGTTTTTACTCCCGCTGACGGTATGAACGTCCGGGCGTGCGGTGGAGTGACCATTTACGAGGTGCAGGGGAGTTATCAGCTCAACATTAGAGAAATGGAACCGGCAGGTGCCGGCGCTTTGCGGCTGGCTTTTGAAAAGCTCAAGCGCAAGCTTGATGGGGAAGGTCTTTTTGCCGTCGAGCGCAAGCAGCCGCTGCCCAGCTTGCCCCGTGCTGTGGGTGTCGTTACTTCGCCGGGCGGCGCGGCTATTCGCGATATGTTGCGCGTATTTGAGTTGAGACGGCTGGGGTTGCCGGTCCTGTTGTATGGTGTGCCGGTGCAGGGGAGAGACGCGGCGCAAAAGATAGCCGGGGCGATAGAGACGCTGAACGAGCTGGGGGAGGTGGACGTGGTGATCGTTGGCCGCGGCGGTGGTTCTTTGGAAGACCTGTGGTCTTTTAACGAGGAAATAGTCGCCAGGGCAATAGCCGCGTCGCGCATCCCGGTGGTTTCCGCGGTGGGTCACGAGATAGATTTCACCATATCGGATATGGTAGCTGACTTGCGCGTGCCTACTCCTACCGCGGCAGCCGAGGCCGTCTGTGACGGGATGGAGGAGCTACGCCTGGAGCTGAGGCAGAGAAAGGGGCGATTGCGTGACGTCTTGGTGCACCTGGTGCAGTTAGCGCGGGCTCGTTTGCTAGCGGCCCGGCCGGAACGTCTGCGCCAGGTCTGGGACAACTATTGCCAGTCGCGTTACCGCGAGCTGGACGGATTGCTTGAGCGGCTGATCGTGGCGCCGGTTTCTTTGCTGAAGGAGAAAACGCATCGTCTGGCCGAATTGCGGGCGCGTCTGGCGCCGTTGGGACCCGCAGACGTTCTGCGGCGCGGCTATAGCATTACAACGCGGGCGGTGGACGGGAAAGTGATTTCCGACGCGGCGGAGGTGGGTATCGGAGAAAAACTAAGAGTGAGGTTGCATAAGGGAGAGTTGGGGACGAAGGTGGAGCGGGTAGATCGAAACGGCGAATCGGCGAATCGGCGAGACGGCGAGGATGACTAGCTCTGAGTTATTAGATATGAAATTCGTGTCCCGAATTCCGAGCCGCGAAATACGAGGTGCGAATAGAGGAGAAAACGAATGCCGAAAGAAGACTTTGATAAACTCAGCAAAGAGTTAGCGGGGATAGTTGACGAATTGGAAAAGGGCGAAGTAGGCTTGAGTGAAGCGCTGGAGAAATTCAAGAAAGGCACCAAGCTTGCTGAACGCCTGGATACTATTCTCAAGGGTACGCAGCAGAAGGTGGAGTTGTTGTCCAAGGAGTTAGACGGCAAGTTGAAGCGGCAGGAGTTTACTGCCGAGAAAGAAGAATGAGTTATGAATTCTGAATTATGAATGCTGAATTGGAAATGCGAACCACTGCTGAATCAGGGCTAACTTCCGGGGCTTTTAATTCTTAACGGAATGTCCTAGCTAACGGTAGTGGTTATAATGCATATGGGCCCAAAAACAAATGACTTGACATGCCTTACAATGGGAGTACAATTCTGCTACTATATATATCAGAGGGGAGAACGTCATGCCTGTTACAACATGCACAAACATTAATCCACTGTTCACCACAGCGCAAGTGCTTTCGCTTTGCGGCAGCATACTGCTTGCTGGCGGTGGTGCAATATGGGTAGTGCGGGGAATGTTGGCAAAGATCGAAAAAAACATGGGTACGATCGAAGGCAATATTCGTAGCGATATAGGAAACTTAGAGCTGGATATTAGCACCGTGAAGTCTTGGTTGGGTAGTTTGCTGGTGAACCTAGAAGGCAAGATAAACAAGACCGCCTTGGCTGATTTAAAGAGACGCTTGGTTGTGAAAGTCACCGCAACGGGCAATCCAATATCAAAAGAGCAGGCAGACAAGATTCTTTCCTACCTCGATAGAGTCGGAGCAAAGAAAACGTTTACCCCGGAGGAAGCTTCTGATTTCCAACTTTTGATTGAGTCCTATGTTACCGATGACGGGGTAAGGGAGAAATACGCCAAGCGACAGAGTGAGCTAGATATTCTCTCAACGATTGCCGGTTCAATCTACAGCGAATACTACTTAAAGGCGACCGTCAAGAAATAGCGTAAGGTTTCTATTTCTTTGGTCTTATCTTCTCCTCCTCTTTCCACTCCAGCAATAGTTCATAGTTATCTCCGCACTTGGGCAGTGCTCGTTGGATCAGCCTATACATTGATCCCCATGTCGAGCTAGCCTTCATGAAGCTAATGACTGTATGAATATGCCGCTGCAAGGCAGGATGCCCTATGTTTTCGGTTAGCCTTTGGTGATAGCGGTGTTTCCTTCTGCCCTTGTCGTCCTTCGGGGTAACACGGCGTAGCTCTGTCAATACACCAGGGGCTAGTCTTTCGTATACGAGATCATTAGTGAACCTGCCAACAACGGATGGTTTTGCTATTTTATTGCCACGCCATTCCCAGTTTCTTAGTCTGAACATTTCCTTGTAGAACTCATCGGGAAATTGTTTTTCCCATGCCAGCAATTCCTTACTGATAAAGTTCTCCAACACCTTCTGCAAAGCGGATCGAGTTCGATGATCCTGATATCCCGTAATCTCGTCTATCAAGGCTATGATCCCGACCTTTGCCAAGCCACGAACTACGATCTCTGCCACTTTGGCTATGTGTTGTTGCTGGTGATGTAGTTTTTCATCTTCTCTGGCTCTTAGAATTGAATCACAAAGCTCTACCAATACGGTCGCTTCATAGCCAACACCGAAAAGGCCTTTGGGAGTGACGAATGGGATCGGATTCTTGATCACCTCCCTTAATTTTTCGCTAATGTAGGGCTGGAGCGACTTTCCGGCGATAAACTTGGTTAATCTATCCCCCTTGATCCGCTTATCTCCAGTACCCGGAGACATACCTAGCGTCTTGATCATTCCTGTCTTAGCCAGTACCCGTCTTCCATCTTCGAGTACATAACACGGCAACTCAAAATCTTTAACCATAAGAGGGTTAGCCGGATCACCAAAAATCGCTTTCATTGCTACTTGTGGTTTATTGGTCATTGAGTGCCTCCCATAGCGTTTTTGATAGTTAAGTCGAATACTTCTACATCGTCTCTGTGATTGTGCCGATAGCAGAACTCTCGCACATATTTGTTAAGGTGCTTCACGCTCACCTTGTGATATTGACCAACAATGCCTCGTTTGAGCAACGCCCAAAAGCTCTCGATATTGTTGGTGTGGATGTCTCCATCGACATAGCACTTCCCGTGGTCAACCACCTTGTGGTCGATTATCTCCTGCATGCGAAAATAGCTATTGTATTGGTCGGTCATGAGTACAGCATCATCCCTATCTATATTGCCCCGCACTAGCGTTGATAATTTCTTGTAACTTAGCTTGGTCGCCTTCTGCGCCCGAACCCTCCCGCCTCTTTCCATCATGCCAACTACTGGTGTTTTCTTAGTACCACGCCCACGCTTCCTAGGGCCGCCCTTGGTTTTACCGTCACCGCCTTTGCGAGGCTTCCCGCCGATGTAAGTTTCATCCATTTTTGCGATTCCCCGGAGTAGATCGTTGTCATCAAACATGGCCCTGCGAATCCGCATGCCCATATACCATGCCGTGTTGCGGTTGACTTCGATGTCTCTCGCTAGTTGCCGGGAACTGATGCCTTTCTTGGCATTGAGGATTAAGCTGATAGCAAGAAACCATTTCTGTAAATCAGCCTTGGTCTTGTGGAAGATGGTCGCAACCGTTACGCTATAGGTGGTCTTGCAGTTGTTGCAGTGATGCCGATGTCCTTTCTTATAGCTTGTGGTATTATGAGATTTGCAGTAAGGGCATTGCGGTTTGCCGTTCCAGCGAACCTTCTCAAGATAAGCTATGCAAGCATCTTGGGTGGGGAACTGTTTGTAAACCTGGATGATATTCATTGTCGTCTCCTTTAGTTGTTGCTACCGTTAACTAAGACGATTATATCATCAGGAGATTGGATGTCAAGAGAAATCGTAAAGTATTTTGCTACCTTTAACTAGGACATTCCGATTCTTAATTACAACTCATAATTCAGAGAATCCGTCTCGCCTTGACAAACCGTTTTTGGTAGTAACTCCCGCTGAAATTTGAACGGGTAACGCCCTTGGAGCAGGAGGCATGGGCGAATTTTCCCTCGCCTACGTAGACCCCCACGTGTGAGATGCGGCCGCGGAATTTCATGTCAAAGAAGACCAAGTCACCAGCTTGAAGTTTAGTGCGTTCCACCTTTCTTCCCACCCGCGCTTGCCGGCGGCTGTTGCGTGGTAACTCTATATCCAGGTCGCGGTAAACAGCGCGAGTGAAAGCCGAACAGTCAATACCCCGCTTGTCCTCGCCGCCGAATTTGTAGGGGACACCCAGCCATTTAGTTACCGCGGTTTTTAACGCGGCGAAGGGAGTCGATTTGCTACGGCGTTTTTTTGCGGATCGAGCCTGCGCTTTTTGTACTATTTTTTCCTCCTGTTGCAGGCGCCGGGAGGTTCTCTTCTTATAATTGGATTGTCGCTGGCGTGATACTATCTTTTCTTGGCGTTGTATTTTTTTCTTTAGCTTGGGGGATGGAGTGGGTTTTGTTTTGACGGTGCGCCGGAGTTCCTTTTTCTGTTTTTCCTGCTCTTGACGCAGGTGCTTTAGCTTGCGTTCGGCGGAGGAAAGAGGCCGCCAGCTCTTAGGATATAGCTGGCGCAGGGTACTGACCATGCGCAGGACTATTTCGTCAGCGTCTCGTTTCCCCTGGTCCACATCGACCATCATCGCCAGTACGGCCTTTTCATCGTCCAGGCCGCGTTCTACGGCGTAGACCAACCCGCGACAAAGGACGGGCAACAGGCCCTGCCGCCAGTTATATTCCACTGAGTGCAGGATGAATTCGTTATAAACACGTGGCTTTACCGGGGAGTTTTTGAAGTCTTTGAGTGCGTTGGCGGCTTCCAGGATCTTTCCCGGTTTGACGACTAACCCGTATTCGGCCAGGTCTTCGGCTTCTTCGGCCGGGGCGCCGGCGAGTACGGCGGCAAAGACATTGGCGGCAAGCTGGCCGCAGTCTTCGAGAGGCATTTGCAGGTAAAGCCCGGTGCCGAGCACTGCCAGGGCTGAGTCATAAGGATAGGCCGTTTCCCGTTCCGGCGCCGGTAGGGAAGCAGTGCCGGATTTGAATCCTTTGGCAAACGATTTGTTCTGTCCGGAATTCAAGCCTACTTCTTTTTGAATTATCAGCTTTCGCATCGCGTCCCAGTGCGTTTGCGGCGGACAATATCCCGGCTGAGCCAGTCCCAAACTGACGGCGAGTAACAGGATGATCCTGAATATCATGATTGCTCCCTGGTTGCGTCTAACATCTGAACGCCTAAGGTCAAACGCCGCTTTATGCTGACGTTCGACCCGCCTTCGCCATGTTACGTGCAAAACATTAATGCTACGGCGTGGCATGCATTTGACGTTGGACGTTAGACTTGAATTATCTTGACCCAATAGTATCTCCCCCTGCGGTGGTTGTCAACAGCGGACACTACGGTGAACAAGCGATGTTAACGATTTCAATCACGACGGATGTCTTGATGGTTGAAGAGCCGTGGTATAATCAGCAGATGGCAATTGATAGGAAGAAGGCATACCATCGTACTTATGACTTGCTACTGAATCATTTCGGTTCGCGGCACTGGTGGCCGGCCAAGACGCGTTTTGAGGTGATCCTCGGCACCATCCTTACCCAGAATACCTCCTGGCATAACGCCTCGCGGGCGATAGCCAATCTGCGCGGCGCAGGAGTATTGAGCTATCGCGGCATGCAAGCGGTGCCGATAGCCCGTCTGCGGCGCTTGATCAAGCCCGCCCTTTATTTCAATACCAAGGCCCGCTATTTAAAAAATATTCTCGCCTATATGCGGGCCAACGGTAACGGGAACCTGAAAGTATTTTTTCGCGGAAACGGGGAAGAACTCCGGCGACGGCTCTTAACCGTTAAAGGGGTCGGCGAGGAGACCGCTGATTCCATTCTGCTTTACGCGGGTGAGCTACCTACTTTTGTGGTGGATGCCTATACGCGGCGGATCTTTTCGCGTCTTGGGCTGATGGCTGAGGACGTTAGCTACGCTGAGATGAAAGGCGAATTCGAAAACCACCTACCGCGGCGCGTAAAGTTGTATAATGAATATCATGCGCTGATAACTACTTTTGGTCACCGCGTCTGCAAGAAACAGCCATTATGTGATCAGTGCCCGTTGCGGCGGGACAAGAGACTAACCAGTATGCTGAGGAGATCAAAAGGATGTCTGGCGAATTAGAAAGCAACCCGAACCCCGAACACGGGACACGGGACGCGGGATATGGGGTCGGAGCAAACAACGATTTGCGCCTGGTTTTTTGGGAAACTACGGCTGCCTGTAATTTGCACTGTCGGCATTGTCGTCGCTTGGATGATGTAGAGCAGGCGCTCGAGGATCAGCTGGATACGGCGCAGGCTAAGCGGCTTATCGACCAGATAGCTGAGCTGGCGGAAGCACAGGCAAGGCAGAAAGGACACGGGACACGGGACACGGGACACGGGACGAACAAAGTCATTCTCGTTCTTTCCGGTGGCGAGCCTCTGATGCGGCAGGATGTTTTTGAGTTGGCCCGTTATGCGGTGAGTAAAGAACTGACCGTGGCCATGGCCACTAATGGCACGCCGGTGGACGAGGATAAGGCACGGCTGATCGCGGCATCGGGTATCAAGCGGGTAAGCGTCAGCCTGGACGGTGCGCTGGCTGAGACACACGATAATTTTCGTGGTGAACAGGGCTCGTTTGCAGGAGCGCTGCGTGGTTTTCGCCTGGTGAAGCAGGCGGGGGTGGAAGCGCAGATCAATTTTTCGCTGGCCAAGCAGAATGAGCGGGAACTACCCCAGTTGTATGACCTGGCAGTGCGCGAGGGAGCGTGCGCGCTGCACATCTTTATGCTGGTGCCGGTGGGTTGCGGACTTGAGCTCAGCGAGGCGGACATGCTGAACCCAGATGACTATGAGCGGGTGATGGGTTGGATCTATGAGCAGAGCCGTTCGGGGAAGATACAGCTCAAGGTGACCTGCGGGCCGCACTATTACCGGGTGATCCGCGAGCAGGCCAAGCAGCGGGGCGAAGAACTCAACGTACAGACACACGGTATGGAGGCGGTAACCAGGGGCTGTCTGGGGGGTATTTCAGTCTGTTTTGTTTCTTCTTTGGGGGAAGTATTTCCCTGCGGCTATTTGCCCACGGCGGCGGGCAACGTCACCAAGCAGAGCTTGAAGGAGATATGGGAAAAATCCGAGGTGTTTCAGCAGTTGCGTGATTACAGCCTGCTGGAGGGGAAGTGCGGCGTTTGCGGTTATCGCAAGGTCTGCGGCGGCTGTCGCGCGCGCGCTTACGCCAAGACCGGTAATATGCTCTCTGAGGAACCATTCTGCGCGTACATACCGAAGAGCAAGTGAAAAAGAGTTTTTTCCACCACAAAGACACAAAGAACACCAAGTATTCACGAAGAGGAGTTCCTTGGGTGTTCTCTTTGTGACCTTCGTGTCTTAGTGGTTAAAATACCTATTTTAAACCGGCTAAACCTTCCTACTTCAAATTTCGTTATACTATATATCAGGGGGTTAAGCCGGCTAAGAGGGAGTCCGGTTGGTGGATAAATCCATAGAATTATTAGTTAAGCAGGCCAAACAAGGCAATCCGGAAGCCTTTGAAAAGCTGGTAGTGCTCTACCGGCAGAGGATCTATCGTGTGGCTTTCCGCGTGGTGCGGGAGAAAGAAAGCGCGTTGGATGTGGCCCAGGAAGTTTTTATCAGAGTCCATGCTGAGTTAAAGAACTGCCGGGGAGAGGCGGCTTTTGAGGGGTGGCTCTATAGGTTGGTTACTAATCTTGCTATTGACCATTATCGTCGGGCCAGGAAGCGCCGCTGCCTGTCTCTTTTTAAGGACTTTGCGGGAAAGGAAAGCCCGGAGCGCGTTTTAGAGGCCGGCCGGGCGAACGAGCGGCTGGGCAGAGCCTTGGATAGCTTGACTGACCGCCAGCGGCAAATATTTGTGCTGAAGCATTATCAGGGATTGAGCATCGTCGAGATCGCCGGGGTGATCCGCGCGGCGGAGGGAACGGTGAAAGCTACGCTGCATCAAGCGGTTGGTAAGATGAGGAATTTTTTGCTGGATGAAGCTAAAAGGGACGCGGGACCCGGGACACGGGACTCGGGACCCGCAAAGGGTTGACATGGACTGCGACAAGGTAAAAGAAAGACTAGCACTCTACTTCTACGGCGAGAGTGGCGGTGAAACGCGAGCCATAAAGGCACATCTGAAAAAATGCCCGGTTTGTCGTAGTGAGTTTGCGGAGCTGAAGCAAGTCGGGAAGCTGGCGGACGGGATGGAGATACCGCCGGTGGGCGACGGGGAATGGGTCCGTTTTGCTGACAATGTGCGGCAGGGCATCGTTTCCCGCCCGCTACACGGGCGTTTTCTGCGTCCCCTTGTGCTTTGGCCTGCTCTGGCCGCGGCCGCGGCGGCGTTTATTTTGCATCTTCAGTTTACTCCCGCGGAGAAGATAAGCGGCGAGACCGTACCTGTTTGTGGTGATCAGCTGGCCCTTGCCGAAGATAGCTCGGCTGAAGAGTCGGCGGCGCGAGTGGGGGCCGCCGCGGAGTTTCAACTGAGCGAGCCAACGAAGAAGCAAGCGCCGCGGATAGAGCTTGCCGCGCAGGCGCCGGCTGCGATGGAAAAAGACGAGGAAACCGCTCAGGTTGTCCGGGAGCCAGAGTTCGCTTCTGGAGAAACGATCGATCAGCGACCGTTGGGGTTCGTTCGGCCGGGAGCGGCGCTGCCGGGACCAGCGGCAATGGACGCCGCCGGGACCACACAGCGTCCCGTCGCTGTCGCGAGCTGCAAAGATGGTAAGGGGGACGACGCAGGGGATATCCCCCGCCCGGAACCGACGGCAAGCGCTACGCCGTTGAGAGACAGGATAGTCTTGAAAAATAATAAGATAAACCCGTTATTGGGAGATAAGGCGACCATCGTTTACCGTTTGCCGGAAGGTGGCCGCGTACGTCTGGCGGTCTATAACAGCCTGGGGGAACTGATGCTTGTCCTCTATCAGGGAGAGAGGAATGCCGGGACGTTTGAAGAGTACTGGGAAGGCGCCAATCGGGCGGGTGCTGTGGTTAGCGCCGGCATCTATTTTGTTAGTATTGAAACGCCCTCCTATAACGAGCGGCGTAAGATAGTAGTGGTAAAGTAGCCAGGGGATCACCATGCGTTTCTCAAGCAGAATACTTATTATCACCTGTTTCGTTCTGTTGCTGGTCGCCGGTAAAGCAGAAGCATATACCGTGGTATTTCCTGATCCTAACCTTGAGGTGGCGATAAGAAGTGCGATCGGGAAACCCGTGGGTGATATAGATAATACCGAGCTCATCGGTCTCACCACGCTAACTGCTTCTTATAGCGGTATCGCCGATCTGACCGGGTTAGAGGAATGCGTGGATCTTATATACATAAACTTCTGGGGTAATTCAATATCCGACATTAGCCCGTTGTCTGGTCTGAGCAACTTGCAGGGCCTTCTTTTTCGAGATAATTCCATTAGTGATATCAGCGCACTGTCTGGGTTGATCAACTTACAGACCATTGGGTTCAACTCTAATTCCATTAGTGATATCAGCGCGCTGTCGGGGTTGACCAACTTACAGACCATTAGGTTCTACTCTAATTCCATCAGCGATATCAGCGCGCTGTCGGGGTTGGTGAACCTGACCGATGTTTGGCTCGAATGGAATGCCATCAGCGATGTAACTGCTCTAGTGGCGAATTGCGACGCGGGGGGGCTCGGTGCAGGTGACGCTGTGTATATCAGGAACAATCCCTTGAGTGCCCAGGCCGAAAACGTTGATATACCATATTTGCAGGGCAAGGGTGTCTTTGTACAGTACGGGGATTATACGATGACTACAACGCTAACGCTTACAGCTGCTATTTCCACCACTCATACTCCCACACCGACAAGCAGCGTCACCTCGACAGTTACTCCCACAGCGACAGTCAGCGCTACCTCGACAATCAGCGCAACGGTGACCCCAACCCAGCAGGTGGTTGTTTTTCCTGATAGTGGCTTGCAAGCGGCTGTCAGGAGCGCCATTGGTAAGCCGGCGGGGGACATATACAAGACGGACCTGATCGGACTTACTCTTCTGGACGCGCACGGCTCGGGTATCAGCGATCTGACCGGGCTGGAGGAATGCTCTGATCTAGCCAGCCTTTTTCTTGCCGATAACAGCATCGTTGATCTTGCGCCGCTCTCTGGGCTGGGTAATCTTACCTATCTGGAACTGTCCTCGAATTCCATTAGCGATCTTAGCCCGCTGGCCGGGTTGACGGGCCTGGGTAACCTGTTGCTGGACAGCAATTCTATTAGTGGGCTCGGACCGTTGAGCGGTTTGACCTCGTTGACCAACCTAACCTTGAGTGGTAACTCGATTAGTGACGCTACGGCCCTGGGTTCTCTTACGACCTTGAAAGGTCTGAATCTGAATAATAATTTATTGGCAAACCTCGCGGCGCTTTCCGCGCTTACAGTGTTGACCAGTCTTTCACTGGATGACAACTCTGTAAGTAATGTAAGTCCGCTTGCTGCGCTGACGGAGTTAACCAGTCTGGGGCTGAATGCTAATTCCCTAGCGGATATTTCCGCTTTGTCCGGGCTGATCAAGCTGACCCAGTTATATCTGCAGGAAAATTCTATAGTTGATATCAGTTCCTTGGCGGGGCTGCTCAAGTTAGATAATCTTTTGTTGAGGAATAATTCTATCAGTGAAGTGAGCTCGCTGGTGACGAACTGTGACGCGAGCGGTCTAGAGGGAGGCGACTGGGTGGATTTGCGGGGGAATCCCTTGGAGTCGCAGGCGTTGAATACGGATGTTCCCTATTTGCTAAGCAAGAGCATCAACGTGATGTATGACCTTCCCCCGACGCCAACGCCAACGCCGACAGTGCGCTTGTCGGTAACGGTGCGGGCCTGTCCGGGGCAGGAAGATTATCTCCAGTTGCGCATGAGTTCTATTGACGCTTCATTCGTGGATTGTGATAGCGCTTACTTCCAAGTATATCTGCAAGCTTCTGCGGGGGTTCCGCTGAGCGTGAGCGCGGCAGCCGGTGACGGTAAAAGTTGTTGGGCGCGTTACTATCCTGAGCCTGGCTGGCGGGATATCGACGTTGTCTACGCTTATGCCAGGGACGACGAAGGTTCCTGGGGTGTGTCTAACGGAAGTTTCCAGCGGGAAATATGCTCGGAAGGCGGGGCAGTCATGCGCAACAACAAGATATATCCGCTTAAGAACGATCAGCCCGTGGTGGTGCAGTTTAACGCCAAGGGGCGATGCCGTGTTGCTGTCTATAACCAGGCCGGCGAGGTGGTGGCGGGCCTGCTGGGGGACGGCAGCGCCGCTATGATCTCGTTATCTGAGGGTACACACCAGGTTAGCTGGGGCGGGGAATCACGGATCGGGTCGTTGGTGTCAAGCGGCATATATACCATTGTGGTAGAGACCCCGGATTACGTGAAGAAGTTTAAGGTGGTTGTGATCAAGTAGACGGCATACCCTACTTCGCTCTTTCGGAGCTTCGTAGAGCAAGCAGGATACGGGATACAGGAAACCGGAAGCAGGATAAGGAATTCTGAGTTCTGAATTATGAATTATGAATGAGGCAGGCAGGGGGAGGGAGCGGATATGAAAAAAGCATTTAGTGCTGCGATGGTTGTTGGTTTGTTGTTGGTCACTACTGCTATTGCGCACGAGCCTGCGAAGGAGCAGAAGGAGAAGCACTTGCGTGTAAACGCGCAGGCGAACGCCTTCCTGGCCAAGGAATTGGGTGTGCCGCTGGCGGCGATACAGAACGCGCGTGGTATGGATTATCCCTTTAGCAATACGCTTTTCTTTGCGGTGGTGATTTCTCAGACCAGGGGCAAGGCAAAGATGAAGGACGTGGTTGTGCTCAGCGAAGCGGGGAGAAGCTGGGGGGAGATCTGTGAGCAGTATGGGTTGGATTACGAGGTAATGGTTACGGAGAGAAGACGTGTTCTTAAGAGGATGCGGCAGGCAGGGATCGAAGTACCCGGTGTAACGGACGAGGAGTGGCAGAAATTATTTGATTTAAAACCGGAGTGATTTGGCGTGAGAATTTTTGTTCTGACAACGATTTTTTTGTTATTTCCAGTGTTAACAGGCTGGGCAATCCCGGTTTATAACGGTGACACCCTCACCGATGATGACTGGCCGATGTTTGGCGGAAATATCCATCATACAGGGGTCGGCAAGGACCTGCCCAACTTTAAGAGTATGCAGCTCTGCGGTCAGAGATCGTTGGGGGGAGGATGGATAAAAAGCCAGCCGATAGCTGTGGCGGGAAGACTTTACGCTAATACGGAAGGGGGCTACACATACAGCTTGAATATCCATGATCTGAGCGCTCCGCCCTACTGGGTCAAAAACGTGGGCGGGGGTGTTTTTACCTCTCCTTTGTATTACAAGGGTAATGTTTATATTTTGGATCGTAATTCTCAGTTGTCGGCGTTTGACATTGACGGTAACTTGCTATGGACTTATACGGGTACCGCCAGTTATTATGCCAATCAGAACTCTCCCATCGCTGCTAATGGCGTCATTTATTTCGGTGATATGATGGGAATAGTTTATGCGATAAATACGGATGGCACCCTCCGCTGGGGTAGGGCGCTGTATGATCGCGTACATACTGAAGCGGTCTATGATGTTGAGCGGGAACGTATTTACATCGGAGCTTCCAGCGGCAAGATTTATGTTCTGGATGCAGGGGACAACCCCGCTACCTGGGGCAAGGTGGTTGGGATGGATGATATAGGAGGAGACATGCTTTATGGGGGCCTGTCTTTTTACAAGGGTGCTACATCGGCGGATGATAAGGTGATCAGCGGCGGGGAGGACGGTCATGTGCATTCCTTTCGGGCGGAGCCCTTTGCTTTTTTGGATTCGTACGCTACTGGCGGTACCATTACTGCCGCCCCGGCTATCAAGGACGGTAGGGTTTATGTGGCCTCAAATTCGCATCGTGTCTATGGGCTTGACCTGTTAGCTGACGGTAGCTTTGCTGATGTATGTTATTCATTGAGCAATAATAATTATCCCAAACAGAGCCCCTGTATTATAGTAGCCTGTGAAATTATTGCTTCCGGTTGCCATGGGGACAGGGTTATTATGCGGTGTACGGACTGTGAAACAGTGTGGTATGAGGATACTACCGCGGATACATGGGGGGGCTTGATATCGCACGAGGGGAAGATCGCGGTGACCGGCAAGAACGTGATCTTCACTTATTGCCCGGTGCTCGATATCCCTACGCTTACAGCAAGTATGACCTCTACTGTTACGCCCAGCGTGACTCCGACCGCCAGTCCCACTGCTACTATTAGCGCCAGTATTACCGCCAGTGTCACCCCCAGCATGACACCCAGTGCTACCCCTACCTTTACCTCCACTGTAACTTCTACTGCCACTGTTACCATAACCGCTACTGCTACCGTAACCGTCACCGGTACCTGGACAGAGACCGGCACGGTTACCAAGACCAGTACCGACACACTGGTGTTTACTCCCACTAATACTCTTACTGTGACCGGTACTAACACTTTTACTTTGACCTGTACTGATAGTGTTACGCTTACCGATACGCCTACGGCAAGTCCGAGCCATACTTCTGTTGCTACGTTTACCGACACGCCTACGGCAAGTTCGAGTCATACGCCCAGTGCTACGCGGACGGTTACTCCGACAGCTACTCTCACTGGCACCATGACTCCTTCTTCTACCGCAACTTTTACTATTACCTGTGAGGTGGAACCACCACAGCTATCGGTAAAGGTGGTCTTTGACCCGGAGCGCTCGGATGATCTGATGCTGATCATGAAGTCCTCCGAGCCGGTGGATTGCTCCCAAAGCTATTTCGAAGCCTATCCGCATTCGTATCCACGGGATAAGCGGGAGTGCCGTGAGGTCACCCAGGTGGACGAGACCACCTGCCAGTGCTACCTGCCGCGCGAGGTGGGATTCGGTGATCTCGCTAAAGTCTACGCTTATGCCGTTGATCACTGCGGCAACCAGGGGGTCTCTGACGGGGAGTTTGAGCTGGAGGTGATCCCGGATTCGGGAGTGGTGATAACCAGCAACAAGATCCGTCCGGGAAGCTGCGCCGGGATAATCTACCAGCTGGAGGACGCGACGCGGGTGGAGATAAAGATCTACAATCTGGCCGGGGAACTGATAAAGGTGATCCAGAACGGCAATCAGCCGGCGGGACGTTACCAGGAAGAATGGTGCGGAGGTAACCAGGCAAATGAATTTGTGGCCAGCGGTATTTATGTCGTATATATACGCACGGATTTCTACGAGGTGACGGAGAAGATAGTGGTGCTGAAATAGCTCGAAGGAATTCTGAATTCTGAGTTATGAATTATGAAAACGGTGGTCAGTGAGCAGCTTGCCCAGAGCGTACTAACGCGAATGGTACAGGGATACTAGATACGAGATACTGGCATCGCCTAAAGGTAAGTGTGGGAGGAGCACTATGAAAGTCAAGCGGAACGGCAGAGCACTGGTTTCTATATTGATGTTTAATTTTTTTCTGCTTAGTGCAGCCCATGCATATGAGCCGGCCGAAGCGGAAAAGGTCCACTATGCCCGCGTCAATGGGCAGGTTAACGCTTTCTTGGCGAAAGAACTGGGGGTGCCTCTTGCCGCTATAAAGCAAGCCCGTGATAGAGATTATCCCTTTAGTTATGCTTTTTTCTTTGCGGTGGTAGTAAGCCAGGGGAAGGGCAAAGCAAAGATGAAGGACGTTCTGGATATGCACGACGAGGGAGTGACTTGGGGTGAAATTTGTATCGAGTTCGGTCTGGATTTGCGGGTGCTGAGCGAGGAGATGAAGCGAGTTTTTAGAAAAATGATTGACTCCGGTCTGGACGTTCCGCCCCAGACTTATAAGGAAAGAAAAAAGTTATTTGAGATTGGGCCAAAAAAATAGGAAAGACTGTTTTACTCATAGTCTGCACCCGGTAACACGGTGCATACGGGCTAGACTAACCAAATTACGGATCACGACGATGACTCGAAAACTTGACATATTTCGCGCTCCCCTTAGTATATTCTTTCTAGGGATTTTCTTCTTGATCCCATCGGCGATCGGTATACCACCCGAGCTTTACAACGGCGATGATACTCTTACTGATGATGATTGGCCGATGTATATGGGCAACATCCACCACACCGGCGCGCCATTGGTTGATGATCCCTGTTTTTGTGAGTTGCAGTGGTGTGACATTATAGAACACATGGGTGAGATGTGGTCCGAGCCGATTGCGGTAGATGGACGGATCTATGTTGCGACTGCGAGCGGGGAACTGGTGGCCGCAGACCTGGATACCTTGCAGGTGCTTTGGCGGAGGTCTACTGTTTATCAGGTTTTTTCCTCTCCGGTTTATTACAAGGGAAAGATATATGTTGTGAATAGTCGTAGTCAGTTAATGGCCTGGGATACTGATGGCAATCCGGAGCCGTGGGTGTATATTCCTGCCACTTCCTATGGGAGTTGGAGTTGTCCGATGGTGGTGGATGATGTCATCTATTATGGTGACCCGTGGGGAAAAAGGGTGTATGCCGTAAACTTGGATGGCAGTGAGAAGTGGAGGAACCATTTTAGCGGCGGAATCTCGAATGCCCTTGTTTACGATAGGGCGAGAAGCCGTCTCTACGTTGCGACCGGCAATGGCTATGTCTACGGGGTGGATGTGACCGACAACGGGAAGGTCATCTGGGTGACAAAAACAGACGGGGGGATCCTAGGCCTTTCTTTTTATAATGATGCTATCCTGGCTTTCAGTGGATTAACTGTTTACTCCTTAGACGCCGCGAATAACGGTGCCATAAATGATTCCTATTTTTTAGACAGCGTAATGGGAGCGCCCGGGGCGGTGAAGAACGGTATGGTCTATCTCACTCCTAATTGGAGAATTGCAGGTTTCCCGATCTTTGGCGACGGTACCTTTGGGGTAGGTTGGGCGGTTTGGTCAGACAACAACCACCCCACGCATACTCCGCCACTTGTGGTTTGTTGTAAGGTTATCACCAACGGTTGTCATGGGTGGGTAGAGATAGTAGAATGCGAGTCTTCGGTTATGTCAGTGGCCGGGCGCACCTCTGATAGCCGGGCATCGTCAATAGCTTATAAAGGAAAGATATATATGCCCGGCTCTACGGAAATAAATGTATTTTGCCCGGTAGCGTGCACGGCTACTTGTACGGTGAGCCCGACCATTACCGTAACGCTGACTGCCAGTCCAACGCCCAGTGTAACGCTGACTGCGACCCCTACACCTACGCCCAGTTCCAGTCTGACGGCCAGTCCTACTCCGAGTAGTAGTTCGACGCCCAGTGTGACCGCTACTGCCAGTTTCACGCCCAGCATGACCCCCAGCGTTACCCCGACCATTACCTTTACCACGACCCCTACCTGCAGTCAGACCAGGACGGATACCCCGGTCTGTAGCGATACGCCGACAGCTACTGTTACTCCTACTTACACGGTAACGCCGACCATCACCTGCGAATCCGCGCCGCCGCAATTGTCGGTGAAGGTGGTCTTTGACCCGGAGCGCTCGGACGACCTGATGCTGATCATGAAGTCTTCCAAGCCGATAGACTGCTCCCAGAGCTATTTCGAAGCCTACCCGCATTCGTATCCACGGGACAAGCGGGAGTGCCGTGAGGTCACCCAGGTGGACGAGACCACCTGCCAGTGCTACCTGCCGCGCGAGGTGGGGTTTGGTGACATCGCCAAAGTCTTCGCTTATGCCGTTGATCACTGCGGCAATCAGGGGGTCTCTGACGGGGAGTTCGAGCGGGAGGTGATCCCAGATTCAGGCGTGGTAATAACTAACAACAAGATCCGATTGGGAAGCTGCGCCGGGATAATCTACCACCTAGAGGACGCGACGCGGGTGGAGATAAAGATCTACAACTTGGCCGGGGAGCTGATAAAGGTGATCCAGGACGGCAACCAGCCGGCGGGACGTTACCAGGAAGAATGGTGCGGGGATAACCAGACGAATGAATTTGTGGCCAGCGGTATTTATGTCGTATATGTACGCACGGATTTCTACGAGGTGACGGAGAAGATAGTGGTGCTGAAATAGCTCGAAGGAATTCTGAATTCTGAGTTATGAATTATGAAAACGGTGGTCAGTGGTCAGTGGTCGGTGGATGGTGGTCAGTGAGCAGCTTGCCCAGAGCGTACTAACGCGAATGGTACAGGGATACTAGATACGAGATACTAGCATCAAGTCTCGAGTTCTGGAAAAGAGTAACCAAGAGGTAAAAAACATCACAGTAGGGGCGTCCCTCTGCGGGCGCCCCTCGCCCAAAGGGCGAGTAGAGCCAAAAACCAAAGCGTCTCGATAAAAGCCGACATTATTGTCGGTTTTTTCTGTTATTAATGGTTTAGTTTGATAAAATTAAGGCGATGTTGTTAGTGAGGGGGAGAATACTTTGCGTTATTTTCTGATCACTCTTTTGTTTGCTTCCTTGCTAATCGCACGCCTGGGTGCGATCGGCGGCAGTGGAGCCAACTTTCTGCGTCTGGAGCAGGGGGCCAGGCCTTTAGGTATGGGCGGCGCCTTTGTCGGTCTGGCCGACGATGCTGACGCTGTATACTGGAATCCGGCCGGTCTTTCCCGTCTGCGCTATCCCCAACTTACGTTCACCCATTATCAGGGCATTGCCGACCTGACGAGCGAATTTTTCAGCCTGGCTATCCCCACTGAGAAGTGGGGCGGGTTCGGTTTAAATATCCTCTATAGCAGCGTAGAAGACCTAAAGCATTATAATAGCTTTGGCGTGGAAGTGGGTGAAATAGAAAATTATGACCTGGCCCTGGAGACTTCCTGGGGCGACCGCTTTCACCCTCTCTTTAGTGCCGGGGCGGGCATGAAGTATTACTTTAGCCGCCTGGAAGAAGTACATGCTTGGGGCTATGCCATGGATTTTGGCCTGATCCATTACTTGCCCTGGTCCGGGGCTACTTTTGGTATGGCCTTGCGCAACCTCGGCCCGGGGATATGTTACCTGGCGGCCGCCGATCCGCTGCCCTTGAATCTTAAGTTGGGTCCTGCGGTCAAACGTCACCTGAGAGGGAGACACTGGTTGACGCTCTCCATGGAAATGGATCGCATCCTGCTCTCGGGGGAAAACAGCTATATTCAAGCCGGGTTTGAATATGCCTACGGACGTATTTGTTTTCTGCGTGGCGGCTATCGTTTTGGCAGGGATAACGATTATTATTCTCTGGGCATGGGCTGTGGTCTCAAACCTGTATGGGTGGATTACGTTTATATTCCTTACGGGCCGATCGGTATGACCCACCGTGTCTCACTGACCCTGGGCTGGCCGAAAGGGAAAAAGGAACTGCCGCGTATCTTTCGCAAGCGGACTGCCCGTCCGGTGGCCTATTTGACCGGGGAAGAGCGGATGGTATTGCCGCGGCAGTCCATTCAACTAAAGGCGGAAGTCATCAGTCTTGCTGAGGTTATAGATTGGCAGTTGAGCTTGGAGGACTGGCGGGGGAAAGTGGTGCGCGAATTTACGGGGCAGGGCGTCCCGCCCGCGGCGATCCTCTGGTATGGTAAGAATATAAACGGTCAATTGGTCGTCTCCGGTCGTTATACCGGCAAGTTTTCCGTGCGGGACAGGAACGGCAGAAGGGGGACGGCACAACGGGATTATCATTTGTTGGAGGTAGAAGAGGTGGTAATGCGCTTGCCGGCCGCTGTGCTCTTTGATTCAGGGCACATTGAGCTTCGGGCGGCGGGAAAGGCGAGGCTGCGGGAGATTTATCAGGAGATAACGGGCAAATATCCCGGTTGTCGCCTGCGTGTGGAGGGGCATTCTGATAATGTTCCGCTTCGCCCGGGAGGGCCGGCGCGGGATAACCAGGAGCTTTCCGAGCGGCGTGCCGGCAGTGTGGGGGAAGTGTTGCGAGAATTCGGATTTCCCGCCGCGCGCTTGGGCATAGTCGGCTTTGGTTCCTTGCGGCCTATTGCGACTAATGACAACGACGCGGATAGGGCCAGGAACAGGCGGGTGGAGCTTGTGGTGGAAAAGAGTGCGGCGGTAACCAAGTTGCCGCCGATTATAGGGAGTGATCTGACCCTTGATGGCAAAGGCAGCCCTTACTTGGTTGACGGGGACGTACTGGTACAGGCGGGAGCTACCCTGACCGTTGAAGCGGGAGTGGTAATTAAATTTGCATCAGGTTCGTACGGCGAAGCGACGGCTTCCTCTACTGTTTCAAGCGATCTTATCGTTTTGGGCGGTTTGCGTGCTGTGGGCGAGGCGGGAAGGCCGGTCGTTTTTATTGGCAGCGAGGGAGGGGCGTGGGGGGCGATTTTCTTCGGCCGTGGCGCGGGCGAAGACTGCCTGCTGGAGCATTGCCGTCTGGAGCGGGGGAAGATAGTTTGCAATTACGCTTCGCCGGGCATCAGGAGATGTGTTATCAGAGAGGGTGGCGGTATTGAAGTGGGGCATAAGGCGGCGCCGATTATTGAAGGCAATCTGTTGGAGAAAAACAGCAGCGGTATTCTCTGCTGGTTTGACAGCTCGCGCCTTTCTTTGCGCTACAATACTATCAGCGGTAACAAGTATGGTCTGGTCCTGCGCGGCATCGGCGAGGCGGCCGTAGAAAACAACAACATCTGCGCTAACCAGATAGACCTGGCAAACATGACAACGCAGAATGTCAGGCTAGCCAATAATTGGTGGGGTTCTACCGATGTGTTTGAGATAAAGCGTAATGTTCACGACGGAGAAGATGACGCGGGCAAGGGGCTGGTCATCGTGGAGCCGGTATTGCAAGAGGCGGTCAGATGATATTTTAACTGGCAGTAGTGGCGTCCTTCCACGGGCGCCACCAGCCAAAGGCTGGTCAAATGTCGAAAGCTGGCTATAAGAAAATAGCGATGTTACTGGCTGGAGTGGTGATGTTGTGGACTTCGGTCGCTTGTGCAGAGGACTACCTGCGTGCGGCCGGTACTCTGTATAAAAACGGTGAACTGGCTGATGCTGCCGTTTATCTGGAGGCGGCGTTGAAGAAGCAGCCGAACTGCCAGGATTGCTGGCAGTTACTGGGGTACTGCCATTATAACCTGGGGGAGTTTGCCAAGGCTTTGCAGGCCTACCGGAAGATGTTGGAGCTTTCTCCGGGGCGGGATGACGTGAGGCGGCTAATCCAAGAAATAGAGCAGGAGATCAAGAGCGCGGAGAAGGACAAAAGCAACCGGCGGGAAACAGTGCGGAGAAGACGTAGCGGTTGGGGGGCGATATTGGGTGTGCCCAGCGGTGTGACTTTTGCCAGGAGGTTACAGGACATGTACATAGTGACGCTGATGTTGGGGTCACGGTTTGATAACCAGATAGCCTTGAGCGCTGATATGTTCGCGCGCTTTTCGCTGGAGGAGAGTGGCGTCACCTATATCAGTTTTGGCCTGGGTTGGTGCACGATGGCCGGCGGCAGCGAGACGGTGGGAATCACTGAAACCGGTAAGATCTTAAAGGTGGCGCGGCAGACGCGCGCCGGGCCGAATATTCCCCTGGCCGTGTCGTATTTTTTTGGCGGCACGGAGTTCTTTTTACAGGGGAGCGCTATGATCGAGATTACTCCTGAGTATAAATTGGTGCCGGGCGGCGGCCTGGGGGTGCGGTGGTATATTGAATAAGGCGTAGTTCGTAGCTAGTAGCTCGGAGTTCGTGGCTCGATGCTCGATTCGTGCCGCGTATAGCGTTATTTTTCATTGTTTTCGTCAAACGTCTAAACGTCCAATGTCACATGCCGCTTAACGTTCGGCGAACTCCCCCTACATCCTGAGCCCCTTTTTCCCTTTTTACTTTTTAATTTTTAATTCTTTCCTAAGCCTTGCCAATAGTCCTTTTTGGTGGTATACATTAATAAAATATGTTTGTTTAGTAATTCTTAATATAAACAGGAGGAAAATACTATGAATCTGAAGAAAATCACACTGGTCGCTTGCCTGGTGATGGCGGTTGTCTTGATGCCGGCATTGGCCCAGAACATACCGCAAACAATGAACTACCAGGGGCAATTATTAGATCCCGGCACTAAACAGCCCAAACCGGACGGGGCGTATAATTTTGAATTCCGCATATACGACTCCATTCCTGCGCAGGTCTGGAGCGAAATCCAGAACGGGGTCCCGGTGAACGGGGGGCTTTTTAATGTAACGCTTGGTGAATTTACGCTGATCAATCTTTCTTTCAACGATCAATATGAGCTGGAGATATGGGTGGGGGGCGAAAAGTTGAGTCCCCGTATTAAGCTGAACAGCGTTGGCTATGCTTTTCAGGCAGAAGAGGTGGATGGTTTTAGTGCATCGACTATAGCAGCGGCCGATCGGATCCTGGCCTTGAATTCGAACACCGCTTTTGTCATCACCGCCGTCAATGGCCTCGGTCCGCTGATCGAAGCGAACAACGACGCCGGCGCAGGTAGTGCCATCCGGGGAACGAACCAATCGGGTACCGGCATTGAGGCGGTTAGCGACGTCAGGGATGCCTTTGCTTTGCATGCGCGAAATACCGGAGGAACGGGTAGCGGTGATATGATCGGTGTTTACGGTGAGGGCGGAGTCGGTGTGGCCGGCAGGAGCACGGAAATGTGGGGCGTTGGCATCGGCGGCAAGGTCGAAGCAGTCGGTAATTCCGGGGTGGCGGTGATCGGTTTAAATATAGGCGGTGGGGACAGAGCTACGGGAATGACGGGAATCTTGGACAATAAGGACGCGGCGGTTACCGCGTATGGTGTTTTAGGGTCGACCAACACCCTTGAAGGAGCAGGGGTTTTCGGCGTAGCTGATAACCCTAATACCAAAGGGGTATCGGGCATTAATGTAAAAGGCGCGGGTATATCGGCTTTTGGTATGCCGGCTATTGAGGCTACGTCCACCACACGCAGTGCCCGTGCGATCATGGCCGCAAATACGGGAGAGCATGGCGCGGGGAGCGTGGTGGCTATTGAGGGTAACGCGGCTACCCCCGGCAATGAAGGTATCGGTGTGCAGGGCGTGGGGCAGTATGGCATTGTAGGCGCTTCGACGAATACCGTGACTAACGGCATAGGTGTTTACGGCGAGAATACTACTGCCGCTAATACCGCCGCCGGCGTCTATGGGTTAAACAGCAACGGCGATAGCACTCCTAGTGTGATAACCGCGGGTGTGAGCGGCAGCAACCAGCAGAACGCCGGTGTGGACGCGGTCGGCGTTTATGGTTTTACGCAGAGCCGCGGTGCTGCCGGTGTTATGGGAGAAAATTTAGCTGTGCTGGGCGCGGGTGATCCGGTGGGCGTGCGCGGCATTGTGCGTGACAGTAAGGGTGTTGGTGTGGAAGGTTTGGTGGATGATGTGACTCCGGGCGGTACGCAGATAGGTGTGCGCGGCTGGAGTAACTCGTCCGATGGTACGGGAGTGAAGGGCATGGCTGAAAAATATGCGGTTCATGGAATAACCGGCACCGCTGGGGGCTACGGAATCTTTGCTGAAAACACCGCCAATGCCGGCGGGCCTGTAGCGTTACGCGCGGAGGCAACGGCGGGGATATCAGGTACGGGCGTACAGGGTGAGTCCTTTGACTTTGGCGTGTACGGCATCGCCCGGGCTTCCGGGGGCGCGGGAGTGTTCGGGCAGAACACAGATAACGCCGCCGTCGGCAATCAGGTTGGGGTGAGGGGAGATGCGTCCGCTCTCAAGGGTATCGGCGTCGTCGGAGAGAACTGGGACATGACCCCGGGCGGCGCCCAGGTGGGAGTGAAGGGCACGGTCAACTCGTCTGATGGCATCGGCGTGCACGGAGAGAACGTTATCGCCGCCGGCGGCAGCACTGCCATCGGCGTGCTGGGCGAGGCGTTGGACGCGGGAGCGGTCGGCACCTGGGGACGCGGCGGCCTGGGCGGCACGGGTGTGACTGCCGAGAATATGGATGCCTCGGGCGCGAGCGAGGCCCTGCGTGTGGTCAACGGTACGGTTGTCGTGTCGTCCCCCATTCTCGGTCGCCGGCAGTGGACCGCGGGGATGAATGAGGCGGTGGATCTGGGTCCGGGGGTCAACGTCCTCAAACCAGAGAGTATGATAATCGTCACTATTGAGGGCAATTTATTGATTAATTTCGGTACCGTGACGACTACATACGGCACGCCTAATAGTTTTATGATACACACTAGTGTTAATCCGGTGCCTGTAAATACTTGGTATTCGTTTTTGATAATAAATCCATACTAGGGTATCGGGCGCGTGCGGACGAGGCGTGGCGGGGAGATAAAGGTAGGGTGCGGACACGAGAAAAGGCGCTTAATGAGTCAAACGTCTGAATGTCAAAGGTCAAACCCTTCGACTCATTTCATTTGCTTTCGCCTTCGTCAAGGGCTACGGCGGACAAGCAGGGCAGGTTGTTGAACGGTAAAGGTTAAAGGTTAAGGATTGAACGTCAAATGATGCAGAGGACGCTATACGCTATACGCTATACGCTGTACGCGATCAACAGCGCGTTGTTGATCGCCGCATTGCTCAATATGCCGCTTTACGCCGCTCCGGTAGCTGTGAGCTCGGCCAACTATGAGATCGACTGGGACGTGGTCGACGCGGGCGGCGCGGCGCGCAGTTCGGCGACTTACTACGTTAACGACTCGCTGGGTCAGGCGGCAAGCAGCTTTGTCGGCTCAGTCAGCTATGATCACAGCATCGGCTTTCAACGGATGGCTTCGCCGACGATGACTGCCACACCGACCGCTACCGTAACGCGTACTGTTTCTGTTACCTATACGCCTACTGCTACGCCTACCGCTACCGAGAGTGCTAGTCATACACCGAGTTACAGCCCCACTTCTACCTCTACCGCTACATCGACCAGCACACCTAGTTGGACGGCTACTGATACTGAAACCAGTACTCCTACTGCCACCTTTAGCTGGACGGAGACGGATACGCCTACAGCTACACCGAGCCGGACGGAGACAGCGACTCCCTCGGCCAGCCCCAGCCTGACCATGACGGCCACGCTGACCCGAACCCGGTCGATTACGCGTACGACCACGGAGACGTATACCCTGAGTTCCAGTCCTACTTCTACGCGGACGGCTACCAGGACGGTTACGCGCAGCGTTACTCGGACAATGACGCGCACTTCTACCGGGACGGCAAGCAAGACCTATAGTCCTACCCGCACTTGGACGAGCACGGCGACGCCTACTTTCACGCCGAAACCCACCCGCAGCGTCACCCTTACAGTAACCAGGTCAGCTACACATACGCACAGTGTTACGGTTTCGGCGACGCCAACCTGGACGCCTACGCTCACCCGGAGCGCGACTTATACGATCAGTTCCACTTACACGTCCAGCTCCACCGTTACGCCTACCTTTACCATAACGCCTACTTTCACACGTACGCCGACTTGGTATCTGCCCGCTTTCCTGGACAAGAATCATTTTAATCCTGCCGCGGGCGAGGAATTGCTGATACGCGGTCTTGCCGCGCGGGCTGGGCACTTGACGGTGGATGTTTACTCGATAAACGGCGAGCGGATCGGCCGGGTGTTGGAGCGGCAAGTGAAACTGAAAGAACCATATCGTACCAGTTGGAGCGGGCGTAACGCTACCAAGGATTTTGTGGGCAACGGCGTATACATGGTGTTGATCAAGTGCGGCGATTGGCAGGAGATCAAGAAGGTGATTGTGTTGAAGTGAGTCGCGAGTTACGAGTCTCGAGTCGCGTGTCGGCATATATGTTTTTAGCAGGCGATTGTGCCCTAGACGGACGCGTGACGTGTGACATGCGACCCGTGACTGAAACGCGGACTTTGCATGCGGCCTGTGATTTCTTGATTTAGGCCGCGTTTTCTGGTAAAATCGCCTGAACATAGTGGTTTAGGCGTTTTTTTGTTTTCACCCCCTCTTACGCGGCTTCGCCGCTGTTCTTCCCCATCGAGGGGGAGAGGGAAGGAAATGATGGTATTAAAGGACCGTAGGCTTGAAGAGCTTTCTCAACGGCTTTCCAAGCTGGGAGGTTATCTTTGACCTGGCTACGAAACGAGAACGGCTTGTAGAGCTGGAAAAGGCCGCGGAGAATCCTGATTACTGGAAGGATAGAGAGACTGCCCGCAAGGGAGAAGCTGAAAGTGCCGGCCTGAGAAAAGATATAGAAACGGTAGCAGGGCTGGAGCAGCAGTTATCTGACCTGGTGGCGATGGCGGAATTGCTTGCCGGGGAAAAGGACGAGGGGCTGGCTGCCGAATTAGACCAGGGCAAGGAAACGCTGGCGCGGCAGCTTGGGCGGGCAGAATTTAGACGGATGCTTGACGGTGAACATGACCGCGCCGGTGCTCTGCTGACCATTCATCCCGGCGCCGGCGGTACGGAGAGTCAGGATTGGGCACAGATGCTTTCGCGTATGTATTCTCGTTGGGGCGAGAGTCGTGGCTATAAGCAGGAAGTGCTGGATCTACTGCCCGGTGAGGAAGCGGGGATCAAATCCGTAACCATTGCCATCAGTGGTGATTATGCTTTCGGCTATTTGCGGGTTGAGCGCGGCGTGCACCGTCTGGTGCGCATATCTCCCTTTGACGCCAATAAGCGGCGACATACTTCTTTCGCCTCTGTGGATGTGATCCCGGACATAGAAGACAGTATTGAGATGGATATCAGTGACGAAGAGCTAAAAGTAGATACCTATCGGGCGGGCGGCGCGGGCGGCCAGCACGTGAACAAGGTAGAATCGGCGGTGCGTATCACTCACTTGCCTACCGGTATCGTCGCACAATGCCAGAGCGAACGCTCGCAGCACAAAAACCGCGGCTCGGCGATGAAGATCCTTAAAGCGCGTGTTTACGCTCATCGGCAGGAAGAGCTGGCCCGGGAGCGGAAAGAGGCCAGCCCTGAGAAAAAAGAAATAGCCTGGGGCAACCAGATCCGCTCTTATGTTTTTCAGCCTTATACCATGGTCAAGGACCACCGTACGAATTACGAGATGGGTAATGTGAACGCGGTGATGGACGGTGATCTGGACAAGTTTATGGAGGAAGCGCTTAAGCAAAAGGTTTAGTTCTTCAGACACTCCAATATTAAATAGAATGAGGTTGGAAGGTTGAAGGTCAACGAAGGTCACGGGGAGTCAGTATTTCGTATCAGGTATCTAGTATCTGGTTGCATACTGAATACCAGCGACAGCAATTAAACAGGGAGGACGCGGTGCCTTTCATTGGAAACATATTAGTCGGTCTTGGACACGTATTGCAGATGTTTTTGCAGCTTTATATGTTCGTGGTCGTATGTAACGTACTGATCTCCTGGATAAACCCTGGGCCGATAAACCAGTTCGTGCTGGTATTGCGTGCCCTTTCCGAACCGGCGTTGCGTCCTTTTCGCCGGCTGGTCTCACCCTATAGATACGGCATAGACGTCGCTCCCATGCTGGTCATCCTGGTTCTGGTCTTTCTGCAATACGCCGTGGCCAGGAACCTGATCGTACTGGGGAGAATGCTGGGAGGAGGTATGCCATGAGCGGTGCTGTGATGAGAGTAAAGCTGGGCGCGGACTCACATGATGTCTATTTCCGTGGTTTGCAGGATCTGCCGCGTGTTTTGCGCGAGGTGGGGCTTAAAGACCATGATTTTTTTATCCTCACCGATAAAAAGGTAGCCCGCCTTTACGGCCGGCGTTTGGCGGGGATCATGAAGCAAGGGAAGCTGCGCTGTAAATTGCACGCGGTGCCGCAAGGGGAGCAGAGCAAGAACTTTGTTAGTTACCGGCGATTGATAGGTAAACTTAATTCCTTTGATGGTTTAAAAGTCCGCCCGGCGGTGATCGCTTTTGGCGGTGGCGTGGTAGGCGATCTGGGAGGATTCCTTGCCGCGAGTTATAAGCGGGGTATTCCGCTCTTTCAGGTGCCGACTACATTATTGGCCCAGGTGGACAGTTCGTTGGGCGGTAAGACGGGGATAGATTATGTTACGCATAAGAATCTGGTGGGCGCCTTCTATCAACCGCGCGGCGTCCTGGTTGATGTGTCCCTGCTGCGTACATTGAGCGAGGAGGACTATGCTACAGGACTGGCCGAGGTGATCAAATATGGTGTGATCAAGGACGCTGATCTGTTTGCGGGGCTGGAGCGGGACCGGGCGCGTGTTTTAGCCAGGGAGAGCGGCTATATGAAGGGAGTGGTGCGCCGTTGTCTGGATATCAAACGGCGGTTGGTGGAAAAGGACGTTTATGATCGCCAGGGGATAAGGATAATCCTCAATTTCGGCCATACCATTGGCCACGCCGCGGAGAACGCGGCGCGCTACAGTTTGCCGCATGGTCGGGCGGTGGCCGTGGGGATGCTTTGCGCGGCGAAGTTGGCTCTACTGACGGAACATTTTTCCGCGCGTGGTTACCGGCGGCTGGCGGAGTTGATCGAGGGGATGGGGTTGCCTACCATTTACCGAAAGCTAAAGTGGCGGGACATTCATGCCAGTTATGTTTACGATAAGAAGTTTACCACGGGAAAAAGCCGCTTTGTTTTACCAACGGCAATTGGCAAAGTGAAAGTGATTGAGGGAATACCGTTGGCTCTGGTGCGGCGGGTGGTTGGGCAGTTCCTCAAGTAGAGTTTGTCGCGGGTCACGGGTCGCTGGTTGCGTGTCCGGCGGCAGAGAGTGACGCACGATACGAGACAAGACATGAAACAAAACCCCGGTAAAATAAAACTAGAACTCTATTGCAAAGGGATCAAGATAGACGATTCCTGCGAGTTGGCAGAAGACGCCCAACCGATTCAGCGCACACGCGCGGGACTGGGCAGCGGTCTGGAGGTGATACTCCCCGCGGGTTTGTTGGCCAATATTCCGGTAACGGAAGAATTTGTCCGGGACACACCATTTTTGTTAGTTAAACGGGGTGGTTGTTACTATATCTTACGAAATGGCGAGACGGTTTGCCCGGTCAAGCTGCCGCGGCAACCTGATTGGTACCGGAAGAAAACTCCCTCTGGTTCGTTGATGTCCCGCGTTGGGGTTATGCAAGGGACTTATTTGGGCGTTTATCCTACCAAGATCTGCTCTTATTGGGACGATGATCCCAAGCGGAATTGTAAGTTTTGCAGCACCGGCCTGAATATCGGCAAGTATGAGCAAGCGGAGAAAAGCGTGGAGGATGTGGTAGAGACCGCTCGGGCCGCCAAGCGGGAATCCAAGATCACTTTTGTACATTTTAATGCCGGTTATTACGGTGGTGATGAATTGCTTGCCGTTGAGCCTTATGTCAAGGCGGTAAAACAGGAAACCGGCCTCTTGGTCGGGGTGCAGGTTCCTCCCTCAAAAGATTTGCGGCAATACGATCGGCTGGTAGCGTCTGGGGTGGACCATTTTTCTTTTTGTTTCGAGCTGTGGAATCGCGAGAAGTTCGCCGAGGTCTGTCCCGGTAAGCAGGACACGCTGGGCCAGGAGGTTTTTTACGCGGCGATGAAGTATACGGCTGGGTTGATGGGGGTGGGTAAGAACTCGGGTGAGATCATCGCCGGCCTGGAGCCTTTGGCGGATACCTGTCGTGCGCTGAATTTCATAACGGATGTCGGTTGTTTCCCTACCGTATGTGTTTTTCGCCCGCTTACGGGTACCGACTACGAAAAGACGCCGTCACCAAAATACGAAGAGATGCTCAAGGTTTTCAACCATATGTATCGCGTCTGTCGTGACAAGGGAATCCCTACTGGTATTGCGCCCAACGTTAAAGTGAGTATTGTCGTCCTGCCTTATGAGGGGAGATATTTTGCTGAGGGTTGGGGACTAAAGGATGTTTGGTATAGTTTTAAGTTGGCGCTGATCAGAGTGGTGTTTAGGAGCTATTTTAGGCTAAAAATGCTGTTCAAGAGATAATCTGTGGAGAAAAGGATGACTCGTGAAACCAGGCGCCAGCTTACTCATATTTTCCTTATTGGTTTCGCATTCTTCCTGCCCTATTTAGGGAAGACCGTTGCTGTAGGCTGTGCTTTTTTCGCTCTGGTTTTTAATCTTACGTTGTTGCCTCGTCTTGTTCCGAGTTTGTTTCGGCGCGGTGAGGGAAAGCTTTCAGGCGTGACGCTCTATCCTTTTTCCGTGTTGCTGCTGGTTTTGTTTTTCCCTTTGCCGGTGGCGGCCGCAGCTTGGGCGGTGATGGCGCTGGGTGATGGCGCCGCCACGATTGTCGGCAAAAAGCTCAAAGGTCCGCGGCTGCCCTGGAACCGCGCCAAGAGCTGGTCGGGATCGTCGGCGTTTCTGATCGCTGCTTTTTGGGGAGCTTATGGTCTTTACGGCTGGATGACGGGAGACTTCGGTCCGGCGGCTGTTTGTCTGGTGGTTGCCGGGGTCTTGGCCGGGGCACTGGTGGAATCCTTGCCGTTAACAGTGGATGACAACTTAAGTGTGCCGTTGGCGGCCGGGATCGTGATCTGGCTTGGCACACTATACCCGGCGGCGCAGGTCGTTACCACGGAACGTCTGCTGTTGGCCCTGGCTATAAATTTACCCATTGCCTTGATAGCGTTGCTTGCTGGCCAAGTGAGTAAAAAGGGGTTCTTGGCGGGACTGCCGCTGGGTGTGGTTATGCTTTGCTGGTCGGGTTGGCCGGGCTATCTGGCGTTGGTTTCTTTTTATGCTTTGGGAAACTTGGCTACCAAGACCGGTTATCGCCGCAAGAAAACCAGGGGTAGCGCTCAAGAGAGAGGGGGACGACGCGGTGCTAAGCACGCTCTGGCTAATTGTTTGGTAGGGGCGGGGGCCGCCTTGGCTTACTATTTAAGCGGGGAGCCGTTGTTTATGGTAGCGCTCGTTGCATCTTTTGCTACTGCCGCTTTTGACACGGTGAGCGGTGAACTGGGCCAGCTTTTTCCGGGGAAACCAATATCACTCTTGACATTCAAGCGTGTCCCGGTGGGTGAGAGCGGCGCCGTATCCCTGGGTGGGACCTTGTGCGGGTTGGCTGCCGCCGGTTTGGTGGCCTTGGCGCCTTATCTTGCCGGTGGTTTAGCCGGGCGCTGGATAGCGGCGGTACTTTGTGGCGCGACCCTGGGAGCGTTAGCGGAAAGCTATCTGGCGCTGTCTATGGAAAAACGAGGGCTGCTGGATAACGAGGAGTTGAATTTTACCAATACGCTGATCGGTGCGGTAGCAGCATTTTATCTGGCGGGATAAGGAATTCCGAGTTATGAATTCTGAATGCTGAATTATGAATAACGTTGATTGCAAAAAAACTTAAACTACTTAACGTTCACTTTAGTATAATTTGAGAGTTATGCGTATATTAGTAACATATCCGCCGCTCAAAGGCCCGGGTCAGCCGACCCTGGGGCAGAACCGCCAGTTCCAGTGGTTTCACAATCCTTCATATATATACCCCATGGTTCCCGCCTCGGCCGCTACTATGCTCAAGCAGGCAGGACATGACACGCTTTATTTGGACGCCATTGCCCGCGAATGGGACTGGATTCGTTACCGGCAGGCATTGAAGGACTTTGGGCCGGATCTTTTAGCCATGGAGACAAAGACGCCGGTAGTAAAGCAGCACTGGGCGATCATAGATAAAATAAAGAAGTTGTTGCCGGAGGTGAAGTTGGTTTTGATGGGCGATCACGTCACCGCGTTTCCCAAGGAATCATTTGACAATTGCGGCGTGGATTTTGTTTTGGCCGGAGGATATTATGATTTCCAGCTTGTCGCCCTGGCGGGCTACCTGGCGGGGAAGGGCAAGCTTGAGGCCGGCACCTATTACCGTACGTCGAGCGGTAAAATAGGCTCGACCGGTAATTTTCGCACGGACTATGATCTGAATAAAGCCCCGCTCGTTGATCGTGAACTTACCTCCTGGAAACTGTATGGTGAAAAACTCTACAAAAGAACTCCCTTTACTTACATGATGTCCGGCCGCGATTGCCCTTATGCCAAGTGTACCTTTTGTTCCTGGACGACGCTGTACCCAAGATTTAATGCCAGGCGTCCGGAACGCAGCCTGGAAGAGGTGGGGCATCTGGTAGAGAACTACGGTATTCGTGAGATATTTGATGATACGGGTACTTTCCCGCCAGGCGGATGGTTGGAAAAGTTCTGCCGGGGGATGATCGAGCGTGGTTACAGTGAGCAAACATTGATCTCCTGCAATTATCGTTGTGATTATATTTTGCGGAGCGATCTACAGTTGATGAAACGCGCGGGGTTCCGTTTGATGAAGATGGGTTTGGAGTCGGCGAACCAGGATACGCTTGACCGTTTGAAGAAGAACACCACGGTAGAAAAAATCGTCGCCGGTTGTAAGGCCGCCAAGCAAGCGGGATTGGACGTGCACTTGACAATAATGGTGGGGTATCCCTGGGAGAGCCGCGATGACGCGCGGCGTACGCTGGACTTGGCGCGTGAGTTGATGATCAAGGGGTACGCTGATATGCTGCAGTCCACTGTAGTTATGTCTTACCCGGGAACCCCGCTTTGGCGAGACGCGGTAAAGAACGATTGGTTGAAGTTTCCTGCTGATGCTTACGAGAAGCTGGATATGACTCGACCGGTGTTTAAAATAAAAGGAGTAAGCGACGAGGAGATTATGGAGATATGCAACGCCATTTATCGCACTTTTCTTCATCCGCGTTTTGTTTGGAACCACTTGCGGCGTATCCGTTCCTTTGAAGATGTTCGTTATATTGCGCGCGGCGTTAAGCCGGTGTTTGGACATCTGCTCGATTTTATGCGGAAAGTTTGATTAGTATCTCGTATTTAGTAGTTCGTATCTCGTTGCGGATAGGCGAGAGAAATAGAAGACAAAGCGAACTAGATACTAGGAACCAGATACAGGTGGCTGATACCATGTGAAAAGGAAACTTACTTAATGCCAAGTAAGAAGCCGTTAGTTAGCATAGTGGTGACCACCCGCAACTCGATGCGTACACTGCGGGCTTGTCTGGAATCGATCAAGCGGCAAAGTTACCCGCGTCGAGAGTTGATCGTGGTGGACAACAAGAGCAGCGATGGTACTTTGGAGTTCGCACGGCGCTATAGTCGCAAAGTGTTTACCGCTGGGCCTGAACGGCACGTGCAGCGGAACTATGGCTTGAAAAAGGCGCGGGGGAAGTATTTGATGTTCATTGACTCGGATATGGAACTTGCCCGTGGTTTGGTGGCCGAGGCGGTAAGTAAATGCGAAAACCACGAATACGGTGCGCTGATCTTACCGGAAATATCTGTGGGGAAAGGCTTTTGGGCGCGGTGCCGTATGCTTGAGAAGAAGTGTTATTTGCAAGATAAATTGATGGAAGCGGCCAACCGTTTTATTTTACGGCGGGATTATGTAAAGGTTGGTGGTTATGACGATACGCTGATCGTGGGTGAAGATTTCGACTTGCACGAAAAATTATTGGCGGCCGGAGTGCGTATCTCGCGGGTGAGCTCAATGATTCGCCACCACGAAGTGCGCGGTTTCCGGGAGATGTTGGCCAAGCATTTTTATTATGGTTCGCTGATGCCCGGTTATTTGCGTCGTCATCCCGTGGATGGTACGGGACGCTTTTTCCCGCTGCGGCCTGCCTATTTTCGTAATTGGCGTCTCTTTCTGCGCGATCCGATGCATGGGATAGGATTGGTGGTGATGAAGGTGTTGCAGTATGTTGTGGCAGGGATAGGGTTTGTGTGGGGGGTGGGGCGCGGGGTAGTAAAAATTAAAAATTAAAAAGGAAAAAGGATTGGTTGTTTCACAGCATAGCTGTGAAACGGACAATGATATTTGTAGGGGCGGCTCGTGAGCCGCCCGGAGAACCGGCATTTAAAAAGAAAACAGCAAACAACAAGGAGATACAAATGGCTGATGAGACGAAACAACTAACTGAAGAACAGATCTTCGAGGGCATGTTTTTTTCGCTGGTGATCTCGCTTTCTACGGCAGCGATGTCGCAGATGGGTAAGATAGCTAATCCGGTGAGCCAAAAAATAGAGCGGAATCTGACCCAGGCCAGGGGCTCTATTGATATGTTGCGTATGATCAAAACCAAGACCGAGGGCAACCTCAGCGAGAATGAGAAAGGGTTCTTGGAGAAGACCGTTAACGAGCTGCAGATGAATTTTCTGGATGAAGTGAAGAAGGGAGATGAGCCGGCAGAAGTCGAGGCGGTGAACGAGCGAGATGGAGAACCCTCCTCCGCGAAAGAGCCTGCCTCCGTTGAAACTACGGCGGACAAGACGGAGGCAACGGGCGAAACGGCGCGGCCTGAGGATAAAGGCCAAGCGGAAGCTAAGCCCGCGCCCGAGAAAACGGCGAAGAAGAAAGCCGCTAAGAAAACCAACCAAAAAAAGAAAAAGGAATAGATCCACAGATTTCACAGATTTCACAGATTATTATTTGGATAACGGCAAAGGTGATTCTTCGTTAGAGGGGAAGCATTCTTGGTTTTGACGGTTTGAAGTCAAGGTTGGACACAAAAATTACACCGATGATAACTGAGGTATATGAGGGTTCCGTTTCCACCATGAAAATATATAAAAACGGAAGTCATCCCGGCACTACAAAGAAGTTAATAAGAATTCCCGGGCTAACGCCCGTGTCTTCTTGTTCCGGTGTAGCTTGTGTCTTCTGATTTGCGGAATAATGCGGGGTGTAATTGGACTTTTTAGTAAACGGGTTTGCGTATTTCGCGGGTGGCTTTTTCAAGTAGTTTTTTAGTTACTAAGAAAAAATCTGTGTAATCTGTGGATTAAAGAATGCGTCGAGAAGCTTGGGCCTGGTGTAGTTATGATTTCGCCAACACCATATTCTCTATGGTGGTGGTCAGTCTTACTTTTCCTCTCTACCTTAATACCCTCAGCGGTAGGGACGCTCCCGCGGGATGGGCTAATTCGCTCTCTATGCTTGCCGCCGCGTTGACTGTTCCCCTCGCCGGGATCCTGGCTGACCGTACCGGGAGAGGCCGACGGTTTCTTTTTCAAACTACCCTGCTTTGTTGTGTGTTTACTGCGTTCCTGGGTTGCGGAGAGCGTATCTGGACGTTAGTGCTGGCGTTTGCCGTCGCTAATTATTTTTACCAGATCGGCCTGGTCTTCTATAATTCGCTATTGACTGCGGTCAGTTCGCCGCGGCAGCGTGGCAAGGTATCCGGCTGGGGGGTGTCGCTTGGTTACCTTGGTTCTATCTGTGGCTTGCTGGTCGCCGGAGTGATTCAGAACCGTTACGGATTGCCGGCGGTTTTCTATGCGGCGGCGGTTTTGTTCTTTTTTACCGCGTTGCCGATTTTTTTTTTAGTCCCCTCAGTTCGGCGGGAGAAACCGATCACTTGGTCGGCGTTGGTTGACGGATGGGCTCAGGTGATCAGGACATTATCTACCGTGTGGCGAGCGAGGCGCAGCCGAAATTTTTTTCTGGCAAAGTTCTTCTATACTGAGGCTATGAATACCATCATAGTTTTCATGTCTGTCTACGCTGTGCGGGCGGTGGGCTTTGACATGGGAGAAGTAAAGTCAGTGATGATCGCCTTGACGGTCTCCGCGGTCATCGGCGCGGTGATAATTGGCAGGTTGGTAGATTCCCTTGGAGCGTCGCGGGTGCTCTTGGGGATTGTCCTGCTTTGGGCGCTAGTAATAATTGGCCTGATATTTTTGCCCGGAAAAGCGGCGTTTTATATGTTAGGTTCTTTGGCTGGGGCGCTACTGGGAGGGGTGTGGACCAGCGACCGGGTGGTGCTTATCTCGCTGGCGCCACGCGGGCAACTCAACGAGTATTTTGGGCTCTATGGTTTGGTGGGAAAAGCTTCGGCTGTTTTTGGCCCGGTTACCTTTGGCCTTACCGCGGATGCTTTTGGCTACGCTTGGGCGATGGGTACGGTGCTGGTTATGCTGCTTTGCGGTTTATTTTTTCTTCTGGCTTTTCGCCGGGCAGGTGCTTAATGTCGCATACCGCATATTGTATATCGGATGTCGTTGGCATTCAGCATTCAGAACTCATAATTCAGAATTCCTTGCAACCTTTAACTTTTTAACCTGTGGCCTGCTAACCCCTTGCCTTCCCTGTTTGGAAATGATATTATAACCGCGCTTTAATCTAATCGCCGCGGGCAAATGCAATGTGCCAAAGTGCCACGCCTGCCTTGCCTGCGGGTATCTATGAGGAGCTTCTTTGCCGGGAAAAATTATAGCTGTAACAAATCAGAAGGGCGGCGTTGGCAAGACAACTACCGCGGTTAACCTTGGTTGCGCGCTAGGGGTGCTGGGACGAAAGGTGATGCTGGTAGACGCTGACCCGCAGAGTAACGCTACCAGCGGCTTGGGTGTCAGCGCTGCTGCCGGGGCAAGCGTCTATGAGTTGTTGTTGGGCGAGGTATCTCTAGCGGATGTCCTTTTGCCGGATGTTTCGGAGAATGTCTCCCTATTGCCTGCCGCTACATGTTTAACGGGCGCGGAGATAGAGCTGGTGGGCATGGAGAATCGCGAAACGAGGCTGGGGGTTTCGCTTAAGCCGGCGCGGCGGGGATATGATTTTATAATCATCGATTGCCCCCCTTCTTTAGGGCTGCTGACCCTGAATGCTTTGAGCGCTGCCGATGGGGTGTTGATCCCGATACAGTGCGAATATTATGCGCTGGAGGGGGTGGGGCACCTTTTGGATTCCATCAACCGTATTAAGCGTTCCCTGAACAAAAAACTTTCTATTGAAGGGGTGGTGTTGACGATGCTGGATACACGTACTAACCTGGCTCAGCAGGTGGCGGAGCATGTCAGGGAGGTTTTTGGCGAGAAGGTGTTCAAAACCGCTGTACCGCGCAACGTGCGGCTTAGCGAGGCTCCGAGCTTTGGCCAAGATATTTTCCGCTACGCGAAACGGTCGCGGGGTGGGGAGGCGTATTTGGAATTGGCGAAGGAAGTCATTGCGCGAGGTGGCTGAACAGGTTGCCGCGGGTCGCTAGCCCTTCGTTTTCCCTCAGGGCCGTCTTTGCCCTGAGCTTGTCGAAGGGTCGCTGGTTTCTAGTCTGAATCATCAGCAAGAGTTGCACTAGCGACAAGAGACGAGAGACGAGTGATAGAGCATTTATGGGAGAAATGATATGGCTAAGAAAAAAGCACTAGGTAGAGGCATAGCGGCGCTGATCCCGGAACGCGAGGCCAAACCGGTGGCAAAAGAAAACCAAGGCGGCTTGCGCGAGCTGCCGCTGGACGAGATAGTTCCTAACCCTTTTCAACCGCGGCATGATTTTTCGCGAGAGGGGCTGGAGGAATTAGCTTCTTCCATACGTGAGAAGGGTATTATTGATCCCTTGCGGGTAAGGCGGCGTAAAAACGTCTACCAATTAGTTTACGGTGAGCGGCGGCTGCGAGCGGCGCGGCTGGCCGGGTTAAAGAAGGCGCCGGTAATCGTCAGCGAATTTGCGGATCAGGATATGTTGGAGGTTGCCCTGGTAGAGAACGTACAGCGACGGGATCTTAATCCCTTGGAAGAGGCGGCTGCCTATCAGGATATTATCAAGCGCGGCGCCAGCCAGGAAGCGGTGGCCAAGAAGGTGGGCAAAGACCGGGCCAGCGTTGCCAATAGCTTGCGTCTGCTTCGTTTGCCCGCGGAAGTGAAAGAACTGCTGTGCGCGGAAAAACTAGGTATGGGTCATGCGCGGGCGCTACTGTCGTTGCCCAATAAACCGGCGATGATTCGTTTGGCTCGACAAACTGTACGTCAGGGGTTATCGGTACGGCAGGTGGAGAAATTGGCTGGTATTGGCGGGACGGGTAAGAAAGGTCGAAAAAAGCCGACGGAGAAGAATGCCGAGGTGGAACGTATTGCAGACCGTTTGCGTCGCGTCCTGGGTACTAAGGTAATTGTCAATTATAAGCGTGGGCGTGGCATGATAAGTATACATTTCTTTAATGATGAAGATCTGGAAAGATTGGTAGAAATTATTGGTATTAAATGACGGGCAAGGGGACGCTTTTCTACATTATATGTGGGAACTTCCCGGCGGGTAAGTAATGGGTATCCTTGTAATTCGTGGAAAAGCGCCGTTATTTCGCGTTTTTCGCGTAAAGCAGCCCCCTACTGGCTACTAAAAATCCTTGACATTTTTGCTCAAAAAAAATAGAATATTGGCTGGTTATGGGGGTGCGGTAAAATACAGGAGGTAGTGAAGTGCCACAGACCAAAGCAGAGATTGTTAGCGCTAAAATTCAAGAGGAAATGAAAAGGGTTGCGCCGCACGCGAAGGTACGGGTGGATTTCGAGGGCCATAATGACGATGGTGCTGATATCTATATTTATGCGCCGCGTAAACACACCGATATGTTGGCGTCCCGCGCTAAAAAATTGCGTGACTCTATGGTAAAGGGTGACCAGTTTTTAACTATCAGGATACTTGCTGAAGATATTGAGAACATGAGTGAAGAGGCAAAGAAGAAATACGGGATTACCGCCTAAGGAGTTTTTGCGGGTGCTGATTCCGGCGGTTTCGGGCGAGCTTACTTGTCAATAGCCGAATGGGGTCAGGATCCCCTTGGCATAAATGGGTAGAAAATGTTTAGGAGATTAAAGGCAGCCTTGAAGCGTAAGATTACCATTATGGTGATCAATCACGATGGCAGTAAAGTCCGCCAGGTGAGCCTGAGCCAGCTTATTATCTGCTTGTTTATCATTCTTATGTCCAGTGCTTTCTGCTGGTCGTTTCTTATTGTCAGTAAAAACGTGGATTATCGGTTTGCCAAATGGGAGTTGGCCAAAGCCCGCAAGCACTTGGAGGTAATCAGCGGTGAGTGGAATAAGTATCGGCAGACTCTGACTGGTTTCTCGATGTTGGAAGGGAAGGTGCGCGAGATGCTGGCGATGAAAAAGCGGGATACGATAATCAAATTCACCGGGCTGGGCGGGCCGGGGGAGAGCGATGAGGTCCAGATCAACCGTTGGTTGAAGGAAAATGAGCAGCAGTTCCGCTTGCGTGTGGAAAAAGAGTTGGGAAGTTTGGCCGCAGGGGCCAGCAAGCAGACTGAAAGATTTCAGGCGCTGGAGAAGCAGCTAGCCAAGCAGAAATCGCTGATGGAGGCCCGTCCCTGTGGCTGGCCGGTAAAGGGATGGATAACCTCAGGCTTTGGGCCGCGAAATCATCCCACCAAGAAAAAGATAATGCAGCATAACGGCATCGATATCGCTAATGAGGTAGGCACTCCGGTAAGATCTACCGCCCCCGGACTTGTTACTTTTGCCGGTTGGACGAAAGGGTATGGTCGAGTGATGATTATAGACCATGGCTACGGTTGGTCCACTCGTTATGGGCACTTAACGAGGTTTAAAACTAAAGTTGGGCGGCGTGTGCTGCGTGGGGAAGTGATCGCTTATCTTGGAAATAGCGGAGAAAGCACTGGGCCGCATTTGCAGTATGAGGTGCGTCGTCATAGTGTACCGCAAGATCCTGCTAAATATTTGGAACAGAAGACAGACTTATAGTAGAAGCGGCAAGCATTTTGGTTGTTAGCCGGGGAAATCATGAAGATAGACACCGTAATAGGCAATAAGACTAGGATCAAAGGTGATATTAAGAGTAGTGGGGCCGTGCGTGTTGACGGGCGGGTCGATGGTTCGGTGAGTGGGAACGATGGTGTCATCGTCGGAGAATCAGGGACGATCAATGGTAACGTTCGTTGTAAGGACGCTGTTGTCGGCGGCAGGATAGAAGGTAATCTCTATGCCAAGAATAAGGTAGAGCTTTTGCGTACTGCTTGTGTTCAGGGAGACATCAGTTATGGGCGTTTGTTGATGGAGGAGGGCGTCCAGTTTGAGGGGCGTTGTGTGAAGGATAAGGAAGGCGAAACTGAGAAGAAGCACCGTTGGCGTGATTCGGGCGAAGCGGCATCGTGAATTTAATTAGCATTCCGAGGCGGTTTCTAGTTGCTAATCCTGAGCAACGTCGAAGGGCGAGCAACGACTTGATGATTTATTCCAAGGCAAAATATCTGGCCGTATTCATAATTCTTGTCCTACTGTCTCAACTCCATTTGAGCGCACTCTACTGGGAAGATGATTTTCCCGCCAATGATCCTGAAAACGCCTACCGGGTGCCCAAGGGGTGTGTGCTTGGTCCTATCTGGGATCGGGTGAAAAGGAACACAACCAGTCTTTCTAACTTCTTGCTCTATGGCGGCAAGGAGCCGGCAGATATGGGTCCGCCTATCAATAAGCGTAAGAAGGGAATGATCGTGCTCGGGTGCGGTGTCTTGGGGGGAGTGACCGGGGCCATGATCGGGCTGGTGACTGAGCAGGAGGGTAGGGAACAGACAATTCACCGGGCCACTTCTGTGGGCATTGGTGTAATGTGTGGGATCGTTGTGGGGATATGGGTGGTTCCGGAGAGCTTCAGCTATGATGACCAGGCGCGTTGGCGTGTTCGTCCCCTGCGCACGGCCGCAGTTCCACGGCGGGAGTTGAAAGCGACGCTGTGGCGGGGTAGGTTCTGATAAGAAAATTAAGGTGACTATGAAATATTTGCGGATGAAGGCCGCGGGGCCTTTTTTCTTTTTAATATTGGTGCTGTCAGGATGCGTCGGTGTTGAGCGGCAGGTAGCATCGACCGTTGGGCCGGACAAAGCGATGGAGGCCAGGGCTCTTTCTCATTATGCCCGGGGTCGCTTGGCTGAGCAGGCAGACGATTATCAGAAAGCGGCGGATGAGTTTTACCGGGCGCTGACTTACGACAAAAATTCCACCTATATCGGTCAAGCCCTGTTGGCAAATGCCTTGCGCGCGGCAGGGAGCGAGGAGAAGATAGATGCCGTTGCGGATGCCTATCAAGGCAAGGAAGATGTTTCTTTGCTGCTTCAGCTGGGCGAGGCCTATTTAAAAGCGGGTAACTCGGAAAAGGCTCTGCGCAGCTACGAGTTGGCCGGTCGACTGGCGCCGGAGATGATGGAGCCTATCTTCTACCTGGGATATGTCCGTTATCAGCGGGGCGAATACGGAAAGGCGGTAACCCATTACCGGCATGCTATACGCGTGTGCTCCGAGGGAAAGGCGCTTGTTTACTATTATCTTGCTTTAGCGCTAGAGCGCATGGAACTCTATGAACAAGCCATAGGGAATTTGCTGAGTGCGCTGAAACTGGATCCTGTTGATCAGGATAGTTTATATCATTTGGCTGTAAACTATGAGCAGCAGGGGGAGCTGGAGCGGGCGGCGGAAACATATCGTAAATTACTGGTCTTGCGGCCGCAAGAGGCGCGTATACGGCAGCGACTGGTAGAGATCTACTATCAGGAGAGAAAGTGGCCTCAGGCGATCGCTGAGTTGGGGGGGCTGATTCAGTTTGCCCCCGAGAACTTGGCGTTGCGTGTGCAGCGCGGCCAAGCCTATTATCTCAGTGGTGACTATATCCGGGCGATAGAGGATTTTGCTTATGTTGTAGAGAAGGATCCAATTGATACTGAGGCGCGTTTTCGCTTGGGGGTGGCTCTGGAGACGTCCGGTCGAACCGCCGAAGCAGAGTCCGTTTACCAGTTACTACTGGGACAGGGAGGACCCAAGGCGGAAGTGCTGGTTAGCTTAGCGCGCGTCTATAGCAAATTGGAAAAGGAGCAGGAAATGATTGCCGCTCTGGAGGAAGCCGTTGTGTTGGCGGGAGAGGACATTGAAATCCGTCTTTTTCTTGCGCATGGTTATTTTCTTGCCGAGCAGATCGAAAAAGCGGCAGACGTTTATCGGAGCATTACTGAGCTGGATGCGGACAATGTGGATGCCCGTTTCAATTTGGGTATCATCTACGACAGGTTGGGCGAGGGGGAGAAAGCGGTTGTTGAGTTTCGGCAGGTGCTCCGAATAGATCCCGCCAATGCTGACGCTTATAACTATATTGGTTATACTTACGCGGAAAAGGGGATCCACCTGGATGAAGCTATTCAGTTGATCGAGAAAGCGCTACGTTTGGATCCGGATAATGGCTATTACTTGGACAGCTTGGGCTGGGCGTACTATCGCAAGGGACGGCTGAAGAAAGCGGAGCAGGAACTGCTGCGTGCGGTATCCAGCATCAAGGGGGTTGGTAATGAAGACGCGATAGTTTATGAGCATCTCGGTGATGTCTATCACGGACGTGGTAAGGAAGAAAAGGCCTTGATCGAATGGAAGCGTGCCCTGGAGCTTGCTCCGGCGAACGAGGTGTTGAAGAAAAAAATAACGGGTAAAGAAACAGAGTTGAAATCCCATGCTGATTGAGGCCCCAGCCAAAATAAATCTTGCTCTTAACGTGGTGGGGCGACGCCGGGATGGTTACCATTTAGTGGAGAGCGTGCTTCAGGCCATTAGCCTCTATGATCGCTTGGAAGTGGAAGCGGGGGAAGGGGCGCCGGAACTGCGGTGTGACCTGCCCGAGTTGGAGGGGGAAGATAATCTGGTGTTGCGCGCCGCGCGGCTATTACGGCAAGAGTATGGCGTAACCCAGGGATGCCGGATAGAACTGGTCAAGAGCATCCCCATAGCTGCCGGGCTGGGCGGGGGAAGTAGTGATGCCGCGGCGACACTGCTTGCTCTTAATGAGCTTTGGCAGCTTGGCTTGGAAAGGGATACTCTGTTTTCTTTGGCGGCGCGTTTGGGCAGTGATGTTCCTTTTTTCATTGCCGGCGGCACGGCTTTTGTTGAGGGGCGCGGTGAGATAATAAACTCTTTACCGGGACTGCCCCGGCTTGACCTTGTTTTGGTCAAGCCGGATTTTACTCTTTTAGCCGGTGAGGTCTATGCAGCAGGGGATTTTGCCTTGACAGGTAATAAAGGAAGTGCTAGATTGCTTGCCCTGGAGTTGGAGAGGATGTCGCGGCAGCTTGTCACATCGAAACCGAAAACAGTCGGTTCTGACGGTAACTTCACGCGAAGTTTGCACATCGGTGAATTTCTAGTTAATGACCTGGAAAGCGGCGCTTTTGTATTGCGACCAGAACTAAGGGATCTGAAAGAGGAGCTTACCGCTGTTTGTGGTGGTGGGGTGCTGATGAGTGGGAGTGGCCCCACTTTTTTTACTGTATGCCGTGACCAGGCCGAGGCGCAGGAAAGGGCGGAGTTGTTAGAGAAGGCGGGACATGAGGTTTTCGTGGCACATACGGTTTAGCGTCGAATGTCGGCACGTCGAAGGTCGAACGTTGCCCAATGACGTTAGATGTTAAGATGAAAAGGGGAATAAACATGACAATGTTTTGCGGTAAGTGTGGGACAAAAAGAGACTCGCGCAGCAAGTATTGCATAAGTTGTGGTTATGAATTTAAGACACCGTTCAAGGAAGAAGATGCGAAAAAATCCGCGAAGGAAAAACCGATCTCTGGGATTGCACGCCCCACCTGGGTGAGGGTGATGATCGTTTTAGGCGGAATAAGCGGTGTGGTGCTTGCGGTGTTGCTGGTGTTTCGGTTGGCGACCGGCTCGTTTCATAAAAAGGAGAAGGTAAGTGACACTACGGTAGCGGAGGGTGGTTCGCCGCTTAGTTTGGTTGACCAGGCGCAAGCCAAAGCTGATGCCGGGGATCTTGATGGAGCGATAAAACAGCTGGAAGATTTCACCAAGAATAACCCGAACGAGGGCGTTTTTTACTGGTATTTAGCTGATTTCTATAAGGAGCAGGGGGATCTAGAGGCCGGGATAAAGACTTTAGAAAAATGTTATAATTGCTACAAGGATGATAGTTTTTGGGGGGCCGAGACGTTGAAAAAGAAGGAAGAATTCAGGCAGGAATTATTGCGGATTAAGGGCAGGGGAAAAGAGGCCAAGTGACTAAAGGTGAGTTGTGGATAGAGAAACGGCGGCACGAAAGATTGGAACTCAGTTTTTCTGTGAGTTATCACCTGCTGAGCGCTGGTGCTGGTGTCAAGGATGATCAGGCGCAGATTGCGAATATGAGCCGTGGCGGTATCCGTCTGGTGACTTGGGAAGATGTCCAAGTGGGTTCCACTATTCATTTGAAGATATTTTTGCCTGACGAATTACCTCCGGTAACAGGGACTGCGCGGACAGTCTGGCGTAGAGAGAAGGGCAAAGATGAAAAAGGCAGAACTGAATATCATATAGGTTTGAAATTCGTGGAGTTGGAGAGCAAGGGACAGGATTTGGTTACTCGGTTCATGACGGAAAATTTGAAGAAGATGTCGGGATTATGATTTTTGCGACAGGGACGCGAAAGTCACAGAGTAGGTGAGCAGGGAGAGTATATAGAGCAGGTAAATCGACTGCGAACCAGAGGGCCGAGCTTCCATAATTTTTTATATCATAGCTCGGGTCATGCTGGCACCATAAAACATTTAATAGTGCAGTGCGGTCTACTGCTCTGTTGATCGGGTTGTTTTCGAGCATTCGAGATTCGATATTGGACCGCATTCAAAAATCCGAGCTAGTCTAATTTCAAATCTCGATTTTCGAATGCTCTGTGATTCTGTGGCAGGGGCAGTTACCTGGGGAAGGGTCCCTGCCACAGAATCACGGCGGTGTAGCTCAGGTGGTTAGAGCACGCGGCTCATATCCGCGGCGTCGGAGGTTCGACTCCTCCCACCGCCACCAATTTCCCGCAGTGCGGTAAATTGGTGGATTAAATTATAGGACGAACCTCCGGCGCAGAGGGGGTGTGGGGGAGAGGATTCTCACCCACGATGCGAGGGGGGGACAGTGACGGCGCCTGGTTTTATCCAAGCGCCGGAGCGCCAGGGGGGAATCTTCCCCCGTGGGGAGGAGCTGCTCCGACCGGAGGACGGTCGACTCCTCCCATCGCCACCAGCCCCCATGTCTTCCTGGCGGAAGACAGGAATGGGGGCAGAGCAGTCGAGCGGTAGACAGTAGAACAGTAGATTACGGCGAGACTGCGGTCTACTGTCTCCTGATCTCCCGTTCAAGATAAGGGGTAAAATTGGTGGAGTAATCTATTCTCGGACTGACGACCAATAACCAGCAACCCTTCGACTCGCTTCGCTCGCTCAGGGCTAGAAGGGCCCTGAGGGCAATCGAAGGGCTAACAACTGCTTCTCATCATGCCAAACACCCGCGACCGTTGGAATTCACAGGTCGGTTTTCTTTTTGCCGCAGTCGGTTCAGCCATTGGCCTGGGCAATATCTGGCGTTTTAGTTATATGTGCCACGATAACGGGGGCGGGGCTTTCTTGGTGCCATACTTTGTCGCTCTGCTTGCCGCCGGTATTCCCCTGATGCTTTTAGAATATGGGTTTGGGCATTCGCGGGCGGGCTCGGCTCCGTTGTCCTTCGCAAAAGTAGGTCAAAAAAGCGAGGTGCTCGGCTGGTTTATGCCGGTAATGGTGATGTTCGTGATCATGCTCTACTACTCGGTGGTTATTGCTTGGTGTCTCAACTACCTTGTGTTTAGTTTTGACTTGAGCTGGGGAGCGGATACCGAGAGTTTTTTCTATAATAATTTTCTCAAGTTGAGCGAGGGGCCCGGTCAGTTGGGAGACGTTCGTCTGCCAATTTTACTTTCCTCATTGGTTGTTTGGTTTATTATTTGGATTATCTGTTTTAAAAAAGTAAGCCATGGCATAGAACGAGCCTGCAAGATATTTATGCCTACGCTTTTTTTGCTTACTGCGGTGCTGGTGATTTGGGGACTTCAGTTAGATGGCGCTACCGAAGGGCTGAGATATTATCTGCGACCTGACTGGAGTAGGCTCAAAGAGTGGAAGGTATGGAACGATGCTTTTGGGCAGATGTTTTTTTCGCTTTCGTTAGGTTTTGGCATTATGATCGCTTATGCTAGCTACCTGCCCAAAAGGGCTAACATCGTGGGGAACGCTTATTTGACGAGCGTAATTAACTGCGGCTACTCGTTTTTTGCCGGGTTCGCTGTTTTTAGCGTACTTGGCTATATGGCCCAGGTTAGCGGTGTGCCGATAAAGGATGTGGTCGCCGGAGGCCCCGGACTTGCTTTTGTCGTTTATCCCCGCGCCATCAGTCTACTACCCGCGTTCAATTCGTTGTTCGGCGTCTTGTTTTTCTTGATCCTGGTGATCGCCGGTATTTCTTCCGGCATTTCTATAATCGAGGCGTTGGGCAGTGCTATCCAGGATAAGTTTTCGATAAACCGGTTTCGGGTAATAACACTCCTCTGTGTGACCGGTTTTTTGGGGAGTTTACTTTTTTGTCTGCAAGGAGGGCTTTATTGGTTGGATATTTTGGATCACTACTCTAACAATTATGGTCTGGTAGCTGCCGGTTTCCTTGAATGTCTGATAGTGGGTTGGGCCGTGAAGACACACCTGCTGCGCAAGCATATCAATGATTCGTCTACTTTGAAGATAAACCGCATTTGGGATTTTTCTATTAAAGTTATCACGCCGCTTATCCTCGGTTCGTTCCTGGTGGGTGCGCTATACCACGAATTTGCCGAGCGTTACGAGGGATACGCCATCAAGTATCTGGTGATCGGCGCGGGGTGGCTCCTGTTCTTATTGGCGGCGGCTGTTTTTATAAGCCGTTTGCCCTGGCGGGCAGGAAGTCTCAAACGTGAACACTCGTCACGTGGCGGCAAGCTACTAACATGAGTTTATGTCCCGGAAATCGGCTCTCGAGCCCCTGGGGGGAATATAATACTGTCCGTGACTTCAAAAGCAGAAAAAATTCTCGAAGACCTTAATCCCGAACAACGGCAAGCGGTGCAGCATTTCGAGGGCCCGGCTCTGGTCCTGGCCGGAGCGGGTAGCGGCAAGACCCGGGTGATCACCTATCGTATTGCTTATCTGATAGGCCGGCACCAGGTGCGGCCGCGGCATATCCTCGCCGTAACTTTTACCAACAAGGCGGCGGGGGAGATAAAAGAGCGGGCCGCTAAAATGGTGGGGGAAGGGGGCCGGGCCGCTCATCTGAGTACTTTCCATTCTTTGGGGGCTTCCATTTTGCGGCAGGAGTGCGAACGTCTAGGTTACCGTCCTGATTTTACCATCTATGATAGCCAAGACAGCCAGCGCTTGATCAAAGAGTGCTTGCGCGAATTGCACGGGGATAAGGGCGGGGATGAGCCGCGTGCCTACGCCAATGCAATTGATGGCGCCAAAAATGAGAATATGCCTCCGGAAAAATATCAGCGCTTGGCCAGGGACTATTTCACTCGGCGCGTTGCCGGAGTCTACGGACTATACCAGAACAAGCTGCGTGCTAACAACGCTTTCGATTTTGGCGATCTGGTGATGATGACCGCGGAGCTCTTTCACAGTCAGGCGGAAGTGTTGGCTGCCTACCGCGAGCGCTTTCGTTATATCTTGATAGACGAATACCAGGACATCAACCAGGCCCAGTACCAGATGATGCGACTGCTTTGTGGGGAGGGCAATAATATTTATGTGGTTGGCGATCCGGACCAGTCCATCTACGCCTGGCGCGGCGCCGATGTGCGTAATATTTTAAATTTCCAAGATGATTTCTCCGGCGCGGCTGTCTACCGCCTGGAGAATAACTACCGCTCCAGTGGCAATATCCTTGAGGCGGCCAACAACCTGATCAAGGGCAATAAGGATCGTTTGGAAAAGAAGCTGGTGCCGGTTAAGCAGAGCGGTGAGCTGGTGCGTTTGGCTGCTTTAGCAGACGAAAAAAAGGAGGCCGACTATATTACACAACGCATCCTCTTTTTGCGTCGTCAAGCTGGGTTCAAAAATTGTGATTTTGTGGTGCTCTACCGAACCAACGCCCAGTCTCGGGTGCTGGAGGACACTTTTCGCTGGCATAATCTGCCCTATGAGATCGTGGGTGGGATCAAGTTTTACGAGCGCGCGGAGATAAAGGATGTTTTATCCTATTTGATGTTTCTGGTTAATCCCGATGACTCGTTGAGTTTGCGGCGGGTGATCAACGTGCCGGCGCGTGGCATCGGTGATAGCAGCCTGGACAAGATAGTGCACTGGGGAGCCGCGCGCCAGCTAAACCTGGCTCGGGCGGTGAGCGAGCTTGCGGGGGCGTATAGCAATACGCCCCTACTGCCGGTCAAGACAATGAAGCGGCTGACCGATTTTTTGGAGATGATGGACGAGCTGCGTTCCCGCTTGGCGCATGAAGACGCTTGCGAAATGCTCAAACGGGTGATCGAGAGGACAGACTATCTGGACGCACTCAAGAAGCAGGGCAGCGAGGAGTCTCTGGAAAGGGTGGAGAATGTAAAAGAATTAGTTTCAGCGGCGCAGGATTTTGTCAAGGAGACGGCTGGCGGCAAGGCGCGCGAATTTCTGGAGCGGGTGTCGCTGGTGGCCGATGTTGACCAGTGGGACGATATGGCCAGTAAAGTTACGCTGATGACCATGCACAATGCCAAGGGTTTGGAGTTCCCGGTGGTATTCTTGAGCGGCTTGGAGGAGAATCTGATGCCGCACGCTAATTCTTTGGATACCAAAGATGAGTTGGAAGAGGAAAGACGTTTGATGTACGTGGGGCTGACGCGCGGTATGGAGATGGTTTTTTTGACTCACGCTTGGCGGCGTATGATCTACGGTCGGGAAAGATACGGTTTTCCCTCTCGGTTTTTAAAGGAGATCCCGGCGAAATTATTGGAGCAGGAGCGGGGGATGGCCGGGGACGTATTGTTACCTACGTCCGATGACGATGAGACAAGACGTGTCGGGGGGAAAACGAAGGGGCGAAAAAGCAGCGGCAAACGAGAATCTGTAGGGGCGCGGTTGATCGTGTCCGGGGAAAGAGAAAAAGCGGACGGTGGCTTGCGGGTCGGGGATAACGTTGAGCATCACAAGTTCGGTCCTGGCATGGTGCTCAGCGTCAGAGGCAAAGGCGCGAAAAAGATGTTCGTGGTCTCTTTTTTGGACTACGGGCAGAGGACGTTGTTGGCGTCGGTGGCGAAATTGAAGAAGAAGTAGTCAGTAGACGATAGGCGGTATGCGAGCCACAGTACGCCGGAAACAGGAAACCGGATACAGGACACCGGGAGCTTAGCCTGATAATGCGCGCTATACGCTGTGCACGGCACTAGCGACTAGCGACCAGAGACTAGCGACGATAGCCGATAGACGAGTCCCGAGCCACGAGTATCTAGTCCCGAAAAGCGTGTTAAAACTGATATAATGAAAGCAACTAGATATGCTTGTCCTCCATAGCTAACGCTTCCAACCATAAAAGTAATATTTATGGAAGCGTTAAGGACGGCGGAAGATACAAAAAATATGAGTGAAAGTAAAAACAAAAAATTATCCCCCGAGCAAGTCGAAAAAATCTCTCACTTGGCGCGGCTTGAGCTCTCCTCGGAGGAGCGGGAGAAGTTTGCCGGCCAGCTGTCTTCTGTTCTCGACTATATCGCTAAAATAAGCAAACTTGACCTCAAAAACGTAGAGCCGCTGGCCCATGTTGGCGAGTTGAAGAACGTTTGGCGGGAAGACGAGGTGGAGCGAACGGATGTCCACGATAAGTTGATGGACCTTGCGCCGGAAGCGAAGCGGGGGCATTTTAGGGTGCCGAGGATTATTGAAGAGTGAAAGGCGGTATCTTGAATCTCGTATCTCGCGCTTTCGGAGACAAAACTAGATACCAGATACTAGATACTAGATACGTATCCAAGAATGAGCGAAGCTTTCACATACAGAACAATCTCTGAGTTGAGTTCTCTCCTCCACAAAAAGGAGACGAGCTCAACGGAGCTTACCGAGCTCTACCTCAGCCGTGCCGAGGCGCTGGCTGAGAAGACGAACTCGTACATCAAACTGACGAGAGCTGAGGCGTTGAAGGCGGCGGCCGCGGCGGATAAGACGCTCAAGGCGGGCGAAGCCGGTCCGCTATGCGGCGTGCCGCTGGGCGTCAAAGATATCATCTGCCAGGACGGTGTGGAGATTACCTGCGGCTCGAAGATACTCAAGGGATACGTCCCGCCCTACGACGCCACTGCGGTGGCGAAGCTGAAACAGGCGGGAGCGGTAATTCTCGGCCGCCTGAACATGGACGAGTTCGCCATGGGTTCCTCCACCGAGAACTCGGCTTTCGGCCCGGTGCATAATCCCTGGGATTTAGAATATGTCCCCGGGGGTTCCTCCGGTGGATCCGCCGCCGCCGTGGCTGCGGGGGAAGCGCCGGCAGCGCTGGGTAGTGATACCGGTGGCTCTATCCGTCAGCCGGCGGCTTTTTGTGGGGTGGTTGGGCTAAAACCGACCTACGGGCGCGTTTCCCGTTACGGCTTGGTGGCGTTCGCCTCATCGCTTGACCAGATCGGTCCCCTGACCCAGGACGTGCGTGATGCCGCGCTGCTTTTGAATTGCCTCGCCGGTCATGACCGGCGTGACGCTACCTCGTTGGCAGAAAAAGTCCCCGATTTTACCGCGGCACTGACTGGCGAATTAAAGGGCTTGCGCGCTGGCGTATTGAAACTGGATGGCCTGAGCGGAGTAGACCCTGAGGTGCTTGTCTCCTTTCGGCAGGCGGTGGAGCTACTGGCCGGGGCGGGGGTGGAGATAAAAGAAATTGAGTTGCCGCATCTTGATTATGGTCTTGCCGCCTATTATATTATCGCGCCCTCTGAGGCCAGCTCGAATCTGGCTCGTTATGACGGGGTGCAATACGGGTTACGTTGCCAGGATACGCCGGATGTGGTCGCTATGTATAAAGGCACGCGGGGCGAGGGGTTCGGCGACGAAGTAAAAAGACGTATTATGCTCGGCACTTACGCGCTCTCCTCGGGTTATTATGATGCCTATTACCTTTCAGCGCTCAAGGTGCGACGCTTATTGAAAAACGATTTCGACCAGGTTTTTAGCGGGCTGGATGTTGTTCTCACCCCGACTACGCCTACCGCGGCTTTTAAGCTGGGAGAAAAAACCCAGGATCCAATTGGCATGTATCTGGCCGACTATTTTACCGTGGGTGCCAACCTGGCCGGTTTGCCGGGGATATCTGTACCTTGCGGGTTTTCAAAGGCCGGTCTGCCGATCGGTATGCAGGCCGTCGCACCGGCCTTGCGGGAGGATTTGCTGTTTAAGTTGGCCTACGGATATGAGCAACGTACGGAATGGAAGGACAAACATCCAAGTATATAATATCAGCGTAGTGGCGTCCCTCCGCGGGCGCCACCCCCGCGTTTGTCTGCTGACAAGCGCGGGGGTAAGGACAGAATGGCATAAGCAGCATCCGGA
>JAUXIB010000112.1 GCA_030621225.1 candidate division FCPU426 bacterium
TCCGCCTTCGCCCCCATGTCTTCCTGTCGGAAGACAGGAAGGGGGGCTATGGCGTGACAGGCGTAGCTCAATGCTTGCGCGTGCCCTCGATGAGTCCCGAACCCCGAGCGACTAAATACCAGATACTAGATACTAAATACTGCCTTATAATCAATAGACTAATTCGTAGATCTTCATCTCCGCCGGATGCCCGGTTGCCGGCAGGCCTTTATGCGGGCGCAGGTATCCGGCCGCCAGCCAATCTTCCAGGGGGAAATCAGGGCGCGCTTGCAGCATGGCATAGCGCGGGCGCTTGGCCGCGGGCAGGATGGCCAACTCTCCCATCAGGGCCTCCGCGCCCCGACGTGAGGCCTGCCCCAACCAGGGGCTGACGATCCCCTTCAGGTCCAGCAGATAATTCCCGGTACGATATTTAAGAATGCCCACGTCCGCGGCGCAGAGCGGCACATCCGGCGCGATGTTCTCGCGCAGATATTCAGAAACGCGGTAATGGTCCTTGTAGTACATATAAGCGTTGCGCCCATAGAGCGCGGCAAAATTAAATAACGACAACGCGAAAAAGACCAGGCAAAAAGCCGCTAACCATTTCGAGAAAGAGCGACCGCGCTCCCCCCACAACTCGCGCAGGCTGGCCAGCCCAATAGCGCCGAACAGCAGCAGCGGCGGCAGTAAGGGGAAAATATAACGATGGTGATGCCAACCCAGCGGCAGAAAAACAGCCAAAAAAAGCAGGTGGTACAACAGCGCCAGAGCGTAAAATACCCCGATGCCGCTATTCCCTTTGCCGGTCCGCGCTGAAAGACCAAACAGCGCTAACAACAGGAAGAACGGCGGCAGGTAGAGTATCACCGCGTTCCAGGCTATTGCCCCGCCCATAAGGCCGACCGCCTCAGCGCCAAAGTAGCCGGCCAATAATCCTTTGATCACGCTTGCCAAAAAAGCGCTGGCGTTGTAAAACAGGTCAAAGACCCCGCTCTCCCCTAACAAAGCGGCGGATTTCGGCGAAGCAGAGCTGGGCGCCAATTCGCCGGAGACAAACAGGTTAAAAAGCGCGAACAGAGCCAGTCCGGCCAGCCCCTGGAGCAGCCGGCGGCCAAAAAGTTTCCAGCGTCTATTAACGGCCAGCGCGCTCAGATAAGCGGCTATCAGCATTATCCCTTCGGGCCTGATCAAGGGCAAGAGCACGAGTAGGACCGCCAAGCCGGGCGTCCGCCGCCGCGCCTCTTGCCGCTGATAGAGCCAAACCGCCAGCAATACGGCAAAGGAGAAAAACGCCGTGTCCATTCCGGATAGATAATGCCAGGCTGCCGGCCCGGAAAGCAAGAAAAAGACCACCGCCAGGCGCGCCGCGAACACACTGCTTAATTCGCGCGCAAGATCATAGATCAACCAGGCGCTGGCCGCGTAAAAAACGGCCCCCAGCAGGAAGCTCACTAATACCATACCGTCCCCGCTTACACCTAAAACAGCGGGCAAAAAGAGCAAGAGCAGGTATAAGGGGCTGGATACCCCAAGCGTCATCGGGTCAGCGGCGTTATACTTCATTGGTTGGAAGTCTGCTAACTGGCAGGCATACTGAAAAAAAATGTATGTATCGTCCAACGGATTGACCAAGCGGCCGCCGGTGTGATAAAGCATAGAAGAGAGATAAAGCACTACCACCAGGATAAAAAGCGCCACGGCGGCATAGGCGAATGACAGGGATGTTTTTTTTCTATGCGTCATTTTATCGAGAGCGTCACAACGTAAGCCAGTCATTAGTCGTTGGTATTTAGTATTTGGTCTGCAACAAAATTCTGTTTAATACTGGAGTGTCGGAACGACCAACCAGATACTAGATACGAGATACTGCCTTATGCCGCCTGCCCTGAGGTAGCGAAGCGCATCGAAGGGTTATCTAAAGGATCTGTGAGCGGAATTCACCCTCCTCTTCGTCGCTCCGCTCCTAGTCTCCTTCCCTCAAGGGAGGAGAAGTATGGTAGTGATTGTTCTTGGTCGTTCCTCTGTGTTCTCTGTGGCTAAATAGTCTTTAGCCGTTATCTAAAGAAAGAGCCGTTAGCGTCGTGTCGTCGTGGTGAATGCCGTTCCCGGTATCCGGTATTCCTATTTCAATGAAGTCGCGTTTCCGCTTCTTTGATCAGAGCCTGAGCTTGCTGGTTCTTGGGGTCCTTAGCAAGAGCTTCCTTCCACACCGCGATCGCCCCCTCGAAATTACCGTTCCGATAAAAACCTATGCCTCGCTCGATCAGCGCTGACAGGTCCCCGTTCTGCGCCTGCCGGGACACCTCCCGCTCTATCTCAGCTATCTTCTCCCGGGCTAACGTATTTGTAGGGCTGATACGCAAAACGTCCTGAAACTCAGCCATCGCCGCCTGATAATTATGAGCAGCGAACAAACGCATACCCTGATTGAGATGCTTCTTGACCGCACCCTCCTTATCATCGACTATCGCCGAACCAAGCATCACACTCTTGGCCTGTTCCACGCTGCGTGTAATTCCCTTCATCCTTAATTCAACATCCGCGGGCCTGGTGGCCTCCTGCAGCGCCTGTTCCTTGGAAATAAAGCCGTTCCGGCAAAGAGCGATCAGTGACTGGTCAAAGGTCTGCATGCCGTATTGCTCCGCGCCGCTTTCCATCTGCTCGCGGATGCCCTTGGTATTATTCTCGCGTATCATAGTCGCGATGGTCTGAGTGGCCACCATGATCTCGGCGCCCGGGATGCGTCCCTCGCCCGTAGCGCGTTTCAACAAACGCAACGAGATCACCGCTTTAAGCGTATTGGCTAACTGAAACCTTATCTGGTCCTGTTGTTGCGGCGGGAAAAAATCGATCACCCGGTTGATCGTCTGCACGGCGTCAACAGTATGTAGAGTAGAAAACACCAGGTGTCCCGTCTCCGCCGCGGTAATCGCCACGGAGACAGATTCGGTATCGCGCATTTCTCCCATCAAAACAACGTCAGGATCCTGCCGCAATACATTGCGCAAGGCGTCCGCGAAATCGAGCGCATCCAGCCCTACTTCGCGCTGAGAGATAATAGCTTTCTTATTGGTGTAAATAAATTCAATCGGGTCTTCAATGGTGACAATATGACAAGGACGCGTAGCGTTGATCAAATCCAGCATACTGGCCAGCGCAGTAGACTTACCGCTGCCCGCGGTACCGGTAACCAACACCAGCCCGCGCACCTCGCGCATTACGATGTCCTTAATGATCGGCGGTAGATTAAGTCCGGAGAATTTAGGTATCTCGTACGGAATGGTACGCATCACGATACGCAGCTGGCCCCGTTCGTGATAGATGTTCACTCGAAAGCGCGCCACCTTACCCAAGTCATAGGCCGAATCAACTTGTCGTTTCTTCGCTAATTCGGCCCGCTTATCTTCATCGAGCAGCGCACCGGCGATATTCGCCGTATCCTCCGCCGATAGTTTGACACTGCCCAGCGGCAGCAGCTCGCCGCTCACGCGCACCATCGGCGGCATACCCGCCTGCAGATGAAGGTCCGAAGCCTTCTGTTTAACCACCGCTGTCAGCATTTCTTCTAAAGTCATGTTTGCGTTTCCTCAAACAAGCTGTAGCTCGTAGCTCGTAGCTAGTAGCTCGGAACTGACGGCCAGGTAACGTACAGCGTGTGTTCCCCGGCCAAGCCCTTTTTTAATTTTTAATTTTGAATTCCTTATTTGCCCCCCCCGTATCCCACATACGGGCTTGTTCATAATTCATAACTCAGAATTCATAATTCAGAATTCTAAATATTCTCCTCTATCTCCCGCAGCTTATCGATCCGGCCTTTAAGCTCATCGATCCGCTGTTGGGCACGGTCGTCTTCGGGATCTATCGCCAGTATCTCCTGCCACTTGTTCAGCGCTTCCTGATTGCGATTAGCGTCAGCCAGCGAGCGGGCTTCCCCTTTTAGCTTCTCCACCAATACCTTACCCCGTTCCTTTATCACCGGCAGCTTATTCACCGCACCGGCTTCGCCGGGGACGAGAAGCAGTATCTCCTGTAGCAACTGCCGCGCTTCCGGGATCCGATTCGCTTCCGCGGCAGCGTCCGTCTGCGCGTGCAATTCCGCCGTGCGTTCGCTCGCCCAGCGGTTTACCGCCTCTAGCTGTCCGCATAAAAAATCCGAACCGGCCGAAGCAGCAAAAGCCGATTCCATGCCGGCAACCGCCTGCGCTACCTTGCCGCTGATAAAATCATTTGCCGCCGTCTGATAGGCGCTCTGCACGACCTGTTTATCTTTGGCCTGATCAGTCAGGTCAGGCACCCCTTCGGCCGCCAGCTTCTCGACCAGTTGCTTCTGATAGGCTTTCACATCCGGCCAGTCCGGTTTGTTTTCCAGGGTTATCTGCCACTCACGTCCTGCTTCCAACAGACGACCTGCCTGGAAAAAGGCCACGGCTTTACCATGATGTTCGGCTGCTTTCGCTTCCGCTTTCTGCTTTTGCACATCGGCCGCGAGCGCCGTGATCCTTTCCGCCACCTGTTCATTGGCCGGATCCAACGATTGCGCCGATTTATATCGCGCCAACGCCTGCTCCCCCTTGCCGTCCCGCTCCAGCGCCTGGCCTTGCTCGTAGAGTTTCTTTCCCTCGGCCATATTGGCTATCAGTTCTTCGGCGCTTTTGATATATCCCTGGGCCAGCTTGTTGCCCGGGTCTATCTCCAGGGCTTTGCGCCACTCCCCTATGGCCTTATTCAGGTGTCCGGCCTTGTACTCTTTTAGCCCGGCCCGGACAACGGTCATCGCCTCGCCGGCCGTATCCTCGCCGCTTAGCTTTTCGCGCACCTGGGCCATCATCTGGTTGGCCTCTTCGTCATCAGGCGTCGTCGCCAATATCTTATTCAGCTCATCCCGCGTTTCCTGGTAACGCTCCTGGCGCAGATAACGTTTAGCCGCTTCCTTGAGTTTGGTCACATCCCCCTGCACCTGGTCACGATGCATCTGATCCATTATCGCCGTCGACGAAGCCCGGGAGGTGGTGATGCCCTTCAAGGCGAGGTCCAACTCGCTCGGACTACTGGCGTTTTTCAGCGCCTCTTCCCGCGTGATCAGCCCCTCTTTACACAAAGCGGCCAGCGACTGGTCAAAGGTCTGCATGCCATATTGCGCGCCCCCCTCTTCTATCAGATCTTTGATCCCCTTGATCCTGTCTTCAGCCAACAACGCTCTTATCGCCGGCGTAGCGACCATTATCTCGCAAGCGGGAGCCCGGCCCACACCGTCTGACTTGAGCAGCAGGCGCAGGGAAACCACTCCCTCCAGGATATTGGCCAACTGCATGCGCACCTGGCCCTGCTGAGTAGACGGAAAAAAATCCAACATCCGCTCTATTGACTGGATGGTATCGATCGTATGCAAAGTGGAAAGCACCAGGTGGCCTGTTTCCGCAGCGGTAATAGCCGCGGCCACCGTCTCCGCGTCGCGCATTTCACCGATCAGGATCACGTCCGGGTCCTGCCGCAAGACATATTTTAAGGCGACGACAAAGTTATCCGTGTCTATGCCTATCTCACGCTGCGAAACACTACACTGCTTGTCTGCGTGCACGTACTCCATCGGATCTTCAACGGTAATGATGTGCCCCTGGCGGTTACTGTTGATATGGTCGATCATCGCGGCCAAGCTGGTAGATTTGCCGCTGCCGGTAGCACCCGTCACCAAGACCAGGCCTCTCCGTTTTAGCGCCAGCGTCTTAAGCACTTCCGGCAAATTCAGTTCATCCAAACTGGGCACGTCCATCGGTATCAGACGCATCACTATCTCAACGGAGCCGCGCTGGCGAAAAACATTCGCCCGAAAGCGCCCCACCTCCGGCAGCAGATAGGCCAAGTCCAACTCGCTGCTCTGCGCAAACCGCTCCTTCTGCCTATCATCCATCATCGAAAAGGCCAGTGCCTGGACGTCCTCGGCAGTAAGGGAGGGTGATTTTAGCGGATACAGCTTGCCGTCGATGCGCATCATCGGCGGACGGCCTTCTTTGATATGAACATCGGAAGCGCGATTCTCGGAAGCGGTCTTGAGGAGTGTGTTTATATCCATAAGGGGAATTTTAGCCCAGTTGATTCAAAAGGTCAATCCTTAATAATCCGTAGCACGTAGCTCGATGCTCGGAACTCGTAATTCATAATTCCTTTGTGCCTCTTGTACCTTTGTGCCTGGCCTAACCTTCAAACACTCCGTCGAAACCATCAATGCTCTCCTGCTATCGAAGATGGTCCTAATCCTTTTTCAAAAGAAGGACGTTCCTTGGTGTCTTAGTGCCTTGGTGGTGAAAAAGAATTTCGCTGCATCTAGTGCGGGAATGACAGTAGGAACACGCGACAACATCCCACCTCCCCCGAACTACGAACTAAATTAAAGAAGCATAATACTTCTTCATCAACAACGCGTCCGCTTCGAGGTTCGGGCTCTCACAGATCAGATACCCGGCCGCGCCGCAGTCCGCCAAGGCCCGGAGCAGCTCCCGATAATTGAAGTCGCTTTCCTGCAGCGTCAGGTGCTTCCGCTCGCCCTTGGCCGTATATTCGATGCCGCTGACATGAAGGTGCAGTTCACGCAAAGCGGCGACGCCTCGTTTTTGTTTCAAAACTTCAAGCGCCGCGGCAAACTCTTTGTAGCTGTTATTCTTTCCGGCATATCGCGCGTAATAATGAGAAAAGTCAATGCATGCTTCCACACCCTCAACTTCACGCGCCAGATCAGTTATCTCCGCTAAATCCCCGAACTGACTGGGCTTGCCGGTAAGTTCCGGACGCAACGGGATATCTATTTTCTCATTTCGAAGCTGACGAGCAAGCTTGGCAAGCTCCCGCTTGACCTTTTGGTAGACCTGCTTGGGATCCTGCTGTAGATAAAAAGCGGCATGAAAGGTAAGGCTTTTGGCCCCCATCAGCCCGGCCAAGCGAGCGCTCTTTAGGATACGCTCTTCGCTGGCCGCGATCTTTTCCGGCTCAAGCGAATTCAGGTTTATATAATACGGACCGTGTACCGTGGCAAAAAGGCCCGCGTCTTTGATATAAGCAGCGATCTTCTTGGCGTCTTCCTCTTTCATCCGCGCGCCATAGACAAACTCGACCTCCATTCCGTCAAGGCCCAGTTCCTTGATCGCGCGAAAACCTGCTAATACCGATTTGCCTTTAGCGATATGCGGGATACCGGCGGTGCCGAATTTCATTTTCTGCTGCATGGATAATCTCTAGGTTAACGCTGATTTTGTTCGCACAGATTACACAGATCGGTTCTGGTGCTGATCACACGGATAGGCTGCGGTAATCTGCGTAATCTGCGGATGAGCGAAGCTCGTATCTGCGTAATCCGCGAGAAACTGATTGCTGCCTATTTCAGCTTACGATACAGCTTGAAGAGCTCTTTGAAGGCGCGTAGGATCACACGGATATTCGCGCCCGACTGCTCGCCCGTGATACGCGGATAGTGGTGAACGCCTACTTCCTGGATCGAACAACCGGCCTTTTTTAATCTGGCCAGTAATTCGGTAGAGACCATAGCTCCCTGGGCGCTGAGAGTGACATCGGCAAGTTTTTCGCGCTTGAACAGCTTAAAGGCGCAGTCAACATCACGCACCCCAAGCCGGAGAAGTAAATTAACCAGCGAAGTCCAGGCCCAAGCGTTCGTCCGCCGCATGAAATTATCCTGACGATTGATCCGATAGCCGACGACAACATCATACTGATCGATCAATTCCACCAGTAGCGATATTTCCTTAAGGTCAAACTGACCGTCCCCGTCAGTGAAAAACACATAATCCTTGGTGCAGTGCTCTATACCGGTAATTACCGCCCCGCCGTAGCCACGGTTCTTCTCGTGATGGACAGCCTGTACCCGGGGATATTTCTCGGCCAATCCCTCGGCGATAGCGCCAGTATCATCAGCACTGCCGTCATTGACTATGATCACCTCAAAATCATCACATATTCCCGGCAAGATTGCCAAAGCCGAATCAACCAAGCGGTGAACATTCCCCTCCTCGTTATGGCAGGGGAAAAATACGGAAAGTGATGTCAGTTTTTTAGTCTGTTGTTCCATTTGACAAAGCATTATCTCATTTTCATCAAGCGAAAGTCAAACTCCATTGTCATTTAATTATGGAAATGGAAAGAGAGATGGTGACCCTACCACCCAGTCAGCCGCCTTCGTGAAATTACGGCGAGCCAGGTCAAAACACAAAAAACGGCTTTGAATCCACAGATTATTCTTTTTTATAACGGCAAGGTTGATTCTT
>JAUXIB010000010.1 GCA_030621225.1 candidate division FCPU426 bacterium
CCCGTCTTCAGCGACCATTCATAAAGCAACTCGAGCACTCGCCGCAAGCCCTCTCGCTTATACTCCCCAGCCAAATAAGCCTGGAGAGTGTCTTGAGCGACCGCCGCATCGAACCTCTCAAATTCTTTTTTTAGATCTTTGTTAGTCATTTCTTCGCATCTCGTAGATCGCAGCTTCCGTCTTTGCCCCCATGTCTTCCTGTCGGAAGACAGGAATGGGGGCTACGACGGACAAGCGTAGCTCGTAGCTCGCTGTCTACCGTTTACCGCAATTCAGCATTCATAACTCAGAATTCATAATTCTTACTTATAGTACCCCGTCAAACGAAACGCCGCCCAGTAACCGGGATGCGGATAACGTTTCCTGACGTCCAACTGCGCGCGCCTCAGCGCCGCCGCTTTATTTTCCTCCTGCGGTAGATACCTGTAAAAACGCTTGATCATCAGCGCCGTGGTCAAATCGTTAACCCGCCAAAGAGAAGAAACCACCGCCGAAGCCCCGGCAGTGATAAAGGCGCGGTTAAGCCCAATGATCTCATCGCCACTCAAAAGTTTGCCCAGCCCCGTCTGACAAGCGGAGAGGGTAACCAGATCCGAGGCCAAGTCCAGCTCAAATATCTCATGCGCTTCCAAACGCCCGTCCTCGCCTTCCCCCGGAGACATCAACAGCCCGGAAAAAAGCGGATTCTTCGCGTCAAACTCCCCGTGACAGGCAAAATGCAGGCGACGGAAATTACCGGCTTTCCGCTTAAAACGCCACTCGCTCGCCGCGGCGCGCAGATAGGGTTCCACGCTCTCGGTCATGGCGATGCTCTCTATCTCCAGCGCGGCGTAGGGCAGGTCAAAAACAGGATTATTAAGGTCGGGGTTGCCCATAGCCAACACGCCGCTACCCGCCGGCTGTTTTTCCAGACAAAATTTAAAGACATTGAGCGAGGGCGCGTAAAATATCTGGTAACGGTCTACCAACTGCTCGCCGGCCTTACCGATTGGCGCAAAAGAAAGATAATGCAATACATCGTGCGGCACAAGACCGAGTATCTTCACCCCCTGCAGACGCTCCTGCACGGGAGCGATCAACAGCTCATAGAACATCTTCTGGCGCGCCTCAACCGGTTCCATCTTCTCCATGCCCGCGCGATAAGCGCGAACCTCCTCGCGAAACTTTTCCAGATCAAAAGGGACTGCCCGGCAGCTCGTCCCCTCAGGCCGCACGACGAATATCAAGATCCGTTCCTGCTCAAGAAAGTATTCCAAAAAAGCCGTCCCCTCATCCATCAGCGCTCTTATTTCAGCGGTAGCGGCAGGGTCAACGCTGACCATCGCCGCCAGCTCGGGATTGCCCTGCTTGATCTTTAACATCAGCGCCCCATAGTCTTCGCGAAATTTTGCGAGCTGCCCCTCAAGCGTCCGCCGCTCGTCCGCCGTAGCGCGTGTTAACTGCACCGCCAGCATCTCCATACGGTTGCGCAATCCCCGTTCTTCCTCCAGCAACTCACGCGAACCAAGGTCCTTGAGTTTGAGCTTGCGGTTACCCAGCAGGTCCAGAAAATTACGGCTCTTACCCCGCTCCAAGTAATCCAAGGCCTCCTCGGCACGCCCAGCGCGCAAGCTAAGATCTATCAGGTCGCGATAGAGATCGAGCTTATTGGCCAGAAATCCCGTCTTGAACTCCTCCACCTTAAGCTTGGCCCGCATTCCTTCCACTATCTCCACCGCCTGCCGGTAGCTAGCCATTGCCTCTGCCAACCGACCCAACTTATCCTGGCAACGGCCCAGGCCGCGTAGTATCTGCCAGTGTTCCTCTGCCAGTCCCGCCGCGGCCGCCACCCTCAGCGCCCGCCGGCTGTACCCTACAGCTTCCTTATACCGCCCTGCCTCATAGCTGAGGGAGCTGAGACCGGCCGCCGCGCGAGCGATCAACCGTTTGTCCCCGGCCAGCTCGGCCAATGCCAAGGCCCGCGCCTGACTGACGCGCGCCTCTTTTAAACGGCCCAATTTTTCCAGTGAGATGCCTATGTTACGGTGGTCGTGCCCCTGGCCCCGCTTGGCGCCCAGCCCCTCGTCCAAAACCAGAGCGCGGCGAAACATCTCCAGCGCCCGCGCCTCCTGGCCCCCCTGCATCCGATAAGCTAATCCGAGATTATTATACATCGCCGCCTGCTCGCGCTTGTCGTCGGTTTCCCTGGCCACCTCCAGCGCACGCTCAAAAGAAGACAGCGCCTGCTGCGGATCATTAAGATTAAGATAGAATAGACCTTCCAAATTATAGTTCTGCAGTTCCAGGATCCGGTTGCCGTCGCGCCGGGCCAACTCCAGCGAAGCCGCCCCCTGCCGGCGGGCCGCCGCGTAATCGCCGCTTAAAAGATGCGCGTTGGCCGCCTTGAGCCGCGCTTCCGATTCCAAGCGCGATATGCCCGTTGCCACCGCCAGGCGCACCCCCTCGGCGCAAGCCTCAAGCGCCTGGTCATAATCCGCGAGACTGGTGTAAGCCACGCCCAGCCTGATATAAGCCCGGGCCAAATCAGCCACGCCCGCCGGCTGATCGGTAAAATACTCGATCGCCGGTTTCACGCTGTCTATCGCGCCAAGATAATCTTCGTCCTGTAAGCGCAACTGAGCCAGGCCTATCAAAAGCTCCGCCGCCAGTGCTGTCTGCCCCGAACGCCGCGCCAGGGCGATCGCCTGCTGCTGGTAGGACCTCGCCTTACCCCGTTCGCCAAGCCCCTGCCCCACTGTTACCAGCGCGCGGTAAATCTTCAGCCGCTCCGCCGCGTCCGCCGCGTCAAGCATCTCCAGGTTTTTCAAATACTGCCGCTCTGCCTTTTCCAGCAGCCCGGCCCGCTGATAAAGGAAGGCCAGGTTATCCCCGCCAAGATAGACGAGCTGAGCCTGGCCGCTGCCGCCGTATAGCTCGTTCAGCTTGAGTTGCGCCTTTATCGCCGCCTCAAAATCCTCGAGTTTGTTGCCGAGGTTCACCACTCCCTGCAACCCCTGCACCGTCATATTGATATCACGCACCTGCTTCGCCAATTCGGCCTGCAATTGAAAATAATAAAGCGCCTGCTTGAGTTCTTTATTCGCCGCCAACTCTACCGCTTTTTCACCGGCGCGTTTCACTTCCTTCCTAGCGAATTTCAAGGCCCGTTTCTCGCCCATCCCGGTGAAGCCGCATAACTGAAATCCGGCCCAGTAATAAGGCTGGGGATATTTCTTGATCATCGCCAGTTGGGCGCCACGCAAGGCATCCAGGAAATCCTCGCCACTCTGGCGCTGATAAAACTCCGCCAACAGCTTGCGGCGTTGCATCCCGTCCAGTTGCCAAAGCGAATAGACCAGGCTGGGAGTGCCGGCAAAGGTTAAGGCGCTAACCAAGGTAAAAAACTCATTGCCCGCGCTCAGTTCCTGTTCGAGGAAGCTCGAAGCGGAAAGGAGCAAAAGATTGGCCCGCATTTCCTGCGCGAAAAACTCATTCAAGCGGAACTTGCCGTCCTCCTCGCCCTGGCGGCTGAGACGAAAATAGGACTTAAAGGGGTCCGACGCGTAAAAATGAAATCCTGTCCCCAGGTGGTAGACGCCGCTCGAAGAAAGCGCTTGTTTGAACTCACCTTCCGGCATTTCGCCTTTTAATAAGGTGGGCCGGCCCGCCACCTGTCGCGCGGCTATCTTCAACTCCGCTACGCTATCGCGCGGCGCCACGCCCAGCAGGTTAATCCGATTCAAGTTCCGTTTGCTATAGCAGCGGTCTACATAGGTAAAGGAGGGCGCAAAAAGCAGTTTCTTACCCTCCAGCAAGTAACCCTCGCCGTCATGCAGACTTGCCCACGGCAGATAGAAGAGATAATCATCCGGAATAATGATCAACTGCTCCATTTTCGCCAGCTCTTCTCGGAACTGCCCCAAGATCAGGTCGTACATCTTACGGCTTAACTCCGGCGGGCAATTACGCGCCTGCACGGCGTCCAGGTACTCGGCGACCAGCCGCCGCACCTCCTGCTTGGCCAGGGGTAACAACTTCACCTTGATCTGTTCTCTGTCGATGTACCAGACGATCAGCCGACTTTGCGCGGTATGGAAAGCCAGCACCGCCTCCTTTTTAGACAGCAGATACTGTACGTCGGCGGTAATATCAGGATGAATGGTGAACAGCGTTGAAAGATCACGCCGCACGTTATAGACCTCGAGCAACAGGTCCTCGTAACGCTGCTCCTCCTGCTTTAGCTGCCGCACCTTCTCCTTCACTAGCTCGCGACGCACAAAAGGGTCCTGCTTCATGTCCAACAATTGCTCGCGCGTCTCAACGATAGCGCGCTGGCTATCGCGAATATCACGAAAATACTTGCCGTCCTCTGCCTGGTAAAAATCTATGTCATAATCGGCCACCAGGTCCACCACCCGTTTGTCACGACTGCGCTCGAAATAGTCAAAGGACTCCTCTATTTCTCCCGCCTCTATCAAAAAAAGCATGATGTCCTCATAAACGAAGAGCTCATCATTCACCAAAAAGTTCTTGATCCGCTGCCCAGAAAGCATGCGCGGGCTAAGTTCGACCTTCTCCAATGCCAGTTGGTAATGGTAAAGGGCCTGCCGCTTCTCGCCGCGCAGTTTATGATAGTGACCGATCGTGCGCTCCACACGCCACCATAGATTATAAAGACGATTATCAGCACAGAGCCGATTAGCTTCGGCGAGGTGCTGCTCCGCCTTTTCCCAGTCCCCCACTTGCAACAGCAGGCCGGCCATATTCAGATATGCCGCCGCCCGGCGGTCTTCACGCCCGCCGGCCAGTTGCAGCGCCGCCGCGAAAGCCTCAAGCGCGGCAGCCATTTCCCGGTAGCGGGAAGACAGGTAATCAAGTGTTGCCGCGGCGCTGGCCGTGGCCGGCGTGATGCGTGCCGCACGGTAAATGTGCAAACAACCGATGAGATTGGACAGGGAAGCCCGCCGCGCCGCGTTCTCCTCCGCCAACTCACGGCGCACCGTGTAGCATGCCGCCAACGAACGACTGATATCCGCCGGAGTTACCCTGCCCCACCAACCCTGATTGGCGTCCGCGTAATAAGCCATCGTAGCGACGACCGCCGCGCGATTCACCTCGTTTATCGTAATCCCCTCGCCATTCTCCAGCTCGCGGCAGAGCTCCAGTGAGCGGTCAAAATGATCCAAGGCCTTATCGTATTGCCCCAGGTAATAGTAAAACACACCGATATTGTTGAGGATAATCGCATAAACATTAGCCTGATCCCCTTTGGGGCGGTACAAGGACAGCTTTTTTTGAAAAAAGTTTATCGCCTCCTCATAATCACGCAGGTTGGCGTACCCCTCGCCGATCCAGGTAAAAAGCAGCTTGCGGGTGTGCTTCTCATCAAAGCCGCGATAAGCCTCGCTCACCTCTTCGGTCAAGCCCACCGCGAACTCTGTCAACTCCAGGCCTTCGCTACGAATACGATTCGCCGCTGCCAAGGCCAGACGAGCGTGTCTGATGGCCAACAGCTCTTCCCCCCGATAATGATAAGCGCCGGCAATGTTACGGTACAGGCGGCTTTCCTCGCCAGATAGTTTCAGTTCCCGGTTCTTTTCCAGGGCCAAGCGCGCATATTCTACAACCTGCCCGTACGCCCCCTGCTCCCAAGCAACATTACCCATGCGGTTATACAGGTCAAAAACATACCCTGTCCGCCCTTGCTGCCGAAAGAAGCCGAGCGCTACCTGGTAATGCGCCATCGCCCGCTCGTATTCTTCCACTTTGCGGTAGGCCCGGCCCGCGTTGTAATGGAATAGCGCTTCCTGCTCGACGCTTTCAAAAGGCAGATCATATTCTTCCCGCTTCCGGTAATAGTCGTGCGCCTGGTCAAGGTTGTCCAGTTGAACATACTGGTTGGCGATATTACCCAGAAAGTTCACCTCCAACTCAGGGTCAGCCACCGCGTCGTTCTCCGCCAGCCCCGTCTTATACAGCTCTATCGCCTGCAAACGCCAGTCCTCCGGCTCAAGGTCGTCCGGTCGCGGCGGCGCGATATTCATCCAATCAAATACGCCGTAGCCGGTATTAAAAACAAAACTCGTTGGCTTCACCACCAGCCACTTCAACAACCAGGGATAATTGCGTTTTTCTCTGGCCGCCAGCCGCTCATATATCCAGCCCAACGTCAAATAAGCGTAAGTCTGGGCGGGGTTAAGCTCAAGCGCCTGCTTGAGTTCCTTGATCGCACGGCCGTAATAGGGAGCGCGCAAAGCCGGCGATGAATAACAGTAACCCAACAGATAATGATAAAGATCGTTTTCGGGATGTTCATCCACCAATTCCTCGTACTCACCAATTATCTCCAGGATCTTGCCCGTGGCCTCATAGCAATTGATCATACGGCGATAGGCAACAACCCGGCGCGGCCGTTGCCGCAACGCACCGCGGTATTCTTTGATCGCCTGGATATGCTCACGCGCTTCCCGGCGGGCGTCCGCTCGCGTCAAATGCAATCGGTAGAGAGTATCCCGAATCTCCTCCTGTTTACCCGTCTCCCGGCAAAACCCGGCCGCCAGCTCCAAAAATCTGATCCGCGCCCCGGCGTCGCCCTCCTCCCCCGCCAGACGCGCCGCGCGCTGCGCCGCCTCCCCGGCCAAACGCGGTGCGCCGGGGAACTTTTCGATCAAGCGTCCATATTCCTTCACGGCCTGTTCCCGATCACCTAGTTTTTCGTAGATTTCGCCGATGGTCAGTTGCGCCTGAGCGCGCAAGTAAATCAGCTCGGGATACAACTTGGCTATCCGCTCGCAGCCGGCCAACGAGGGCAAGCCGCTCTCCGCAGCGCTCTCCAATACCAGCAAACGGTACTGTGCCGTTTCCGCCGTCAGCGGCGTCGCGGACACATCACGCGCCGCATGCAAATAGCAGGCACGCGCCCGCTCAACGCGCGCCGCACGCTCATGCAATACCCCCTGACGACGCCAAGCCTCCGCACTGACAGCGGGCACCGAAGGATAGCTCTCGCTCAGCGCAATGTAAACGTCCAGCGCTCTCCCCGGCCGCTTAACACGCTCGTAAGATCCGCCCAGTTCCAATAACACCTTGGCCGCCACTTCCTCCCGGCTACCGTAATCCTCGCCGATCAGACGCAGGCGTTTCCTAAGCTCGGAGCCTTTGATCCCCCGCTGCATCAACAAAAGCTCTATCGCCGCCTGCCCCGACGCGGCCCAGTCTCGACGGGAGCTGACAAGTTCCCTGTAGATGGCCGCGGCATCATTGTCCCTTCCTTGCTCACGCAGCACCCCGGCCAGGGCATATAGCGCGCGTGATCCGATCTGCCGTTGCCGCGGAAAATTACGCAACACCTTGCGAAAAGCGATCTCTTTCAGGTCCGGTTCGCGCATCGCCAAAGCATAGCGGAGCTGGCAAGCGGCGTTTGGCGCGTCCGGCACCTGCCCCTGAGCGTCCAGCACCCAGATATCCAGATTTCCTGCGCGGTCGCTGACAAAGTACAACCTGCCGTCCGGCCCGCAGGCCAGCTCAAAAATGTTCCAGCACCGCGGCGTAAGGCGAAAAGAATTCCCCCGCACCAGGTCATAGACGCAGATGGCTGGCTTGTCCATCAGGTCGACCCGACCGTCGCCATTGGTATCCTGCTGGTAACGCAGATAATACACCGCCTCCCCGTCCGGGCTAAACGATGGATCCAGACAGTATCCCGAACCGGAGGTAAGCGTAATGCTCCTACCACTGGCCAGGTCTTCCAGGATGATATCACTGCCGCCGGCCGCGTTGGGGGCGTCAAAAATCAGCGCTCGCCCGTCAGGAGAGAAACAGGGATTACCGGCACCCGGCTTGGCAAGCGGACGTTCACTGCCATTCTTGGTGTTATAAAAATAGATTGTGGGAGATGACACTCCGTCACGCCGGCCAACGTAGGCTATATGTTCCCCGTCCGGCGAAGCGGCCACCGACATTTCCTCCCCCGCGGCGTTCGTCCAGCCCTTGAGCACGCGGCCGCTTATCCGGCCAAAGCTGTAAAAAGTCTTCAGACGCGAGCGGGAGGAAAGCGAATAAACATCGCCTGCCGCGTCAGAACGCGTGCTGATAAAGTAGAGCTTCTTGCCCGGATAATAGGCGGGACGACGGTCAATCGCCCGGTGATCGGTAAGCTGCTTTAGCTTGCGCTCCTTAAGAGTTAGCTGCCATAGATCATAGTTGCCGTACCGGTTAGAAGCGAAGATCAGCTGCTTGCCGTTGCGGCTAAAGGCGGGGCTGTAATCATCGGCCAGATCCAAAGTCAGCGGCTGCGCAGCCAAGGGCGGCAAGCCGCGCCGCCAACGCTCATAGCCGTCTGCCGCAGCTATTGCCGGAGCGGTTAACAACGTTGCAACCAAGAATATTACTATGTAGGTGCATTTGTTCATAACGCTTATCCACGTAATCCGCGGTAATGTTATCATTATATATGAAATGCGGTACACGGGATACGGAATACGGGGTACTGGATAAGGAATTCAAAATTCAGAATTCAAAATTCGCAGCTAGCCCTTCGATAAAGTTTACACTGAGCGAAATCGAAGTGCTCAGGGCAGGCGTCACAAGCAATAAAAATAGTCGCCTTGTCACACCCGCGCACTTGTCTCGCTGAAGTAAAACGAAGGCGGAAGCAAGTGTCCAGGTTAAATTGGATTCCCGCTTTCGCGGGAATGACAAGCAATGGCGTTGCTTATCTCGCCGTGGTTTAAATGAAGGCGGATATCGTCGTGGCGAGAAAGGGGTTAGTCGTTGTTGGCGTTATCCAAAAAAGATCCGCCTGCCCTGAGAGAGTACAGCGAATCGAAGGGTTATCCAAAGAGTTTTTTTGAGCCGTTCCTCTGTGTTCTCTGTGACCTCTGTGGCTAAAGCCGTTAGCGTCGTGTCGTCGTGGTAAAAAAACAGCCTTCAAATCCCAAGTTATAGCATTAGTAGGATTTTACCTATAGAAACCCACAGAAAACTGCGATAATATGTCACGAGTTTAGCGACCTGTATTGTTTTGCCCTTTAAGGAGACAAACGTGAAAAAAACACCGGTTAAAAAAAAACCGAGCAAACCGAAAAAAACTCCCGCTGAACGTCTCATCTCACTGGATGCTTTTCGCGGTTTCGACATTCTGTTAATGATCTTTGTCAATTACATCGGCTGGATGAAAGGTGTCCCCTTCGCCTTAAAACATGCCCCCGGAGACATGGACGCCTACACCATCACCGATATCGTATTTCCCGGCTTCCTCTTTATCGTCGGCGTAGCCATTCCGTTGGCGCTAGCCAAAAGAATGGCGCGCAACGAGCCGCTCCTCTCCCTCGTCCGCCATATCATCATCCGCGGTCTGGCCTTGCTGTTTTTAGGACTCGTGCTGGTTAACCAAGGACATTTCTCGGCTGAAGACACTGGCATGAGCAAAGCGCTATGGTACGTTCTATTCTATCTGGCCGTAATAATACTCTGGAAAGTTTACAGCAAAACAAAGGATCGTATTAAAAACAACATATACCAAGGCATGAAAATCGCCGCCGGTCTGCTGCTGCTATATTTAGTAGCCGTATTCCACGGCAAAGGCAGCGATGGTGAAATCTACCGGCTTTACGCTTTCTGGCAGCCGGCGGTCCACTCTTGGTGGGGGATCCTTGGCATGATCGGTTGGGCCTATATGACTTGTAGTCTGCTTTATCTCTTCCTGCGCGGTAACTCTTTTGCACTGCTGGGGGCCTTTGCCTGCCAGTTGGCGTTATATATCGCTGACCGGCACGGCGGGATAAGTTTTCTCAACCCAATAAGCAGCTTTGTAGGCGTGGGCAGCGTACTCGGATCAACCTCTGCCAACGTCATGGCCGGAGTGCTGGTAGGCAGGCTCTTCACCGCGGCAGCCGGCACCGACCACCGCGCGCGCCTGCGCTTCATGATCATTTTCGGACTGACGATACTGGCCTGCGGATATATACTGCGTCCGCTTCATGGCTTCAGTAAGATCAATGCCACCGAGTCCTATACCCTGGCCACATCCGGTATCTGCTGTCTCCTGCTGGCAGTCTTCTACCTGCTAATAGATGTTATGAAAAAGCGTCGTTGGGCCGTTTGGCTATTGCCAATCGGCTTCAACCCATTATTGGCCTATATCCTACCGGATATCTTCAATTCTATTTTCCGCCTCGCCAACGACTGGTTCGGTATCAATCTCTGGGGATTCTTCTGGCCCTACGCGAACACGGGCGGCCTGCCGGGAATGACCAACGGATTGGTGATGACCTGCTTGATCCTCTTCGTTACCTGGGGGCTGACCCGGCTGAGGATCGTGCTTAAACTCTAAAAAACGGTGATTAATATACAGTGAATAACCAAGCATCACCGTTTTTTCGTATCTTCCGCCGTCGTTAACGCTTCAATAAATATTACTTTTATGGTTAGGAGCGTCAACTATGGCGGACAAGCATAGCGCGTATCTCGTTCAGCAAAATCCGGAAGCCAAACCAAATACTAGCGACTATTTCCATTGCTTGTCAGAGAGCTGACGCCACAGCTTTATGGCTTCCGCGTCGGCCGGGTCTAAACGCAACGCCGCCTGCAGACAAGTCCTGGCTTTATCGGACATCCTGTAATAGTAATATATATGAGCCAGGCGCTTCCAAGCCTCGCGGTTGGTGTTATCTATTTCCAAACTGGCCGCGTATTTCGCCGCCGCGTTGATCAGGTCCTCTTCTCGCTCATGAGCTAAGCCCTGCTCAAAAAGCGCCACCGCACTATCCACCGTGGGACGAGCGGCTTGCTCGCCAGTGGTCGCTGACCGCGTCGGCGGACCGGGCAAACCCGGCACGATACGCTCCTCCGGTCTTAACGTTGCCCTCCTTATCTCGAATGACAGCGATAGCCGATGCGTACTTCCCAGGTCGCCGTAGGGCGCAATAGCGTAATCTATCAAGAAACGATCATATTTTAAACCGATACCGCCACTCGGCCGGACAAAATCACCCAGAGAGGTATTGGCCAGGTCCAACCTGCCGCCCAGGCGAAAGAAAAAAACATCACGCAATCCCAGTTCCCCGCCGCCGTGCAATTGAGAAGCTCCCGTCCCAGAAAATTTACTATCCGCGCTCAAGCAAAGGTCCACCGCGCCAAAGTGAAAAAGACGAACGCCGCCCAGGCGGAAACTCAACGGCAAACTATATCCCCCAGTTGCCACGCCCAGGTTGTTCACCACCAGGGACAAACGCGTTTCTCCCAGCTCGCAAAGCGCCCCCAGGTCGACCGCCCCACCCGCGATGCTGTAAGCCGCGATCACCTGCCGGTAGCCCTTGAACGCCACCCCCAACGACACTGGTCCCACTCCCCGCGCTACGGCCAAAGCGCCGCCAAACTGGTAGGGATTGATCATCCCTGCCTGCCGCGCGCCGAATTCGTCCCGTCGCTCAAAAGCACCGGCGCCCACATAACTAAACTGCCCCCCCAGGGCCAACGCTCTGAGCGGCAGTGAAGCACTTAATTCCTGGTAGCTGGCGTCCATAAACCATTTGTTATGCCCGAGGGTAACCCGCGGATAAATCTGCCGCCTCAACCCCGCGGGATTCCAGTAAACAGCGCTGTTATCATCGGCCAGCGCACTGAACGCCTCCCCCATAGCTACCGCTTTGGCCCCCAGCGGCATGTCCATCACCGGCAACGCCGTGGCCGCGGACTTCTTCACCTCAGCGCGCGGAGCGGCGTGTATTGCCAATGTTATTATAATTATTATCAAATAGCGCATGTTCTCGTAGCTCGTAGCTCGCAACTCGCAGCTCGGCAAGCGCCGTTCCCTGTATTTGGTCATTAGTATCTGGTTTCTAGCCCTGAGCTCCGTCGAAGGGTTGGTATTTAGTCGCATACTAACTAAATACTACATCCTACGAACAACGAACTATTTAGCCGCCCCATGACAAGCGACGCGTGACTCACAGCTCGTTATCTTGCATCTCGCATATCGTATATCGCAATTCATAATTCATAACTCAGAATTCATAATTCCTTCCGCCTTTATTTCACCACCAGGAATTTATGCGGTCCCACGGCTATCTTCCTGCCCGTAACTCCCCTGCCCCTGATCACGTAATAGTAAACACCCGGAGCAAAACCAACCAAATCGAGCTCGACGCGGTTGGCGCCGCCCACTTTTCCTTGGTCCTCAAACTCCGCCACCAACGCCCCGGAAAAATTATATATATATGTGATGGTATTGGCCGTTTCGGGCAGGGCATAAACAATACACAACTGACTCGTCGCCGGTTGCGGATATACATATGAGGATAGCGCGGCGGGCGGCGTTGGCGTGTAATAAGGAGTAGAAGTAGGGCTGGGCGCGAAACCGGCGGAAGCTACCTGAATATTATCAAAAGCCATGCCGTCGGATACGATGGAATAATCATCATACTGCTGGAATTTGATACGCAGATGGTCTAATAAAGTCAACCCGGCGACGCTTACAGCCGCGTCCAGATCATAATCACGGTGCGTATAGTTGGTGCTCGAATTAAAGGAGGAAATAGTATACCAGTTGACTCCATCCTCACTGATCGCCACCCCGTCGCCGTTCACCGAACCGATGAAACTGGGCGGCAATAGATGCCGCTCGTCAGAGAAGTCCTTCAGGTCAAACTCCAGGCGCAGGTTACTCTGCCCGGAAATATCAATGTGCAGCACCAGCTCGTTTAGCGAGAAGGCGGTATCAGACGCCGCGTCGTCCATCAGCAGATGGTAAAGGCCACTTGCCGGCCCCTGGTCGCCACTCACTCTTATGCGGCCATCGTGGTCACTACTCGCCGTCCAGCAACAGGACAGTGCGCCTGACTCAAAACCATCATAAAAAGGCAGTACAGCCACACAGGCAGTTGGTGTCACAGTAGGTGTGGCGGTCGGCGCCACCACCACAGAGACTATCTCTATATCATCATAGGCAAACCCGTCTTGCGGAATAGGTCCATCATCAAACTGCTGGAATTTAATCCGTATATGGCTGTAATCGCTGAACCCCGCCGACGCCATTGCCGCCTCAAGATCCAGATCGTAAGGGGCGTAGCTCCAGCTCGCACCCAAGCTAACCAGGGTATACCAGGTTACCCCGTCCTCACTGATAGCCACGCCATCGCCGTTTGCGGAGCCGACAAAGGAAACGGGCATAGTGTTGTCGGTGTCGTCATATTCCCTCACCTTAAAGCGCAATCGCCGATCACTGACGCCCGTCAGGTTCACGTGCAGTACCGCCTCGTTCAGCGAGAATATCGAATTGTTCACCGCGTCATCCAGCAACAGGTGATAGGAACCGGCCGCGGGAACATAGAAACCGCTAACCCGTATGCGCCCCTCGTTGGTAGAATTTGTCGTCCACTGACACTCCAGGCCCGCTGTCTCAAAACCGTCCAAAAAAGGCACAGTGGCGATGCAAGTGGTAGGCGTGGCAGTTGGCGTAGCGGTTTCCGTTGAGGTCGGCGTTTCAGTTGGCGTATCAGTCTCAGTCGGCGTCTCTGTAGCGGTCCAGGAATCAGGGTCTCCCACCAACACGTCGTCCAGGTTCCAGCCTGAAACCCAGTAAACATTCTCATTTCCCACCCCGTGCCCGAACCTCACCCGAAAATTCTCGTTAGCATATGCTGAGACATCATATACCGACTCCACCCACTCGTTCTCCGCCACCCCCGCGACATTGTTATAAACTCGCACCCAACTATTGCCGTCAAACACCTCCACTACGGATTCCATGTAAGGGGGAAAATCAGAGTTTAGCCAATGCCAAAAGGAAAGCTGCAACGCCGTGACGCTCCCGGCATCCAGTACCGGCGAGGTAAGATAATAGAAATCATGCGGGGAGAAGGAGACGTTGGCGCCGATGGCCGCTCCCGCCAGGTAGTTATCACCGCTCGGACTGTGGTCGCTCGCCGGATCAGGATAGCCGGACTGCTGCCCTGACGAGACGGTAGCGCCGCCCCGCTGCCACTCCGTATCATAAACCCAGCCCTGGTCTGTGCTGAAATCGTCAAAAAAAGGCAGCGTTGCCGCTGCAAGAAGACGCATCGGCATTAATATAAAAACTAATACTATAATGAGATATTTCATCTGTATCAAGTAATAGCATAGGATCAGGGGTTTGTCAAACGGAGTGATTGGGACTACTGGAAATGGGAAAAGAGATGGTGCCCCCCCTGCAGGACCAAGGAAGCACCAAAAACGGCTTTATCCACAGATTGGTGACTTCTTCTTATAATTTTCGGTGGAGAGAAGTCACGAGGTGGTCTCCGACAACCGTACCACAGATTTCACAGATTGCCCTCTTTGGAGCTTCTTGATTGGGCTTCCTTAACGGCCCATCCACAAAATAAAAATCCCCCCGCTAAAACCGGTGTTATTGCGTTAGGTATAAATAACTTAATTAAAAGCAACACGGAAGTGGCTTATAGCCACTGTAGTATTTTTGTCCCGAACGGTCGCTGAACGAACGCCGGCAGGCGTTCACAAGGATTCCATCCTCCATATACCATCATAGGAATCCTTCCATGGCGACCACAAGCTTTTCCCCCTTCGAATATGAAAGAGAAAAGCTTCTATTGCGCCCGCCAAAGCGGGCGATATTATTTGGCGTTTCATTCCCAAGCTAAAACTTGAGGTAATGCGCCCGCGGAATAAGTAAACCCGTTTACTGAAAAGTCCAATTACGCCCCGCATTATTAAACTCTTTTAGTGCCGGGATGACTTCCGTTTTTATATATTTTTATGGAGGAAACGGAACCCTCATATTCCTTTGTTATCATCGGTGTAATTTTTATACTCAACCCCAACTTCAAACCGTTAAAACCAGAAATGTTCCCCTGCTAACGAAGAATCCCCTTGTCGTTATCAAGAGATTAATGCTTGCTTATTCGTATGTCGTTAGACTTTTCCAAAAGTCAATCTGTGTAATCTGTGTAATCTGTGGATCATCTTTGGTGGGAAAAGACTTTCGTTTTTTCGAAAGGGGGTCATGATGTCTATTCCGTCCCCTGTTCGCTCGGGAATTCGCTCGAGGATCCACGGGAATCCGGGGTCAGATATACTGTGCTTCTATACTTGTACGAATTATTCGGAGATAAGCCTCTCGACTGCGGCGGCAAGAACTCCCAGCTCTTCAAGCTTCTGCGTACGGTCAAGGCGGAGGACATCCCCCGTGACCTCCTCGTAGCGAAAACGGACCGCATATGCATTGAGATCCAGCAAACCAGAATGGGCTTCAATGTCCTGCCCTTTTGATTTCAGGGTCTCCAAAAGCAAGCTGAGGTCGTGAGTCAGGGGGTACTCAACATCGAGGGTAGAAAGCCAAGCCTTAAGGAGCTTCTCGGCCGCTTGCTGTGCGTGAAAGCCGAAGATCTCGTCGTCGAATTGCCCGGCGTCAAACATGCCGGCCAACGCCTTCAACTCTTTCCTCGCAAGACCAACCAGAAGCTGCGCCTGTTTACAATCGCTCATAGACAACCTTGCCTTGCCTCACGGCGCGCGCCAACACATGATTCTTTGAGTTCCGCCAATACTCCACTTCCTCGGAGCTATAGACGAGAATGTCCTTGGGGACCAGATAGCGGGAAAGCCGCCGATAAAGACGCGTGGTCTCACTGTGGCGATTACGCACTTTGTTGAAAGGGCTCTTCTCAATTACAATCAAATCCACATCCGAAGTCTTCCCGGCCTCGCCCCGCGCCCGAGAACCAAACAAGATAACCCGCTCAGGGGCTACCTCATCCACAATGTCTCGCACCATACCAGAAATGAGCTTGTTATCCGTTTCCATCGTCATCTTGGTATAGATTATAGACCATAGCCGCTACTTTTCAAAGCGAAAACAAGTCACAAAATATCGCTCGGCTATCGTCAATAGTCTATCGTTTGCCCTCGCCGATTACCGATCCACGATAGACGATTGTCGCCTTTAGCATTCACAATTCATCCGCCTCCGCCTGACTACGTCAGGACTACGGCGAGACAGGTAACTCAGAATTCATAATTCAGAGCTGCCCCCGGCACAGGCTACTGCTCTAGCTTCTTCAGCACCCTGCGTATCTTCTCATCATCCGGGTTGAGCTTGAGATAACGGCGGAAGCACTTGATAGCGGAACTTTTCTTCTTATACCTATAGTAGACGACACCGAGGCGCCTCCAGGCCTTGGCATTGTCCGGATCCTGCTTGACGCTCTCCTGGTACTTTTTGGCGGCGTTCCTGTAGTCTTTTTCTTTCTCGTATCGCACACCGGCGTTGTATGCCGCCACGGACTTCTTGCTGTCCCGTTTCTTCAGCTTCGGCTTGCGCACCGGCGCTTGAGCGGGAGCTTCCGCCACGGAGGTGGCAAAATCAAAACTGAGCGTGGTGCGGTGAGTCGCTCCCATCTCGCCAAAGGAAACCATGGCGTAATCGAGAGCGAAGTAGCCGTGGCGCACTCCCCCGCCGACGCAGAGGCCCTTGCTGCCTGCCAACAGGTCGTCCGCAGATTTCAGCTTGTAACCGCCTCTGAGGAAGAGCATGCCCTGATAACCGATCTCGCTTCCCAGGTCAAATACGTTCTCATCCTTTATCCCCACGCGACTGTCACCACTCAAAAGAATGGAAAGATGCTCCAGGCTATGCAAGTAGGCCACGCCGATACGGATGTTCATCGGGATATCAAAGTCTCCCGCCTTACCCAGGTTATGCGCACAGGCGCCCAGCCTGAACTTCCCCAGGCGGTACTGTGCTCCCGCGTCCGCGGCAAAGGCGGAAAGGCTGTAATCGGCGATCTTCTCCTGGTAACCCTTGAGAGAGACGCCGAACGAGAAGGGACCGAATCCCTTGGCCGCCGCCAGCACACCGCCGATATTCGAGGGCTGGGTAGTGCCGATCTCCTGCCCCGTGCCATCGCGCAGGGGGAAGGAGCCGAAATTGACGTAGGAGACAAGCCCACCAAGCGAGAGCCCGCCCACTGGGGCCACCGCACCCAGATTCTGGACGCTGAGGTCCGCAAACCACTTATTGTAGCTCAAGCCTACGGCGGGAGCTTGAAGCTGTGTCATGCCCGCAGGGTTCCAGTAGACGGCGCTGGCGTCGTCGGCCACAGCGGTGAAGGCCTCACCCATCGCCGTAGCGCGCGCGCCGATGGGTGTGTCCATCGCCGGCAAAACCACCTCGGCCGCCTGCTCCACCTTGTCGGCCGCGAGCGGCAGCGATATCAGCAAAAGAGCTGTCAACAATATATAACGCATGGTTTACCTCACCACCATGAATTTGCCCATCTCCAGGGAGAGCTGCTTGCCGGAACCGGTCACCCCCTTGATGAAGTAATAGTATATCCCCGGGCCGAGCCTGGTGGCGTCAAACTCCTTGCGGTTGGTGCCGCTGGCGCGGCCGCTGTGCGTGAGCCGACCGATCAGCGTACTGTTCATATTGTATAACGTTATCTCTATCTCGGCGTCCTCATCCAGGCTGTAGACGAAATATAGCACGTCCACCGCCGGTTGGGGGTAGACGTAAGAGTCTGTCGTCTCGGGGTACTTGGGCGTAGGCGTGAAAGTCGGGCTGATCGTGGGCGTGGGGCTGATGGTGAAGGTCTCGGTTATCGTGCCGCTAGGCGTGGCGGTGGGCGTCACGGTGTAAGTAGGTGTGATGGTATAGCTGTGCGTCGGCGTTCCCGTGAGCGTTATCGTCGGCGTGGCGGTTGCCGTATGCGTGAGTGTAGGACTGGCTGACTCGGTCGCCGTCCAGGTGATGCTGGGGGTATGGGTCGGCGTGTGAGTAGGAGTATGGCTGGCGGAAGCGGTTGCCGTCCAGGTAATGCTGGGGGTGGAGGTAACGGTGTGGCTGAGCGTGTGACTGACGGAGGCAGTCGCCGTCCAGGTAATGCTGGCCGAGTCGGTGAGCGTGGGAGAGTGGGTGAAGGAGTGAGTAGGCGTGGCAGTAGCGGTGTTTGTAGGCGTAAAGGTAATGGTCGTCGAAAGGGTCGGCGTACACGTTGGAGATGCAGTGAACGATAGAGTGTGGCTGGCGCTGCGCGTGAAGGTCGGCGTGGGGGTGGGCGAGGCCACGCATTCCAGGTCGAGGGGTTCGCCGGAAACAGCAGCGTCTGTATCCCAAAGAACAGTGCCCGTGCTATCATAAAGCTCTGCCGTGAAGTCGACCGTTGCCAATTGGCTTAGCGGCGGAACCCCGACCGAACAAGCGTCCACCGTCACCAGATAGGCATCCATCCCCGTTTCACCGGCATAGTTAACGGGCCCTACCCAGGTCGAACCGCCGGTGTTGTTGTTTGTCAGCTTCACCAGGCTGGTGGCGCCGCAACCCGACGTGTCTGCATCGACTATCAAGTCGAAGGTCTCGTAGTAGCCGTCGATATCGGCGTCAACAGGATTTGTTATGTAAGTCTCCCAGAAAGTACCGGTGCAGGCCACGTCGCCCATGCCGCAGGCGGTCTTCATCCCCTCCCAGCCGAGGTCGTCATCGTAGCCCCATGATTCGGTGAGGGTATCATTGAAAAGCTCCACAGCGAAATGTGTCGTGTCCAGATACTGTCCCGGTGCGAATCCAAGGTCGTCACAGATCGAAAGCGTAACAAAGAAGGTGCTCAATGAATCGCTGTATGTCCAGGGCCCGACCAACGTCCAGTTCCCCGTTTCAAGATTAGTCACCTTGGCCTTGCTCGTTGCTCTGCATCCGGGGCTGTCGGCGTCGATAGAGAAGCGGACGCGGTCGTAATAGCCGTCACCGTTGTCGTCGTAGTAGTCTGTCGTACTGGCGTTATTGAGATACCCTTGGCAAGCGACGACTTCACACTCGACATCGAACGGCTCGCCTTGGGGGGAGGTGTCGGAGTCCCAGAGCGTCGAGCCGGTTCCGTCCCAGATCTCCACCGTGAAGTCGGCCGCGGACACCTGCTGTCCTTGCGCCAGGCCCAGATCGGAACAGAGGTCCAGCGAAACCAGGAAGTTGTCGCTTGAGCCTCCCCCGGCGTAGCTCCAGGGACCGACCGTAGCCCGCACCCCGGTGTCCGTGTGCTCGATGACCGCGTAGCTGGTCGTGCGGCAACCTGTGGTGTCGGCGTCTATCTCCAGGTCGAATGACTCGTAATAGCCATCGGTGTCCTTGTCCAGCAGGTTCTTCAAGTAGCTCTCGAATATCGTTCCCGGACACGCTTTGGCCGCGCTGTCACATTCGATATTCAGCGGCTCACCGGTCAATACGGTCTCGGTGTCCCATAGGACGGCGCCGTCCTCGTCATACAACTCGAGCGTGAAGTCGGCGGACGCGACCTGTTGTCCCGGCACCAGCCTCATATCATCGCAGGCATCGAGAGTCACCAGCAGGTTATCTCCCGTGCCGGTGTCAGCGTAGGACCACGGTCCGACCCAGCACCAGTTCCCGGTGTCGGTGTTGATGAGTCTTGCCGAGCCGTAGGCGCCGCAGCCGCCCGGGACGTCGGCGTCTATCTCCAGGTCCAGTTTCTCGTAGTAGCCGTCAACATCGGCATCCTGAGCGCCCGAGATTGTGGCGCTGTTGACGAAGCCGGGAGCGACGCAGAGGTCGCATTCGATGTGCAACGGCTCGCCCATCATTGTAGAAGCGGTGTCCCAGATGACGCGCTTGGTCTCGTCGTAAAGCACCGCACGGAAGTCCGCCGAGGCTCTCTTTTGACCGGCGGCAAAACCGAAGTCTGAACAGACGTCGATGGTGGTGTTGAAGGTCGGCACACCCGGATTGCCCACATATGTCCAGGGCCCAAGCCATACATACTTGCCGGTGTCCACCTGTTGGAACTTGACGTAGCTAACTGCGGTACAGCCGCCGGAAGTGTAAGCGACCATGTCAAGATCGAAACTCTCATTGAAGCCGTCAGCGTCCCCGTCGATCGGGTTCTGGATCGTCGGCGCGAGGCCCCACCCGGTACAGGAGCTCAGACACTCTATGTCTATCGGTTCGCCGCCGGGGGCTGCATCTGTGTCCCACAGCGTGGACATCGGTACGTCGTACAGCTCGACGGTGAAATCAGCGGTCGCCTGCTGTTGGCCGTCTGAGAAGTTCAGATCGCTACAAACGTTTATAGTCAACCTGACATTGTCGCTCGTCAATGAGCCGACGTAAGTCCACGGCGGCGTCCATTCGAAGCCGCCGGTGTCGGTGTTTGTTATCTTCGCCCTGCTCGTTGCCATGCAGCCGCCGGGGACGTCCGCGTCTATCTCGATGTCGAACCGTTCATAGAAGCCGTTGGTGTCAGCATCGATGAAGTTGTCCAGGTAGCTGCCGTAAATGTAGCCGGCCGCGTTGCAGAGGATGCATTCAAGGTCCAGGGGTTCAAACCAGAAGTCCATCTTGGTGTCCCAGAGAACCGTCCCCGTGCTGTCGTACAGTTCCACCGAGAAATACTCCGATACCACCTTTTCGCCCTCGGCGAGGCCGAGGTCGGAGCAGACGTCTATGTCCACCTGGAAGACACCTTCCGCGGTGGGTCCGGTATAGGTCACGGGCCCAACCCAAAGGAAAGCACCCGTGCTTAGGCAGTTTATCTTCACCAGGCTGGTGGCGGTGCAGGCCGAGGTGTTGGGGTCTATCTGCAGTCGCATGCTCTCCTTGAAACCGTCGGCATCAACGTCTGTTGTGGCGGGGAGGGTGATGTTGCCCAGGTAGCCGACGCAGGCGGCGCTCTCACACTCGATATTCATCGGCTCGCCCGACAGCGAGATCTCGCTGTCCCAGGAGATGTTGCCCGTGTCGTTGTAAAGCTCGAGTGTGAAATCAGCGGCAGCCACCTGCTGGTCGGTGCTGAAGCCCAGATCGGTGCAGACGTCTATTGCCACGAGAAAATTATCGCTCGTCCCCGTGCCGGTATAGCTCCAGGGCCCGACCCATACGAAATTCCCCGTGTCGTTGTTCGTCAGCTTGGCGTAGCTGGTGAGGCCGCATGCGCCTGCGTCGTCCGCGTCTATTTCCAGGTCGAACGATTCGTAATATCCGTCGATATCGCCGTCCGTGGGGTCCTGCAGGTAGGCCGCCGCTATCGTCCCCTGGCAGGCGGCAGCGCTGTCGCACTCTATGTTGATAGGCCCACCCGCCGGTCTTAGCTCTGTGTCCCACAGTATCGTTCCCGTGCTGTCGTAGAGCTCGAGCGTGAAGTCGGCGTCGGCCAGTCGTTCCCCTTCCGCGAATCCCAGATCGGAGCAGACATCCACCCACACGCTGAAGAAGTCAAAACCATCGTCAGAATAATACGCCCAGGGGCCCACCCAGGCGAATTTCCCCGTGTCTGTATTCGTGAGCTTCGCCACGCTCGTAGCGTCGCACGTGCCGAGCACGTTCGCGTCTACGATAAGCTCTACGGTTTCGTAGTAGCCGTCACTATCGGCATCAGCCCATGCCATGAGGCTGACATATGTCAGATACCCGTCCGCGGTGCAGGCATTGCATTCGAGGTCTATCGGCTCGCCGACAACGGTTTCGTCAGTATCCCACTGGGAGAACCCCAAACCGTCTAGCAGTCTGAGGCGGAAACCCGCGGCGGAGAGCTGGTACCCGGGGGAGAAGTTCATATCAGCGCAGAAGTCAAGCGTGACGACATAGTTGTCCGTACTGCCGGTCCCGGCATAGCTGAAGGGCCCGACCAGGACAGACTTGCCCACATTGGTGTTGTCGAAGTAGGCATAGCTCGTCAACTCGCACCCGGGGGAACCGGCGTCTATTTCCAGGTCGATGGTCTCGTAGTACCCGTCGCTGTCGCTGTCTACGGGGTTCTTTAGATAGGTCTCCTGGATATAGCCCAGGCTGCCAAGATCACACTCTACGTCCAACGGCTCTCCCTGAATGTCATAATCGGCGTCCCAGAAGGTCGAAGCCGTTTCGTTGTAGAGGGTGACCTGGAAATCAGAAAGGGACAACTGGTCCCCCCACGGGATGCCGAAATCACACAGGCAGACCGAGACGAGGAAGTTATCGCTGTTCCCCGTGCCCGAGTAGCTCCAGGGCCCGAAGGTGATGCTGCCGCCGAAGCCGGGCCGATGAAGCTTGCCCATGCTTGTGACCGTGCAACCTGCGGCGGTATCGGCGTCTATCTCCAGGTCGAACGCCTCGTGATAGCCGTCGATGTCGGCGTCGCCAAGGTTGACGAAATACGTCTCAAATATCGTCCCTGCGCAGGACCCGGCGGTGCTGTCGCATTCGATGTCCATCGGTTCACCGGAGAGAGAGAGCTTCGTGTCCCAAAGGATCGTCCCCGTGCTGTCGTAGAGCTCAAGCGTCAGGTCGGCATCCAGGACATACTGGCCCTCGGCGAAGCCCAGGTCGGCGCAGACGTCGATCACCACCTGGAAGTCGTTATCGGGCAGCTCGCCACCGTAGGTCCACGGCCCGACCCACGCGAAGTTGCCGGTATCGGTGTTTATTATCTTGGCATAGCTGGTTGCGTAACAGCCGTTCGTCCCGTCCGCGTCTATGATGAGAGTGAAAGACTCATATAGTCCGTCCTTATCGGCATCATACAGGGGGCTGACGTCCTGATCTGATACGTATCCGGTGTCCCAGCAATCACCCCACTCGATAGGGATGGCCTCGCCCGTGACGTCCTCGTCCGTGTCCCATAATGATGCCCCCGTATCATTGTAAAGCCTCACCCGGAAATTCGCTACGTCATACCTCTCGCCAGGTGTGAAGCCCAGGTCGTCCCGGACGTCGACGGTCGTTACAAAGGTATCTCCCGGGCCACTGCCCGTGAAGACCACCGGAACGAACAATGCGGTCTCCCAGCTTTCGTCTTCATAGAGTGTTACCATGCTCGTCGCGGTGCAGCCCGTTGTATCGCCGTCCACCACGAGGTCGAACTGCTCATAGTAACCGTCACCATCACTGTCCACGGGGTTGACAATAGAACTGTCAACGATGTACGCAGTGCAGACGGTGCTGTCGCATTCGATGTTGCGCGGCTCGTTTTGAACGGTCGTTGTCGTGTCCCAAAGGATCGTCCCCGTGCTGTCGTAAAGCTCCACCGTAAAATCTGCGTTGGCTATCTGCTGGCCGTCTGTTATTCCCAAGTCGGCACAAACATCTATCGTCACCTGCAGGCTATCATCTGTGTTGAAGTCTGTGTATGTCCAGGGGCCAACCCACACTTCATTGCCCGTATCGGTGTTTATCAGTTTCGCCATGCTAGTGCGGCTGCAGCCGGGCCCACCCGGCGCGTCTGTGGCGACGATCAGGTCAAAGGACTCGTTGTAGCCGTCGGCTTCGCCATCCATGAAATCCGTCAAGCGGCAGTAGAAGATCTGCCCATCGGTGCATTGAGCATTTGCACTGTCCACACAGAAACAAGAACTGCCGAGGAAAAGGAGTGATATGAGGAGAAGACGGCTTGCCAAACCGGCTGATTCCAATGACGGGTGCTTGTGTGTTTCTTGCAGGTGTTCCCTATGCATCGCTAGTCTTGTGTGCCCTTTTCTTGTCCCTGCTCGGGTTTCGTTTTTTCCTTGCCGTCGCTTCTTGGCACCAGGCGGCCGGGGATGGCGTTTTGCAGCGAATCGCCCCTTCTGCGCGCCGATCCGTCTTCGTCTTTGGCATGCGTTCCTCGAATGATGCGGCCCTGTTTGTGCGGGTTCTGCTGGTTCGCGTCGGGTTGGCCTTCGGTTTCCTCTTCCGCAAGACCGGCGTCGGTCGCACCATCGCCTTCGCCGTTGGCAATCCCATTCTCAGGGGGGTTGCCCTTGCCCACCCGGCCCGGGATGGCCGTGGCAGGGCTCTTGCCCGGCCTGTTGTCTTTCTTGTCTACCTTCCTCGTGCCCTGGATCACACGGCCTTTCTTGGCACTCACGGTGTCGGTCCCCTCTGCTTGGGACGCTGTGTCGACAAGCCTGACTCTCTTGGGATTCGCGGGGGACTTGCCGCGTGCTTGACCTTTGTTCGGCTTCGTGTCTCGGAGGATACGGCTTTCCTTGGTATTCACGGGCCCGCTGCTGCCGGCGCCGTCTTCACTCGCATCCTGTTCGCCGCCTCGCTGGTTCTTCGCCACGTCCGGGACGGCCGTGGAAGGGGTGTTACCCTTGCCAGACTTCTGTTTCCCCTCCTCACGGCTCCCCTGTACTATCTTGCCTGGCTTGGCTCTTTTGATGTCGATCTTAACGGCACCGCTCTCAACTTCTTCCCCGGCCAACGGACCACTCTGTTTGACCGCAGTCCCAGTAGTCCCCCCAGCTTCTCCCTTGTCTTCTTTCTCTGCGGCCCCCTCGGTCCGGAAGGGATTCCCGACCGCGGCACCCTGTATCACATCCTGCGGGCCAAGGTCGACTGTCTCCGTCTTTTCAGCATAAACCGAGGATGCCATAACCAAAAGCAGGCTGGCGAAAATGACAGCTTTGATGTCTCTGGCCTTCTCATTCATAATTGGGCCTCCAAAACGGATTAACAGCTTGCATTTTAAAGCTTCGTATTTATGATAAGGGAAAAGCCATCTCAATCATGACTATGGAGTTGCTCACCTACAGAGCAGGAGACAGGCAAATCGTTGAAAGGTGTACCCCCTGTCCTTCTGGCCCCACTCCCCCACGAAAATCTATAGTACCAATCCGAAATAGGATTGTCAAGACTGGAGAAAAACTGCAACATCCCACATGCTCCGAACCCTTCGACAAGGCTTCCGCCGTCGCTAAAGCTATGGTGGACAAGTGTCCCGTACAGCGTCTTGCGTATAGTATTCTTCCGTCACACGTCGTTTGTCTTTTGACGTTTGACATTTGACAGCCAGCCCTGCTTGTCCGCCATAGCCCTTGACGAAGGCGGAAGCGAATGAAATGAGTCGAAGGGTTCGACGGTTGTTTCACCAACCACCGTCCCCCGACCACTGACCACTTCCCTGCTCCTTCGTAGTCTTCATTTCAGCATTCATAACTCATAATTCAGAATTCCTCACCCTAGCCTATCGCCTTCTTGACTATCGATTTCACCGCCCCCTCATACTCTTTTACCACCAAAACGGAAGTAGGAGAAAAACGAGCGATTTTCTCAGGGATCTCCCCGAAGAGCATTTTTCGGAAGAAAGGCTCCTCCGTGGCGCCGATCGCCACTAAATCATAATCACGGCCGGACTTGGCTATACCACTGGCTACAGAATCTGACTCTATGACTTTCTCCGAGTAGGTCATAGTCAAGCCGGGCTGATCAACAGTCTTACGGATCGACTCACGACCGCGCGCACACTGCGCCTCAGAAGCTCCGGGGCCCACGACATAAGCGACCGTCGTCTTTGTTTCATACTGCTTGGACAAGGCATCCACCACCATAGCAGCCATCCTGGCGTTAGGGCCGCCGGCGGTCGGCAGCAGGCAGCGTCGCATTCCCGGGTCCTCGCCGGGCTTGAATAACATCAGGTCGGCTTTGACGTAACGAATAATATGATCAGTGATCTCACCGAAGATCCTCTCGCGCGCATTGCTGTATCCCTTCCAGCCCATCACCAGCAACTCGCCCCGTTGATGCTCCAGGGCCGAAAATATGCCCTCGTATACACGGTGCGCTATGACAACATCGGTTTCCATCTTTATACCGAGTTTAGCCGCGGCCCGCTCAGCTCCCTTGAGCAAGGCTCTTTTGTGATGCGCCATCCTCATTCCGTCCTGCAGCGGTACCTGGTCAGGAACTTCTACCACGCTTACCGCTACCAGTCTCAGTTCACGCGCTTTGGCCACAGCGTGCCCCAGCTTGAGCAGCGGTTCGACGCTGTCAGGATTAGAGAGGGCCACCACCACAGCTTTTCCCTCCTGCTTCCCGATCTCAGCAGTCCGCGGCACGATCACCCGCGGCTCCTCTAACCCGGCCTGCCGCTTGAAAACAGTGTAATAAAGCATCAGGCCGCAGACCACCCAGCCGATCGCCACATACCAGGCGGCCGGCTGAAACTTAAATTGGTAAACAGCCAGGTAAAGGTTGAGCACGATGCCGGCGATCGGCAGGTAAGGGTAAAGCGGCATCCTATACTTCCGCTCGATCTCGGGCATACGCCGCCGTAACATTATCAAAGAGAGGTTGACCATAGCGAAGGTCAGCAGGAACATCAAACTGGCCGCGGAGCCGACCACAGCGATCGGCAGCGAGAGAGCGATCAAGAGGAAAATCACCCCAGTGACAACAATTGCTACGTGCGGTGTATGATACCGCTCGTGGATCTTTGACATTAGCTGAGGCAGCCACTTATCCCGGCCCATCGAAAACCCGACCCGAGAGGCCGCCAGCACGGTGGCATTGAGAGCAGACATGGTAGAAAGCAGGCCGCCAAAAACGATCAGCGCCACCCCAAAAGCGGGCATAAAATTCTCCGCCGCGCGGACGATCGCAGTCTCCTGATATTTTCCCAGATATTCCCACGAAGTGATCCCTTCCGGCCTGATCGCCGCCAAGGCCACCAACAGTATCAAGAGATACATAACCATGGTCACCCCCAGTGAAATAAAGGTGGCGCGGGGGATGTTCTTCTCGGGATCTTTGATCTCCTCGGCAACAGTACTGATCAAGTCATAGCCCTCAAACGCTATAAAGGTCAATCCCATGGCTATCAGCACCCCGCCCATGCCCTTGGGAAAGAAGGGAAAGAGACAGGCCACTGACTCGGTCGGCGTTCTGAAGATCTCCACCAGGCCGAAATAGATGAATATGCCCAGGACCACCAGTTTAGCCACGGTCAACACGTTCTCCGCCGCCCCGGTCACCTTTGAGCCCTTGTAGTTCAGCAAGATGAAACCGGCCCCGATCAGCAGGATGACCAGCAGGATGGCGCCGTGCTCACCGGTCAAGCTGAACACGACCTCTGAAAAGCCCGGCAAATACCGGTGGAAGAACTCCCAAAAATATCCGGCAAAACCAAGCGCGTAGAGGCTACAGGCCACAGTATAGGCAAACCACAACATCCAACCCGAGACGAACCCCATGGCGCCGGGATAAGCCATCTGCACGAAGGCATAGCCGCCCCCTGCACGCGGAATGGCCGAGGCAAGTTCGGCATAGGCAAAGGCAGTGATCAGGGTCACGCCGCCATTGAGCGCAAAGGCCAGCAACGAAGCAGGCCCCGCCTCACCGGCGGCGATCCCGGTAAGCACGAATATCCCCGCGCCGATCATCGCGCCGATACCGAGCATCGTAGCGTCGAACAATCCGAGGTTCCGGGCAAAAGTAGCCGTCTCTGGGTTAGCTTGTTTTACCATGTGTAAGTTCGCAGGCGAACACCGTTTTTTACCACGACGACACGACGTTTTTTCTTTCTAAAACCAACGTCATACCGTTATTAAAAAACCAATCTGCTTGCCGCACCGTAGCACGGAGTGCGTAGAAGGAAGCCCTCTTGTCAGGCCATCGCCCAACGGGCGACGGCCGATGACGAAGGCGGATATAATTTTGGAACTTGGCACTTGGAATTTATAATTCAGCATTCAGAATTCATAACTCATAATTCATACTTCTCTTGCCTTCTCGATCAACGCCCGATGGCTTTCAAACGCCAGCAGCGGCATCTCATCTAGCGGATACCACTTTGCGTCCCGGGCGTCTCCCGCCGCCTTAGGCTCGCCGCTTACCCCCTCCGCCAGGTATCCCAGGATGATAACTTGCCCGTATATATCGCTCATATGGCTATGCAGTTCGATCAACTGGAACGATTGCGCTTCCAGGCCGGTCTCCTCTTGCAATTCGCGCGCCGCACCAGCCGCAAGCCCCTCGTCCACTTCCATAAACCCCCCCGGCAAAGCCCACATCCCCGCGCCCGGTTCCACACCACGCTTGATCAGCAAGACCCGCTCGCCACTCTCGTCAAAAGCCACCACCGCATAAGCCGGCAAAGGATTCTCATAGTGATACATCCGGCAATCGGAACAGTATAGCCGTTTGACCCCCTCTTCCATATGATAGGTCAATTTTTCGCTGCAATAGCAGCAATATATTTTAGGCTGTTTTTTCTTCACCATCATTTCGATTCGTAGCTTCCGCCTACGCCCCCCGTATACCGTCTACCGTCTACTGTATACCTCATTCATAATTCATAACTCAGAATTCAGAATTCCTTACCGCTTCAGCTTATTAGCCAACTCCTTCGCCACCTTCTCCCCGCTCAACAGCATGCCACCAAACACCGGTCCCATACGATGCCCGCCAAACACAGCGTTGGCTGACATGCCCGCGACATAAAGCCCGGGGAATATTTCTTTGGTATTAGCAACAGTGGTCCGTTCGCCATCATCCGCCCACATTGGTTTCTCGCCCTCTATGCCACCCGAGGGAGTATAGAGTTCCAGTCCAGACTTGCGCACCAAAACGCTGGCCACATCCGCGTCATGTCCCGTGCCATCGATCACATATTTAGACTCGATCACCAGAGGATCAACGTGAAGCTTGACCAATTCCACCGGAGTCCAGTTCAGCACCAACCCGGTCAGGCGATTATTCCGCAACATAACATCAGCCACACTGATGCAGTTAAACATCATACCCCCGGACTGGAGAAAGCGGTAGCAAAGACCCGAAGCCGTCTCCACGGCATTGGCCGCGTAATAGTCACCACCCATGTGCTGGTGCTTTATTTTGAACGACTTCAGGATATGTACGGCCGGCTTCTGCACCACGATCTCGTTATACATCATGCCGCCGCCCCAGACGCCGCCGCCCGGCGCCAGTTTCTTCTCAAATATCGCTACCTTCAGACCCTTCTTGGCCAACAACGTACCGGCGACCATCCCCGCCGGACCCGCGCCGGCGATGGCCACGTCCAGATGCAACGCCTGTTTGAGCCGTTTGTGATAGTTATCAATGATAATTTGGGATATCTTGGTTTCTTCGAGTTTCATCTTTCTCCTTTTTAAGAATCCCCGGGCTAGTGCCCGTGTCTTCTTGTTCCGGTTAGGCCTGTGTCTTTTAGCTTGCGGAATAAGAATCCCTGCGGAATTCTTGTCCCGATGGAGCTTGTGTATTATCGCCTGCGGAATAAGAACCCCCGGGCTAGTGCCCGTGTCTTCTTGTTCCGGTTAAGCCTGTGTCTTTTAGCTTGCGGAATAAATCATCGGATTCCCGCTTCCCCTCGCCGGGGTACGCTTCGCAGGAATGCCGGGGTATTGAACGTTACATGTCACACCTGCGAAAGCAGGTGTCCAGTATCATTGGATTCCCGCTTCCGCGGGAATGACAGCCCGTACATTTTGTTCCGTTACCTCGATCCACAGACTTTTGACATTTTAACAGCCTGCCCTGCTTGTCCGCCATAGCCCTTGACGAAGGCGAAAGCGAATGGAATGAGTCGAAGGGTTCGACGTTGGACCCGATTAATCCCCCAACACCAATAGATCATCGCGATGGATGATCTCATCACATTTGTTAACCCCAAGGATAATCGCTGCCTCTGTCGTGCGTTTGCCTACAATTTTCTTCAAATCATCACAAGAAAGCTTAGCAAGGCCGCGGGCTATTTTATTGCCATTGGCATCAACTATTGTCACAAGATCCCCTTCGTAAAATTTGCCTTGCGACTCCGTAACGCCGGAGGACAGCAAACTCTTCCCTCCCTTTAATGCCCGAACCGCTCCGTTGTCAATAATCAGAGATCCCTTCGAATGGAGCGCCGATATCCAACTTTTCCTGCTCGATATCCTCTTGCCTAGCGGCT
>JAUXIB010000004.1 GCA_030621225.1 candidate division FCPU426 bacterium
GCAGCGAGCGCCACCAGCCGTAGGCTGGTCAGTAGTGGCGTCCCTCTGCGGGCGCCACCAGCCGTAGGCTGGTCAGTAGTGGCGTCCCTCTGCGGGCGCCACCAGCCGCGGGCTGGTCAGTAGTGGCGTCCCTCTGCGGGCGCCACCAGCCGTAGGCTGGACAGTTAGTAGTGGCGTCCCTCTGTGGGCGCCACCAGCCGCGGGCTGGACAGTCAGTAGTGGCGTCCCTCTGCGGGCGCCACCAGCCGCGGGCTGGACAGTTAGTAGTGGCGTCCCTCTGTGGGCGCCACCAGCCGTAGGCTGGTCAGTAGGCTGGTCAGTAGGCTGGTCAGTGGTCAGTAGTTAAGAAAGGAAACAACCATGAAGAAAATACTAGTAACCGGCGGTGCTGGCTATATAGGCAGCCATACCGTAAGAGAACTACTTGATAACGGGTACGAGGTAGTTGTCTACGATAACCTTGAGTCCGGTCATAAAGAAGCGGTAGCTAAAGCTAAATTGATCGAGGGCGAGCTGGCTGACTCCGGTAAGTTGCAGGCGGCGCTTGAGGGGATAGACGCGGTTGTTCATTTTGCGGCCTATATATATGTAGACGAATCAGTAGCTGAGCCGGCTAAATATTACCGTAATAATTTCAGTAACGGCCTGGTCTTGCTGGAGGCGATGCGGCAGGCAGGGGTGAAGAAAATAGTTTTTTCTTCTACTGCCGCGGTTTATGGTGAGCCAACGGAAATACCGGTAAAGGAAAGCTCTCCCACCCAGCCGATCAATCCATACGGACATTCTAAGTTGATGTTTGAGCAGGCACTGGACTGGTGTTGCCGCGCTTATGAGATGCACGGCATCAGCTTGCGCTATTTCAACGCCAGTGGCGCGCACAAAAGTGGTGAATTGGGGGACGCTCACCTGGTGCAGGCGCATTTGGGTACCGCGGCGATCAAGGCCGCCTTGGGTGAACTATCGGAACTAAAGATATTTGGCACGGACTGGGATACTGCCGATGGTACTTGTACCCGCGATTACATCCACGTCTCCGACCTGGCCCGCGCGCATATTCTGGCCCTGGAAAAGATCGAGGAGGGGGAGCCGCACCGTGTCTATAACTTGGGCACCGGTAAAGGGGTATCGGTAAAAGAAGTGCTGGCTGCTACCAAGAAAGTTAGCGGTGCTGATTTCAAGGTAACGGAAACCGGCCGCCGCGCCGGAGACCCGCAAGCGCTTATTGCCAACGTGGACAAAGCACGCCGGGAGCTGGGCTTTGAGACCACCGAGAGCGACATCGAGCATATCATCGAGACGGCCCTGCGCTGGCATCAGCGGCATCCGAAGGGATTTAGCGGCGGTAGCTCGTAGCTCGTTGCTTCCCGGGTTAGCTACCCGTGTCCCGTGTCCTGTGTACCGTGTACTAATTGTTTACGACCTACGACATCCTAAATGCGATATCCATGATAAAGTTTGGCAGGTTTAGAAGGTTAAAGGTTGTTTGCTTAGTAGTGCGTTTTGCTAAATTCAGAAGCAGAACGAGCTACGAGCTACTAACTGCGAGCTACAAGAACGGACGCAACGCCACACACGATAATGGATACACAATACAAAGACTTAATAGCAATCGCCCGCAAATATTTTAAAGGCGCCCGTGGCAGCCACGGCTGGGATCATGTGGTCAGGGTCTGCGGGCTCTGCGAGGGTATAGGCAAGAAGGAAGGCGCGGATATGTCTATTCTGATGCCGGCGGCTATTCTCCATGATATCGGCCGTCAGGCCCAGGATGAAGCCAATGGCAAACTGTGTCACGCTGAGCTGGGCGCGAAGCTGGCTAGGCGCATACTAAACCAATCGAAGATTAGAGAGAGACTTGCCCTGAGTAAGGCCGAAGGCCGCATCGAAGGGGTGGTGGAATGCATAAGGACGCACCGCTTTCGGGACAAGAAAGCGCCGGTGAGCATAGAGGCCAAGGTGCTTTTCGATGCGGACAAGATAGATTCCCTGGGTGCGGTGGGCGTGGGCCGGGCCTTTCTTTTTGCCGGCGAGGTCGGCGCGCGCCTGGTGAACAGTGATAAGCTTAAAGACACACGTTCTTATTCACGGGAAGATACCGCTTATCGGGAATATATGGTAAAACTCCGCAAACTTCCGGCAAGGATACGCACCAAGACCGGGAAAGCCATCGCCCGTCATCGGGCCAAAGTAATGCGGCAGTTCTTTAAGGAGTTTATGCAGGAAACGAGATGATTTAACCGTTCTTCACACCCGGTGTGCATGTCGTTGGCTCACCGGGTGTGAAGAGGTTGCGGTAATAAGAAGCCACGCTGTACAAGTTTTAGCAACCCCAGAGGTGTGGGACACTTCGAATGTGACAACGTGCTGGTGATATGATACACTTTAATTGGTGGTTACTTCACAAGATCTGTCGTACATAGGACATAACAAATGAGATTCGAGTGGGACAGGAAGAAGACAGATTCCAATATAAGAAAGCATGGTATTTCATTCGAACAGGCGGCATTTATTTTCGCGGATAAAAATTCTTTGTCGCTATATGATAAGGAGCGTTCCCGAGAAGAAGAGAGATGGATTACTATGGGCCTATCTCCCAAAGCCGGAATAATTGTGGTCGCGCATACGTATAGAAAAAAGGACAAGCAAGAGTTTGTAAGGATAATCTCCGCGCGCAAAGCTACTAAAAAGGAGATCAACCAGTATCGCGGTAAGAAAAAGGGATGAGAAAATGAAAAAAGAATATGATTTCTCGAAAGCAACGAGGGGCAGGTTCTATCAAGCAATAGGAAACTTGGAGCTGCCGGTCTATCTTGATAAAAAGATTGGCAAGTTCTATGCGGAGGTCGCAATTAGGCGGAAGACCGAGCTCAGAAAGGTCGTTAATATCATTCTGAAAAAAGAAATGAAAAGCCAAGAGGAGATCGGCGTTAAAAAGTGACCATTGTGCTAGGTTAAGGGGGCACACCCGGTGTGCAGGTCGTTGGCTCACCGGGTGTGGGAAGGTTGCGGTAATAAGAAGCCACGCTATAAGAATTCTCTGGCTAACGCCCGTGTCTTCTTGTCCCGATTAGGTTTGGGTATTTTGGCTTGCGGGATAACGCTGTACGCTCTACGCTATACAAGTTTTGGCACCCCCAGAGGTTGCCGGGGTTTTAATAAGGAGGGGGTATGAAACGTTTTTTCGCGGCGATTTTGGTCTTCTCTCTTTCCATATGTATGCTTTCTGCTGATCCGTGGCCCACAAGCGCTACCATTGGAATAGGTTCGCACGCTCCATACAGCATATATTTTAATGGCACGCTCGTTGTGGAGATGCTGCGTGAAGGTACGGGAGAAAGCACTACTCACAAACATCCGGTTCCCCTGGAACTATTGGCAGAGGGAAAGAACGTTCTTTGCATTAAGACAGCGAACAAAAAAGGGGCGGTCGGGGATTACCAGTTGGTTTCCTATGTGTTTATATTGAATCTTGATTCCGATAAGAGAAAAGTGGTACACGTCGATGGCGCCGGGAAGATCATGACGCTATATACGGATGGTAGCCGCGAGCCGGCCCCGGACCAGCAGGGGAGGAAATGGAACGAGCTCTCTTTTGTGCCATTAGGGAAAGCCGGCTGGGCGGAGCCGAAATTCAAACATGCTACTGGTGGTCTGGGGGTGCATTCAGTAATGTTGGGGCGCACGCGCGTACCGTTTGTTATGGTTGCCGAGAAGGGAAAACTGAAGACCAAGACGGATAGCTACTATTATCGCCATACATTCGATCTGCGTGAAGTACCTGCAAATCTGCCGGAATATAGTTCGAGCAGGCGGAGACAAAAGACGCCAACCCGTTCGCACAGTAATCAGTTGATCCAGCAGGCCGCGAGTATGAAAACACGGGAAGATGTCACTGCCTACGTGAGGAAACTCAAAGCCGCCACGGGCGGCGACCCCGAGAATCTGAAACTGTATGAGTTTCTTGGTTATTATTATTTGTACCTCGGCGATAAGAAAAGCGCGCGGGAAGCTTACGTGAGATACCTGAAACACGACCCGGGGAATAAGGAAATAGAGAAGCTGCTCAATGGTGATTCGTTACGTGTGGAATGAGTTGCGTTTAACCTCTGGGTTGTCAACCCCAGAGGTTACGGGAACCGCCAGGGCAGGTGAAAGCCGCTTGACAAGTTATTATCGTTATAGTATGATATCGATAATAAGGCAAGCGGCTGTTTTCGTTGCTAAAAAGAGAAGAAAATGATGATACAAAGGAGAAAACCTTCTGGACAGAAAAAGCGGTGCCAGGGCGGCTACCTGGCCTTCATCCCCGACCCCTTGCCGCCGGTGCTGGAGTGGTCGCGGCGCCTGACGCGTGTCCTTTCGGACGCCGACCGCTTGGTCGGCCGGTTGGCGGGCGAGGGAAGGCGTCTGCCCAATCCACATTTACTGATGCGCCCCTTCCTGCGGCGGGAGGCGGTCCTCTCCAGTCGCATCGAGGGAACGCAGGCCACGCTGGGAGAACTGCTGGCTGCGGAGGCGGGCGCCTCGGTGGAAAGAAGCGGCGCGGACCTGCGCGAGGTAGGCAACTATGTTGCCGCTCTGGAATACGGTATCAAGCGGCTCAAGACGTTACCGCTCTCGCTGCGGCTGGTAAGAGAGCTCCATAGGAAACTGATGAAGGGCGTGAGGGGAGGGGTTGTGACGCCGGGAGAGTTTCGCCGCACTCAGAACTGGATTGGGGAGCAAGGCTGCACGCTGGAAAATGCTTCCTATGTCCCGCCGCCGCCGGATGAACTGATCTGTTGTCTGGGCGACTGGGAAAAATTTCTGCATGACAGGACGCTGCCGCCGTTGGTGCAGATAGCGCTGGCCCACTATCAATTTGAGGCGATACATCCTTTTCTGGACGGGAATGGACGCGTAGGGCGGTTGTTGGTGACTCTTTTCCTGGTCGAAAGGGACATTCTGCCAACTCCGCTCTTATACCTCAGCGCTTTTTTTGAGGCCACACGACGGGAATACTACGAACGACTGGGCGGGGTGAGCAGTCGAGGAGAATGGTTGCCTTGGCTGGAATATTTTCTCAATGGGGTGGCACGCCAATCGGAGGATGCGTTACAGCGGGCGGAGCAGATCAATAAACTACTGCTGGCGTGGCGGCAGGCCGCGGTCGGCTTGAGATCGCGAACGCCGGCACTTCTGCTGGATATGGTGGCGGCGAACCCGTTCCTGACCGTTAAAAATGCCGCCGAGAAGATCGGTATCGCCTTCACCACGGCGCAAAGGGCGATGCGGAAGTTGGAAAAGCTATCTATCCTGCGCGAGGTGAGCGAGGCGAAACGTGGCCGCATCTATTGCGCACGGCAGATCCTGGAGATCCTGGAGCGTCCGGCGCGGTTGTCACCTTAGGCGGCGATGTGTTTTTGTGTGATGACGTTTAACCTCTGGGGTGTCAACCCCAGAGGTTATGGAAAGTCTCTCTGTCACACCCGGTGTGCATGTCGTTGGCTCACCGGGTGTGAAAAGGTTGCGGTAATAAGAAGCTACGCTATAAGAATTCTCTGGCTAACGCCCGTGTCTTCTTGTCCCGATTAGGTTTGGGTATTTTGGCTTGCGGGATAACGCTGTACGCTCTACAAGTTTTGGCACCCCCCAGAGGTTTACGGGGACGTTATTGCCTGGGTTGAACCTTGACCGAGAGTTTTAAACCAAAAGAGGTGAGTATTTTATCCAAGCTTTTCAACTCCGGATTTCCTTTGCCTGAAAATACTTTGTAGAGGCCGGCTCGCGAACAGCCAACTTCCCTTGAAAGGCGAGAGATTCCTCCCTGTGCCTGGGCTACTTTACGTAATGCTTTGCAAAATATCCGGTAATCGCCGTCTTCCCAAATCGCTTCCAGGTAAGCTGCCGCCTCCTTGGGATCCTTGAGTGATTCCAAAAGCCATTCGTTATAATCGCCGGACCTAACCATTTTCATTCCCCCTTTTTTGGTAATCTTTCCAATACTGTATCGCTAATTTTATGTCTTTGTTTTGGCTTCCCTTCGTTCCGCCACATAGAAGTAAAACTATAATCCGATCGATGTTGCTAAAGTACACGCGATAGCCAGCCCCGTAATGGATCCTTAATTCATAAACCCCCTCACCAACAGACTTCGCGTCACCAAAATTGCCCCGCTCGACTCGTTCCAATCTTCCCTTTATCTTGGCTCGTCCCTTGTGGTCGCTAAGTGTCTCCAGCCATTCCGGGAAGGGACTGCGACCACCCTTGGTCTTGTAGTATCTGATATGTTTTTGTTGCTCTCTCATACTAGTGTACACTATAGTTTACATATCGTCAAGGGCCACGGGGGTTTTTCTTTGTGGCTTCATACAATTATATTAGCATTCACCCCTGACAAAAATGGGTAAGCGCGGTAAAATAGTTTGAGTATTTAAAGTGACCCCCCCCATTTTTGTCAGGGGGCGATGTTAACATGGTATTGGGGGCTCCGGACGCCGGAGGCGTCCCCGTGGTTCCCTACCGTCGGATATTATGAGAGGGAATCACCGTACGTGCCGTGCATGTCCTTCATAGCTGGCGTTTTCGTCGGTTGAAGTAATGCAGAAGAAAACGCTAACGAAGAAGGACGAAACACAAACAAGGGGGAATGAGGGACGGGGCGTAGTTGATCAGGCAACTCATCAAGAAAAAGAATAGCAGAAATTATGAAATCAATTTCCAAGTCAAAATATATCTCCGGGCTTAAGTGCCCCAAGCTGCTCTGGTACCTATACAACGCCAAGGATGAAATCCCTGCTTTCGACGCGGCGACCGAGGCCAGGTTCGCTGGCGGCCATGAAATAGGCGAATGGGCGAAGAAGCTCTACCCAGGCGGCATTGAGGTGGCCTACGATCCTGATAGTTACGAGGCGATGATCAAGCAGACGAAAGAGCTCTTGCCCCAGCGGATACCAATATTCGAGGCGACACTTGAGCATCGGGGCGCCTTCGCCCGGGCGGACGTACTTGTCCCGGTGGGCGAGGATCAGTGGGATATGATAGAGGTGAAGTCCTCTACCAAGGTGAAAGACTATCACTATGACGATATGGCGGTGCAGGCATATATCTTCAAGGGCGAAGGGCTGAAGATAAGGAAGTGCATGTTAGCGTGTGTGAATAATCAATACGTGCGTCAGGGTGATATCGATCCGGCACAACTGCTCAAGCAAGAAGAGCTGACCGAGGCGGTTGAGGAGAAGCTTGCCGGGGTTGCGGATAAGCTCAAAGAAATGCAGGAGATCATCAAGCTGAAGAAGTGCCCGGACACTAAGATCGGCAAACACTGCGATATGTTTCATAGCTGCCAGATGGAAGAGGTCTGCTGGGGCTTTCTGCCCAAGCATAATGTCTTTACCCTGCGGAGCATCGGGGCAAAAGCATACGAGCTCTTTGAGCAGGGGGTGCTGGATGTCGCTGATATTCCCGAGGAATTCTCGCTTAGCGATAAGCAGCAGATCCAGTTAGCAGCGATACGCAGCGGCCAGGCCCAGGTGGACAAGCTGGGATTACAGGAGTTCTTGGGGCAGCTAAAATATCCGCTCTATTTTTTGGATTTTGAAACGGTCTGGCCGCCGCTGCCGCTGTTCGATGGGGTTCGTCCCTACCAGCAGATCCCTTTTCAGTTCTCGTTGCATGTCCGTGAGAGCGAGGGCGCTGAGCTTCGACATCATTCCTATCTGGCAGAGGGCGGGGACGATCCAAGACAGGAACTGGCTGAGAAGCTGAAACCGCTGATGGGGGATAAGGGTTCTGTACTCGCGTTCAACGCCCGGTTTGAATGCTCCCGCTTGCAGGAACTGGGTGAAGCTTATCCCGAATACGCGGCCTGGGTGGAAACGATCCTGGCCCGGGTGGTGGATTTGATCGTGCCCTTTAGAAAATTTCATTATTATCACGCTTGCCAACTTGGTTATGCTTCGCTCAAGAATATTCTGCCCGCTTTCGATAAAAAAGCTTACCAGGATATGGCTATTGCTGATGGTGGTACCGCTAGTAGTGAGTACGCTCGTGTGACGTATGGTGATGATGTTGCTCAGGAAGACCGTGCCAAGGTTCGCGAAGATTTGGAGGCCTACTGCGCACTTGATACGTTGGCTATGGTACGACTGCTGGATGGTTTGCAGGAACTTGTAAAGTAGCTGCCCTTCTTTTTTCTCCAAAAGTGCCATGTTTTGACTGTTCTGCTGATGCAAGTATTCCAGACGTAGGGGCGGCTCGCGAGCCGCCTAAGGGTATGATGACGAACCAAGCGGTGGAAAATATTACCGTAGGGGAGGGGCGGAGTTTACCCGACATAGCCTTGGCGACGGCGGGCGCCCTCCCCCATGCCTCGAAGAGGCATGGCCAAGAGGGGGTGATTCGCTAGGAACAGATTGCCTGCTAGTAGGGCCGTGGGCTAGGATGAGGGCGAAGATGGGAGTTGTCCATTTTTGCCTGCCCTGCGAAGCGCGCGCTTTCATCGACTGAAGTAATGAACGGGAAAGCGTGAACGAAGAAGGGTCAGGGGGCGATGTTAATATGTTATTAGGGCTCCGGACGCCGGAGGCGTCCCCGTGGTTCCCTACCGTCGGATATTATGGGAGGGAATCACCAGTAGGGGCCGCACAAAACACAAACAAGGGGTGAGGTTACGTGTCGCGGGGGAGGCATGTCTTTTTTTTGTCTAATTTTTCTTGAAGATGTAGTTTATATCTGGCACAATTGCTTTAACAATTGAGGGGCGGTAGGGGGAGCGAGGGCCTTTTCGCTTACCAATATCTGTGGGTGCGGTCTTGGCGTAAATGTCAAATATCACTTGTCCATCGTAGTCTAGCCGAAGACGGAAGACCTGGCCCCGTCATCTTATTTAATCAGGAAATATACCGGAAACGCCGATAAAGGGGATCGGAAGAATATTCAAAATAAGTAGCTATAAAACGGTGTCATCGATGATAGTTCGAGACGAGAAGGAGTTAATGAAGGACGAAAAGGGTTAAAAGGATCAAATCTCGATTGAATGATATAATTAATAAACGGTAAATACGGAATGCGAAGACCCCGTTTTTTTGCAAGGAAAGCATTCAGGTTCGGGGCAAGCGGATGACGTATGTACTGCGCCTCAGGGTGGACGAAGAAGCGAAAGGGGAATAAAAAGGGGGGAGAGGAACGGTATGAGCGATATCGGTCGCAACGACCCGTGCCCGTGCAACAGCGGCAAGAAATACAAAAAGTGCTGTTTGCTCAAGAAAGAGGGCGCTAGGGATGGTCTTTTCTTGTGGAAGCGGGCGGACGCGAGGGTGATCGGCGAAGGGGTCAAGTTGTCGGAGAAGATGTTTATGGACGAAATGGCAGCCCTTCATCTCCTGTATTGGGGAAAGGAGGAGAATGGCGTCGCGTACGGCTCCGAGGAAAGCGAGCGTATGCAATTCATTGAATGGTTGGTACATGACCACCGTCAGGCCGAAGGTGGCCCGACGGCTATGGAGAATGTACTGAAGGACAAGGGCCTGGGTGATTTGGAACGGCGGATAGCGGAGGCGAGGACGCAGGCGACGATGTCAGTTTACCAGGTAACGGGGATTTTTCCCGAGGAAGGGCTGGAACTGGAAGATATCTTTAGCCGAAAAAAAGTCATCGTAAAAGATAAGCTGGCCTCTCGCTCGGTGCAGAAAGGAGTGCTTATCCCGTGTCGAATATTCCCCGCGGGGGAACACAACTTTGTGTCGGGTGCAGTCTTCGCCATCTCTCCCGCCGAGCGACACGTGGTGGACGAGTACTTGGAGGGAGGCTACCGGAATTTCAAGAAGAAAGTTGATAAGAAGACATCCTTCGGAGATTTTCTGCGCCGTAAGGCGCACCTCTTCGGCGGCCTTCGCGTGGCAGTGGAGCGTTTTCGTGAGGAGAACCTGTTTCCCAGGGCTCTCGTAAACCATGACGGCGAGAAGCTGGAGCCCAGCAAGGCGGTCTACAGGGTCGTGGACGCAGGGAAGGTTGCGGACGAACTCAGGGAATTGAAAGAAATGGACGAGATGGAGAAGGGCGAGAGGTTCATCTGGAACAACGCGAAGAGTAACCTTCTCCTGGGGAACATTGAGCTAAAGGAGGGGACGCTGAGCCTGGAGTGCAATTCAAAAGAGCGACTTGCCAGGGGCAAGAAGCTGTTGAAGGGGATCAGCGGCCTTAAGCATAAGGTGGGCGTGCTCGAGTCAATGAAGTCCTTGTTGGAAAGTGTCAAGGCAGGCGTGATTGCCGGCAAGAGGAAGGACGAGGAAAAAAACGATCCGCCGGAGTTGGCGGCGGTAAAAAAACGCCTGCTATTGGAGCACAAGCAGGAATACTATGAAGAAAAATGGTTAAAAAACGAGGTGCTCGCCCTCGATGGCATGATGCCGCTGTTAGCGGCCAAGGACCCAAAGATGCGGCGGCGTCTCATCGACCTTCTGCGCCAGCTGGAGTTCATGGAGGGTGGCGACAGTGACCCAGAGGGGCCCCGCTATGATTTCAATTGCCTCAGGGTGAAGCTGGGACTGAAGGAAGAGTAAGGGAACTTGGGGATTACTGCGCGTGCCAATGAAAAAAGTTATCAGCGATCTTGCGGTATGAAAACAATAAGTTGCGCGTGCATTATAGTCCCCCATTCGCATCAAATGAAGGGACAGTGTCTTCCTACTTCGCTGAAGCTTCGTAGGACAGGAGAATTGTGGCATGCGAAAGGTGAAAAAATTCTCGATTCTAGACGCGGTCCCATCATTAAGCCGACGGATTACGCATCGTGGGAGAAGGCGATTGAGTCCATTGATTCGGACAATGACGCTTTTATAGACGAGTGTCTAGATGGTAAGTTTGAGGGCTGATACGTAGTTTTGATCCCACCGAGTCTTATTGTATTCGCCTCTTCCACCATAGCCTGAGAATTCCGGAGCAAATCGTCCACCTTGCTTATCTCGGTATTAGCAATCCAAAAGTGATATACTACAGGGCAATTAAATGTGCCCCTTGGAGGCTAGCTTAATTTTATTGAGCGGTAGCGGCTTATGGAGAAGATCCCGGTTACAATAGATAAGTCTCACCTGATTACTATCGGCGAGCGTCTTTATACGGAAAGCGTAGAGTTACTGCGCGAACTGGTGAATAACGCCTATGACGCCGACGCCAGCGAGGTGAAGATAGAGATATCCGGCGGCAGGGTGGTGGTGGAAGACGACGGCTCTGGCATGGATCTCGAGGGCCTCAGGCAGTATTTTAATATTGGTTCGACCTTCAAGCGCGAGCACCCGAAAAGCCCGCGTTTTGGCCGGGCGAGGATCGGCGAGTTTGGCATCGGCAAGTTCTCGGTGCTCTCGGCCTGCGAGCGTTTCGAGGTATTCAGCAGGCGGGGCGCTTTCGCCGGCACGATCATATTTGATAAAAAGGATTGGAATGCTAACGCCGAAGAATGGCAATTGCCCCTGCGGCGTGAGGAGGCGGTAGTGGGGCAGGCCAATGGTTCGCGGGTGGTCTTGGAGGGCTTGCGCAAGGAATTCGACTTGGAGACAGTAGAGAGAAGGCTGATAGAGACTCTGCCGCTGAAGGCGCCGGAGTTCGCTGTCTTTCTCAACGGCAAGAAGCTTGTGCCGCGCGCCGTGAGCGGTCGGAAGATCCCTTTTCTGGACGGCACGGATTACGGCGTGGTACACGGTGAGGTGGTGATCCTGCCCGCGTCGCGGGCCACGCATGGGGAGGCAGGCATTCTGTTGCGGGTTAAAGGGGTGGCGGTGCGCAGGTTTCCCTTTGGCATGGAGCCGGATATTTTACAGCGAGTGAGTGGCGAGGTTAACGCCGACTTTTTGCCGCTGACCACCGACCGGAACGACGTGATCCGGGACAGCCCGGAGTTCGCGGCGCTGGGCAAGGTGATGGAGCGGGTGATGGTGCGAGTGAGAGGAGAACTGGATAGCCAGTATGATCGCAAGGAGAACACGCGGATAAAACGCGCTTTGAAGGAGGTGTCAGCAAAAATAGAAGCGGCCCTGACGAGAAACAGGGACTGGTGCCCACCGGGGCTCTTGCCGCTTGGTGATGGGACTGGCGGAAAAGACATGGCGGCGGTTCCGGGCAAGTCGGGAGCGAGTGCTGCCGGCGATGAGGGTAAAGCGGCGGAAGAAAAGGCGGAAAAGAAACCGGGGAAGAAAAAGAAAAGACGCCCGCGCCTGAGAAGACTGACGCCGAGCGCGATGGTGAAGAAGATGAAGATTGGTCAGATGAACCTGGCCTTGGTGATGGACCATTATGGGTCGGAAGGACCGGAATCGTTCTTGGAGGGCGATATAATCTATATCAACCGTGATCACCCTCTCTACCAGCGGGAGGCGCGGAACCGCGAACGCCATATTATTAACATTGCCCGCCTCATCTGCCAGGAGATATCGCTGATGTCAAAGCCGAGGAACCCACGCCATGCCTACGAGCGGCAGTCGAAGCTGATGAAGGACGCCTTTATAAGCGCCAAGAAACCAGCGGATGGGGCTTGAGGGTTGATTAAGGGGTAGAAGGACAAGAGGCTACGTAGGACAGGCAAGCTTCGTAGGACAAGTAGCTAGACAAGTTAACTGGTAGTAACAAGGGTGTTCTCGGCGAGCACCTTTTGTTTTAGGCGCGTTCTGCTACATTCATTCCGAAGAGCCTTTCTGTACATTTTTCTTTTGGTAACCCCCCTATTTTTGCCTGCCCTGCGTAGCGCCTTGTGTTACACCTCTGGGGTATGATGACGGATCAAGCGGTAGAAAATATTACCGTAGGGGAGGGCCTCTGCGCCCTCCCCCATGCCTCGAAGAGGCATGGCCAAGAGGGGGGCGAAGATGGGAGATGCCCATTTTTGCTTGCCCTTCGTAGCCCCTGCGGCTGCTTGTTAGCAGACAAGCGCAGGGGCGGAGTAGGGTCAGGAGGGCGATGATAATATGTTATTTGGGGCTCCGGACGCCGGAGGCGTCCCCGTGGTTCCCTACCGTCGGATATTATGAGAGGGAATCACCGTACGGGCAGCGCATGTCCTTCATAGCTGGCGTTTTCGTCGGTTGAAGTAATGCAGAAGAAAACGCTAACGAAGAAGGACAAAACACAAACAAGGGGCGAGGTTACGTGTCACGGGGGAGTTATAGCTTTTTTGTCTAATTTTTCTTGAAGATATAATTTACATCTGGCACAATTGCTTTAACAATTGAGGGGCGGTGGGGTAGCGGGGGCTTTTCGCTTACCAATATCTGCGGGTGCGGTTTTGGCGTAAATGTCAAATGTCACTTGTCCGTCGTAGTCTAGCCGAAGACGGAAGACCTGGCCCCGTCATCTTGGGCCGGATCATATTCGCGGGGATAAGGGACAGCTCTTGGTCGCCAAGGCTAGCGAGCAGCTGAAGGTGACCCTAGAACCTACAGGAGAAATACTATGTTTAACCCTTTTGGTAAATACTTCAGGGATTTGAAGGCAAAGGATCTGGAGATTCTCAAGGACAAGCAAGTAGCTGAGGGATGGCATGTTGAATACAAGGAAAGCAGACAGAAGGCGGAGAAAGTTGCCAAGTCTGTCTCATCGTTTGCCAACTCGCGAGGAGGAATATATTTTGTGGGCATTCAGGCCGATGATGATAACCGGTGTAAGAAAGTAGTCGGTGTTGAGGACTCGCCGGATGTGATAAGGGACTGCGTTAAAGGGCACATACAGCCTTTCCCATATTTCGAGACATTCGCTGTGAAACTAGTCAACAATATGAAAGTTCTAATAGTGGTAGTGCCAGAGAGCAAGACTCCTCCGCATATTCATTCTGACGGAAGAATCTACGTTCGACAAGAAGCGGCTTCGGATCCTGTCTTTCAGAGTGATAGACATGTTATTGATGGTCTATATTCTAGGGCAGAATCGTGGCGGAAGGATCTTCAGGACTTCAGAACAATGGACTACGAATTATGCCAAGGGGAGAGCAATCAGCCCTATCTTCAGATCTTCATGAATACGGTGCCATATAAGCATTTCATGATGAGCGACCTGTTTAAGGGCGAAGAGATAACGAAAATGCTAGCCCATTTTCACAAAGGCTATGAGATATCAGAAACGATAGATGGTAAGAACGTGCCTTTCAGGGGGAATATCACATTAGATACCGTGAATACTTACCACAATAGTGTGGCTTTGAGGTATTTGAACGGAAGCGACATTTCTCGCAATGGATTGACGGTAGAGGTGGATATTCATGGCAACACAAAGGTGCTTCTGCCTTTGGAATACACAACCTATGATAATCTTGAGAAGGAGGACGAGCTGTTCCAGCGTTACCATATTAAGTTAAGCAAATCGAACTTGGTTGCCGTGGATACCATAAAGTTCATCAACGTGAAAACACTATACGGTGCAATACTGGGACTGTTTGTGAAGGTCTCGAAGTACCTGAAAGACAGAGGCTATGAAGATACTCTAGAGGTAAAGATGAGATTGAGTGATTCGTGGCGAACGACGCTATACTGCGCCAGCGAAACATTTGTGTTCTATATAGAAGAGTGGGGAGTCCCTATCTGTATGAAGAATGACCAGTATTTTCCGGAATATGATCTTATCGTCAAGTTATCAGAGCTGAAGGCGAAGCCCATCACTCAGACTGCCCTTCTTTTTGCCCCGGTGGCCTCAGCGTTGGGCATGACAGGTTCCATAGCTACTCAAGCTGTGATTCAGACGCTTGCGAAGAAATAGGTGAACAGAAAGAGGGGGTCACTTATGAAAAAGCATGTCAAGCACGAAATGACGAAGGAATAGAGGAAGAGGGAACAGGCTTAAGCTAGGCAAGTTGACTTGTAGTAACAAAGGTGCTCTCGGTGAGGACCTTTTATTTTAGGCGCATTCTGCCATATTCATCCCAAAGATCTTTCCTATATCTTTTTTCATCTTTTTTTCAGCAAACCCCCATTTTGGTCAGGGGGAGGTGCTACGATAGTTAGGTAAAGAAAGGAGGATGATATGGAGCGAATGCACTTGAACCAGCAGGGATCCTTTGATAGTCTTATTGAGGAAAGAGTGTTTGAATTAAGGAGAATGCGGATGAAGAAGTGGATTAATGGAATTCATTGTGGAGATTGTCTCGAGCTAATGAGGAAGATGCCCGAGAAGTGTATAGACCTGGTCGTTACGTCACCCCCCTATAATTTAAGAAACTCAACGGGGAATGGTATGAAGGACGGTCGTGGAGGTAAATGGGAAAAAGCCAGGTTGATAAACGGTTATGAAGAGCATGACGACAAAATGCCGCATGATAAATATGTGAGCTGGCAGAGAGATTGTCTAGCAGAAATGATGCGTCTGCTTAAGGATGATGGAGCTATATTTTATAACCACAAATGGCGTGTCCAGAAGGGAAAGTTGCAAGACAGACAGGACATTGTTGGTGATTATCCCGTTAGGCAGATAATTATCTGGCAGCGCAATGGCGGGATCAACTTTAATGCTGGATATTTCCTGCCTACATATGAGGTGATTTATCTAATAGCCAAACCAAAGTTTAGGCTCGCAAAAGGAGCAAATAAAATTGGTGATGTATGGTCAATACCTCAAGAAATGAATAATGAACACCCCGCTCCTTTTCCGGTGGAATTGATAGAAAGATGTATTGGCTCTACTAAGGCGAAGATCGTTTTAGATCCGTTTATGGGAAGTGGGACGACCGCTGTAGCGGCAGTTAATCTTGGCAGAAAATGGATTGGTTTTGATCTTTCTAAAACTTACTGCAAAATGGCGATGGAGCGTTTGGCAGAGAAGAAAGGATTAAATGATTCGCCATCTAAAGAAGTCCGAGCTAGAAGTAAAGTTAAAGGAAGTCATCGGCTTAGGTTGGCATGATGTTTCAAGGTTTTCTGGCTCGGGAAGAGCGGGGGTCTTGTTAGAACATTTGCTGGGTATTGAGGGGGGGAATTATGATTTACCAGACGCAGTTGGACACGAACTTAAGACGTCTCTTTCCTCCACTACGTTGGTTACGTTATTTCATAAGGATCCTAAGCCGCGAAAACCAAGTGTGGTTAAAGCACTCGTCGATGGTTTTGGCTGGGAGCCAACTCACAAAGACAAGTATCCGAGTGGAACTTTAAGCTTTAGGCACACGATTCACGGCAAGTCAGATAGAGGGTTCTCAGTTATTGTCGATGATGAGAAGATATCCATTGCTTTTCGTCCAGAGGATGTAGACGCGAAGCACCGCGAATGGTTGGATTTAGTGTATAAAAGAACGAAGGGTCGTCTTGACCCATGTCCATACTGGACTGTCGACGAGATAGTATCCGCAGCATCCTCGAAGTTGAGAAACTGTATTTTTGTAAAAGCAGTACAAGATAAGCCACAGAAGATGGTGAAGTATACAAACGCGTATTTTCTTGCTAACTTTAAGCCTATGTTCTTCCTTAAGTGTATCAAGGAAGGAAGGGTAGCCATTGACTTTGATGCAAGAACGAAAGGCAAAACAGTGAGAAACCACGGAACGAAATTTAGGATAAAAGAAGAGTATTGGCCGCACTTGTTTGAGAGTCAAGAGGAGCTGACCATACCTTAGGGGGTGGGTGGCGCAGTGAATTCATCTAGTTTTGTAGGCACCTTGTCCTGAGAAAACTATTTTGGGGTGATAAACGGACCGCGTCTTCCTCCTCCGTTTTACTACGGCGCGACTGGAGAATTATGACATATTAAGGAGCTTATTGAATGTCCCTCGAAGCATCCCGCGAAATCCAAATCCGTATGAAAGCCTTCGCTTGGCTCAAGGAGAGAGCTATTGGGAATGAGGGCGTTTTTCATTCCAGCGAGCTCAACGATTTCAAGGTTGATGGGAAGAGGATTACTCTAAAGGGATCAAGAGGGATATGGCAGCCCAAAGGTTGGGAGCTGCCGATTTCGATTACCACCGCGGCAGATGGACCCTATGAGGATGTTGTCTCGGATGACGGTTTGATTCTTTACAAGTATCAAGGAACGAATGCCCAGCAGTGGGACAACGTTGGTCTGCGCAAAGCGATGCAGCAGCATGTTCCACTGATATACTTCCACGGTATTTCCCGAGTGAAGGGAAGACATGTCGCGATTTGGCCGGTGTTTATTGTGGGGGATGATCCTGCGAGCTTAACCTTCACAGTTGCTGCTGATGATATGTCAGCGCTGGATCAGGCGACTGAGAATGGTTTTGCTGAAGAGAACACTGGACGTCGGCAATACATCACAGCTACCGTGCGGCAACGCTTGCACCAACGCTCTTTCCGTATTCGTGTTCTGGATGCTTACCGCGAACGCTGTTCCCTGTGCAACCTAAGACATCCGGAGCTCCTTGACGCAGCACATATCATCCCTGACGGCCAACCAGGAGGCGATCCGATAGTTCCAAACGGTCTGTCCCTTTGCAAAATTCACCACGCTGCCTTTGACAGAAACTTCTTGGGCATTACTCCTGACTATAATATTGATGTCCGAGCGGATATCCTGAAAGAGAATGACGGTCCCATGCTCCAGCACGGGCTGAAAGAACTGCATGAGAAGAAAATTATTCTGCCTAGGCGGAAGGATGATAGACCTAAGCCGGAGTTGCTTGAGAGAAGGTATGCAGAGTATAAACAAGTTGGATGAAGGACGAAAGGGTTAAAAGGATCGAATCTCAATCGAATCTCGATTGAATGATATAATTAATAAGAATCCCCGGGCTAACACCCGCGGTATTCTTGTCCCGAACGGTCGCCGGCAGGCGACCACAAGTTTTTCCTCCTTCGAATATGAAAAAGAAAAGCTTCTATTGCGTCCGCTTCCTCCTACGCTAACCTACTTCGCACTTCGTGCTACGAAGGTCAGGAAGCTATGGAGGACAAGAAAGCGAACGATATATAACGCTTCCTCCACGAGCTTACGCTCGTGGTATTCGTGCGCAACGGAATAAACGGTAAATGCGGAGACTTGACCCTGACCCTCGGAGTATACGTTGGTGAATGAGCGGATAGACAAGTAGCGGGGAGAAAGCAGAATGGACTATGGACGAGGTCTGAACGATAGACTGTCTTTGTGCCTGGATAAGTTCAGTATATTCGTAGAGAAGGAAAACGGTACGCCGCTAGAACAATTCAGTTCCCATCGTTATGTAGTTGAATATGAGAACTACAAGACGATACTTCGGCTGGACGCCAGGGATAAATTGCTGTATTGGCAGTGGGAAAGTGAGTCTTTCGGAAGTGGTTTGATTCTCGAGAATCTTATAGGTGCAATTGAAATAGACGAGAACAATTTCTTCCGATGGAGGGAGAAGCGCGTTGGGCTCAAGGGGATAGCTCATCGAAGGTTGGTTGAGCTGAGAGGGGGATCGGATGACCTAGCAGAATTCGAAAAGAAGACATACCTATTCTTCAAAGATGAATGTTCGCATAAACATTACTTTGACTATCTAGTGGAGACTATCGGTAGGAAGTACTCGCTACTAGCATATATCTTCTTTCTCAAGGATTCTGAAAAGTACCTCCCGATTTCTACCACTAACTTTGATAGACTTTTCATTGATCTTGACGTACCTATCACGACCAACAGAAATTGTTCGTGGGAGAACTACCAGGAGTTTCTCGGGTTCATAGCTCATGTGAGGGAGTTTTTGGGCACAAAAGGCCGTGGTGAGATATCTCTACTTGATGCGCACTCCTTCTGTTGGATTCTCACAAAGCAAATGAGGAAAAAGGCCGAAGAGCTGCCGTTTCTCAAGGGAGCGATGGGTGCGGGGACCGGGGAGAACCGAATATCTACAACCACTGCAAGAATAGGACAGGATCGTTTTCGAAAGCACCTGATCGCTCTGTGGGGCGAGAAATGCTCGATATCAGACTACGATAATCTGAAGTTCCTTACTGCGTGTCATATAAAGCCTTGGAATGATTCAACTAGTGAGGAGAAGGGTGATCCCGACAATGGACTTCTGCTTACCCCGTGTTACCATGAACTGTTTGATAAGGGCTACATAAGCTTCGATGATGATGGAGGAATAGTGCTGTCGAAGAAACTGATGACAGATGATGTGGACTCGCTGAGCATTGATAAGTCTGCGAAGTTGAGACAGGAACTGACGATTGACCAAAAGCGTTACCTTGAATTCCATAGAGAGAACATATATAAGTCCTAGCGAATAGTGACTGAGCTTTATGCCTACTAGTAGATATAGAAAACTATCAGACTTCATTCGCAACCAGATGCGGATGTCGCATGTCTATCAGCCGGTAATGCTGATTGAGTTGTTGAAGCATGAGGGCAAGGCTTCGGTGCGGCAGATTGCCAAGGCGTTATCGGGGCAGGATCTCTCTCAGATTGAATACTACGAGCAAATTACCAAGAATATGGTGGGTCGGGTGCTTACTAAGAATCGGGGGATCACTGATAAGCAAGAGAACAACTACCACATAAAGGGTTTTGACCAGCTCTCGCCGGCTGAGATCAAGCAGTTGGTTGAGTTATCGATGCAGCGCTTGGATGAATACGTGGCCAAGCGAGGCAAGGACATCTGGTCGCACCGGCGCAAGTCGAGCGGCTACATATCTGGAACCAAGCGTTATGAAGTGTTAAAGAGAGCCAAGTTTTGCTGTGAACTGTGTGGCATCTCTGCTCGCAAAAAGGCGTTGGAGGTGGATCACATTGTGCCGCGAAGCAAGCAGGGATCCGATGATATCTCGAATCTTCAAGCGTTGTGTTACAGCTGTAATGCCATGAAGCAGAATCGGGACGACACCGACTTTCGTGGCATCGAAAGACGCTACAAGGAAAGAACTCCCGGCTGTGTCTTTTGCGACCTGCCCAAAAAGCGGATCATTGGCGAGAACGAACTGTGCTTAGCAATGCGTGATAAATATCCAGTGACCGAGTTACATTCGTTAGTTATTCCCAAACGGCATGTGCGCGAATACTTTGGATTATTCCAGCCGGAGCTAAATGCAGTTAACTCCTTGTTGGTAGAACTGAAGAAAGATATCGCGAAGCGTGATGATACAGTGACTGGCTTTAATATTGGGGCAAACTCTGGGCCTGATGCCGGGCAGACCATTTTTCACTGTCACATCCATCTGATTCCAAGAAGGAAGGGCGATGTAAAGAATCCGCGCGGGGGAGTGAGGGGAGTGATTCCGGAGAAGCAAGGGTATTAGTGTAAGTAGTGTGTGATGAAAAAGTCGCAATTCTAGACGCGGTCCCTTAATTTTATACGTAGAGGAGCACCACTGCGTGCTCCCCCATGCCTCAAAGAGGCATGGCTAAGGGTGAGTTTTTTCGATTGAACACGTAGGGGCAGCCCATGCCTGTCACACCTGCGAAAGCATGTCCTCATGAAAACGGGGATAGGTGTCCAATACAAAAGGGGAGGGTGTGGGTGAAGGAAGCCAGGAGTGGGGGTGAAGAAGGGCGTGCAATAAATGTCAGAGGTGGGGCGAAGGGGACAAGTCTAAAACTGTCTATCGACTAAATTAAGGAGGCACCATGGCAAGAAGCGGAACGACAGTGCCGCAGGAGATCAAGATTGCTCGGATCAACAATGAATGGAGCATGTCGTGGAATCACATCGGCAATATCAGCACGGTCTTTTGGGGGATATTTGCGGCTCAGGTAGTGATCAACGGGGCCATTGTTTTCAAATTTGACGATCTCAATGCCACAGCTGCCAGCTTCTGGTTGCTTCTCTTCAACATACTCGTGGCCCTTCATTACCAAAGGGAGCATTGGGCCAGAATGAGAATAATTAATCATATCTGTGGACTGAGAAAGGCACTAAAGTTGCCGGATGATGAAGAAAAATTGTTGTTTTTTAACTCCTTGAGAGTTCCCAAACCCCGTTTCGATAAGGTTCATGCCTATTTTATCTCGTTGCACCTGCTATTTATCGCCATACCGTTCTATCTTTTTTGTTGCGAGACGGTGGCAACGGGAAAAATGGTGTACAGTTGCGCCAACCTTGCGTCTCCCAAAGGTTTGACAGCTTTTGCCATTTTTGTTGGCGCAGCTATCTGGTATGGCTATGACGATGCCAAGAGCAGGGACAATATCGCGAAGCACTGGAAAGAGCGGAAGGAGGGGTAATTATGAGAATATCTGCGTCTGATTTGTACTCTTTCCAAAAACCATCAAAATGCTCTCTCCGCGTCTACCTCCGGCATATAGGTGAACCACAATTAGATTCTGGTCCTTTCGAGCAGGTGCTCCAGCGTTTTGGGATAGAGCACGAAAAAAAGCATCTTGATTCTTTGGGGGACTTCGTTGATCTAAGCGAGGAATTCAATCCCGAACTCAGGACCAGGGAAGAGGTCGAGAAAAAATCTGCGGTTATCTATCAGCCAAACATGGGCGTGAATGAGACCGTTGGTGGTACTGCTTGCGAGGTAGTGGGGCGTCCCGATTACTTCCTTCTGGATGGAGATGAGTATGTGATTCGCGATTCGAAAATATCGAGGCGAATCAATGATAGGGACCATCCTGAAATAATCAATCAACTGAATGTTTATGGCTGGTTATTCAATAAGACATTTGGCAAGCCACCTAAGCGGTTGGAAGTACACAATGGGCTAAATGAGATAGTTCCCGTCGACTATGCGGGGGATGAAAAAGTTGCAGAAAATCTCAAGAGCATTTTAACTATAAAGCTATCTGAAGAAGAGCCGTTTGAACCAGTGGGCTGGTCAAAGTGCAATGGGTGTGCGTTTAGGGATAAGTGTTGGCCTGAAGCTGAAGCGAGAAAAGATGTAGCTATGGTTGCTGATCTGGATCAGGGCATTGTTAGAGCATTGCGCGGTGAGAGTATTGTTACCGTCAGTGAGTTCGTAGATAAGTATGACGAGAATAGTTTGGCTGAATTGCAGAGACCCTGGGGACAGAGGACACAACGGGTTGGAAAGTCGGCTACTAAAATCATGCCGCTTGCCAGGGCAATGGCTAGCGGGAAAGAAATACTGATTCAGAAACCTGACATTCCACAACATGAGAATTATGTGATGTTTGATTTAGAGGGATTGCCGCCTCACCTTGATGAGTTAGAAAAGATATACCTGTGGGGGATGCAAGTCTTTGGCGAAAAGCCATCGGATTTTATTCCGGCAACGGCAGACTTTGGCGAAGAGGGGGATGAGCAAGGGTGGAATGACTTTCTGGCTAAAGCTAAAAAGATATTTGATGAATATGGGGATATACGATTCGTTCACTGGGCCACGTATGAAAAGACCTATGTGAAGAAATACATTGAAAGATACGGGGATTCTAATGATGTTGGGGCAAAGGTGTTAGAAAGTCTGTTGGATTTACTGCCTATTGCAAAAAGCTCGATAGCTTTGCCTCTGCCGAGTTATAGTTTAAAAGTGGTAGAGAAATACAGGGATGTTGGATTCAAACGCTCGATGGCTGAATCAGATGGCGAGTGGTCAATTGCTAAGTACATCGAGGCGACGGAGACAAATGATCCCAAGAAACGAGAGGAGGTGATGAATGAGATACTGAAATATAACGAGGAGGATTTGTTGGCTACTTGGGCAGTGTTTGAATGGTTAAACAGTAAACGATAAAGGGGGAATAATGCCAAGTGTTAATTCAAGTGTGTTTAGTTCTATCGATTACGATCAAGAAACAAAGACGTTGGTAATGACATTCAAACACGGGAAGGAATATCCGATTTATAACTTTCCCGAAAATGTCTATAAAGAATGGATGGCCGCTGATTCCTTGGGGAGATATTTTAATGATAATATCAAGGACAAGTACTAGACAATGATTATCAAATCAATCCGCGCGAAGAATTTTCGATCCATCAAAGACGCAACGCTCATATGCGAGAATCTGTCTGTATTGGTAGGAGGGAATGGTGCAGGTAAATCTTCTTTCTTCAAAGCTATTGAAGTATTCTATAATCCTTCAACAGTAATTACTGAGGATGATTATCATAATAAAAAGTTGGACGAAGAAATAGCGATTTCAATAACGTTTACTGAATTGACAAAGTCAGAATTGGATGTGCATTCAGCGTATGTTGATGAGAAGGTGCTTACTGTTGAGTATATAGTTAAGTGGGATGGCAGAAAGGCAATAGGGAAGTATCATGGTGCCACTCTTAGAAACGGAGAATTCGCGGTTGTAAGAGAGGCTTTAGAATTATCAGACAGGGGAGCTACCGCTAAGAAGGAATATAGCTTTTTGCGGGGAAAGGAGAAATACAGCAGTCTACCCGCCTATGGCTCTAAGGGAGCGACCGAAGAAGCTCTTGTAGCGTGGGAAAAAGAACATCCGGGTGAATGTATAAGAATGCGTGATGCCGGACAGTATTTCGGTTTTAAGGAAGTGGGGCAGGGGAAATTAGAGAAGCACACCAAATTTATTCTCATTCCTGCTGTCAGAGATGCTTCCGATGATGCGGAAGAGGGACGAGATTCATATCTATCAGAATTAATGGAATTGCTAGTAAGAAGCGCCATATCGAATCGAAAAGAGTTTCGGGATTTTAGGGAACGAGCGAAGGAAGAGTATAGTAATATAATGAACCCCGAAAACATCAAAGAACTTGATGAATTATCTTCCACTATGACCGAAACCTTGCAGACGTTTGTTAAGAACGCAGAAGTGGATCTATCGTGGCGGGACTTACCGGAGCCGACTTTTCCTTTACCACAAGCAGATATGAGACTGGTCGAGGATGACTATAAGGCTACCGTGACACGAGTTGGACATGGCCTACAACGAGCGCTTATCTTTACTATTTTTCAGCATCTTGCAATGGCACAAGAAAACAAAGTTATTGAAACCGTGGAGGCACAGGGAGAAGGCGAAGGAAACGATGAAGAGCTCGGGCAGCCAAATCTGATAATTGCAATTGAAGAGCCAGAGCTATATCAGCACCCCAGTCGCCAACGTCACTTATCAGATATTCTTTCACAAATAGCTAAAGGAACAATACCAGGTGTGGCGAAAAAAACTCAAATTCTATATAGCACACATTCCCCTTTGTTTGTGGGAATGGATAGAATTAATCAGGTCAGACTGATCAAGAAGAGTAAGATGGATAATAGTTCGATCAAACAGACAACAGTAGCTCAGATAGACGTGGACGCGATAGCCGAAAAATTATGGGAGCTGAATGGAGCTTTGGGAGAAAAATATACAGCTGAAAGTGTGCTTGCGCGTCTTGGAACGATTATGACACCTATGATGAATGAAGGTTTCTTTGCTAATGTTATTGTGCTTGTGGAGGGCGAAGGAGACAAAGCTGTCTTGCATGGAATAGCAAAGGTTAAGAAAATAGATTTTGAGGAGCAGGGAGTATCTGTCATTCCTTGTATGGGGAAAACCAATATTGATAGGCCATACCTAATCTTCAAGAAATTTGGAATAGATGTATTTATAATGTGGGACGGCGATTACGGCAAAGGTCAGGAAGGGGAGGGATGCGAGAAGTGCGGCAGGGGGAAAAGCAAGGCCGCAAATCCTTCCGAAAACAGGCGCATCCTTGCAATGTTAGGTCGAACGGAGCAAGATTGGCCAGATGAAGTAACTGAAGAACATGCTTGCCTAAAGGTGGATCTGGAGACAACCATAAAAGAGGAAATAGGCGAGGATGAATTTGCGAAAAGTCTTTCTGAGTGCTGTGAAGAATTTGGCATGAAGAAGAGATATGCTCTAAAAAATCCATATGTTATTGAGAGCATTGTGGGAACGAACAGAGAAAAGGGCCGAATTTGCTCTACACTTGAAAAAGTAGTTGATAAAGTTATTGCTATGAAAAACCGAAAAGATCGTGATTGTTGAAATCCGGAGGGTTGGCCGAGTGGTCTAAGGCGGCGACTTTATAAGTCGTTGGGCAGAAGTGCTCCGGGGGTTCGAATCCCTCACCCTCGGATCTAATGAAGGGACCGAGGTTTAGTGGGGCGAGGATCATACTTGACTTGATAAAAACATTCTTGAAGTGCCCGTTTTTGTCCGGTGCTCGTGTTAGTATAGTTCATAGTTTAGATGATTGCGTTAAGGTCTTAGTCGTCGACACAAAGAGTGGAGTAACTCATCAATCTCAGATATAATGAAGCCATGAGTGGAACCGTAGCCGACAAGAAGAGATTACTGAAAGTAACCGCTGCCAATCTTAAGCGAGGCAAGTTGAGCATAACCGGGAATTATGACTTTTTCCCGGCAAGATCCCTCAGGATTCATCTTAAGGGATTGGATGATACTATTACGACCCATGTAAGCCATGGTCCGAATGGGAAACCTGATGGATATCTTGATGGTACGGAATGGGTGCGGCGCTTCTATGAATATCATAAGATTAGAACAGGGGACATCCTCGCTCTTGAAAAAAACGGCAATGGCACTTATCGATTGTATTCCTTTGAGGCAAAGCCGGAGAGACATGGCGATTGGCATCGATTCGTACACAAGCCTTTGCGGGGCAAGGGTCCCACGATATTAGAGCTCTTTGCGGGATGTGGTGGATTGATCCAGGGCTTTAAGAGAGCAGGTTTCAGAACTGTGTTAGCAAACGAATGGGATGCGTCTGCCGCAGAAACAATCAGAGCTAACCTAACGGAAAGAGTGGCGCAATGCGCCGTGCAGGAGATAAAGAAGTTTCCCTCTGTTGATGTTGTGGCCGGCGGACCGCCGTGCCAAGGTTTTAGCAATCTTGGGGAGAGAGTGCCCTGTGATCCTCGACGACAACTATGGCGACATTTTATGAGAGCGGTTGGAGAAGCGAGTCCCAGGGCTTTTGTGATGGAGAACGTCCCGCCGCTTCTTTCGTCTCAGGAATACGTTGAGATAAAGAAGATAGCTACTGAGCTAGGATACAACGTGGCGGGAAAGATACTGAACACTGCTGATTATGGTGTGCCACAAGTTAGAAAACGGACGATAATCATAGGATTGCAGGAGGGCACTCCGTCGTTCCCCGAGCCTACACATGTGAATCCAGCCAAGAAAGACCTCTTGAATAGCGAACTTCCCCCGTGGCAAACTGTCAGAGATGCCATCGGCGATCTTCCCTTTGAACCGGACGGTAGAAATTGGCATATTGGACGAAATCCTACCGATAAATCCAAGAAGAGATATAGGTGCATACCCGCAGGAGGTAATCGATGGGATCTTCCGAGACATTTGATGCCCGACTGCTGGAAAAGAAAGACGAAAGGCGGAACGGATCTTTTTGGTCGCTTGTGGTGGGATCGTCCCTCGGTAACGATACGGACGGAGTTTTACAAACCGGAAAAGGGAAGATACTTGCACCCTGAAGCTCATCGACCGATCACTCATCGTGAAGCCGCGAGATTGCAGGGGTTCCCGGATGACTTTGATTTTAAGGGTAGTAAGATTAAAGTTGGAATTCAAATTGGTAATGCAGTTCCCCCTCTTTTAGCAGAGGCAATCGCCAAACATGTCGCTAAGTTGATTGCAGTAAGGAAGCCTGCCGAGTTGGTTGCATCAGGATAAACAATAAGATTACGCGATGGCAAAAAGGCGGCCCCAAAAAGGTGTAAACGAGCTGATTGCGTATATTGACCGAGAGTTGAGAAAATTCGGCAAAGTGCGTAAGGGTGTTTCTCTGCGAAATAATGTAATTGCCTTGGCGAGGTTGCGCCAAGCGTTAGATGATCTTGGAGTTAGTACGTTGGCGGAAGGTGGGATATCCGCCAAAGGAGCAAGAGAGCGAATAAAGTTATACATGCGCGAGTATGTCGGTGAAGTTATTGAGAGCGTTGAGCTTGAGGTAGTCACGGGTATCTCAGAATATGCGCGAAGAATTCGAGAACTTAGGGTTCAATTCGGCTATCATATAGCATCCGGGGCTTCCCCTGATCCGCATTCCGAGGTGGATCTACGACCGGATCAATACATTCTTGTTGATGGGGAACCTGATCAGGATGCAGCGCGGAGGTGGGGGATAGTCAACAGAATTAGGCGAGGCAAAGGCGGCAGCAAAGATAAAATTCTACAGTTTTTGAAAGAGAATGTTGGAAAAGTTGTTACGACGGAAGAACTTGCCTACGTTGCTAATAAAGTCAAAAATTACCCTCGCCGAATCAGAGAGCTCAGAACCGAAAGTGGTTATTCGATAGCTACCAGGTTAACCGGACGCCCGGATCTAAAAGTTGGCCAGTATGTATTGCTGTCCGCCGAGAGAATCGCCGAACCGCACGATAGACAAATCCCTGATGAAATACAAAAGACTGTATATGAACGAGATAAAAGTAAATGTAAAGTTTGTGGGTGGACTCAAGACCGCTGGTCCAAAAGAGATCCAAGAATACTTGAACTTCACCACTTGGAACACCATAAGGAAAAAGGTTCCAATAGGGAGGAAAACTTGACGGTCATCTGCAGTAAGTGCCACGATGAAGTACATTCGGGGAAACACAGAGGTGTTGTCGACAAGATAAAGAAAGCACTATGTCGGACGTATTCTCGAAGAAAAAAAGATCGGAGATAATGAGTCGCATCCGCGGCCCGGGCACTAAGCCGGGGGCGAGGGTCATACCTTCGATGGTCAAGTTAACTTGTAACAACAAAGGTGCTCTCGGAGAGCACCTTTTGTTTTAGGCGCATTCTGCCATATTCATCCCTGAGCATTTTATGTTTCGCTTAAATCGGGAAGAAACCACGGCTTTGAGATGCCAATCTGGCATCTCAAAGAAAGGCAGAGGCGGGCGAAGTCTCTGGAATGTTTCACATTGCGTATTTTGGCCTAGCTGTGATGTCCAAGAGTCGTAGAAGCGAGATAGCCAAGGGTGCAGCGCTCAAGAGATGGAGTAAGCGATCAGAGGCAAAAAAGCGCAATCTATCCCGCAGAATATCGCTGGATTCCCGCCAAGAGAAAAGCCATAGCCAGGAAGGTGGCTATGGCCGATGGAAAAACGCCAAATAGATAGTATGGTTACCGCATGTAGGAAGACGCTATGTTACTGTCCCACAGTGGAATCGTGTAGAATTCTTCCCACCTCTTTTCCTTGCACAATGCAAATACCGATTGAGCAGCCCTCTCTTTGAACCACCTCTTTGCCTGCATTCGGGCTTCTTTCTGCTTAACCTTCTGTTTCATTTCTGCCATGAACTCGCTAAGGTGCACTACGGTAAGCCCCACCATTCTCTTTGATTTGACTTCATAGTGGAACGCCATGAATTCGTCAACTTCCCTGGTGGCGATTGGATAGTTTATTTTAGAAATTCGGGTAGTCATTGTGTTTGATTTATGGTCTATCCGAATGGTTATGTATTCTTTCCCTATCTTTTTCCTTACTACCGTTGCCATATTATCTTTCCTCCTGGCTTTTGCCCCGGAACATTATAGAACGAATCTATTTTCCACCCGCCGCCTCGCAGGGAGCAAATAACTATAAGATATCTGTCTTGAGTGCCTAACCCCTCCCGCTCCTCGGGGGTCAATTTAACATAGAACCTATGTGCGCCAAATCGGTCTTTATCGACAAAAACCGGTTCTGTGATTGCCCTCTGGGCTATCCCTCCCGCTGGATATCCGGGGTGAACCCTAAGGACGTGGTAATGATATACTTCTTTGGAACACTCTACTTTGTTGCCCAATACATCATCGGACGTAAAGGCAACGCCCCGTTTTTTTTTGTTTCGTGCCACGATGCCCCGCTCTCCGCAATAACCAGAGGCACCAAGGCCTATATATAATATCGGCTATTCTAGCGGAACCATTAGTGTATTAACGGCTTCATCCTCTGCTTCAAAGAATATTCATTCTACGAGACGGGCAATACACTGTCAAGCATATTATGTGCGCGCAATGAACACTTGGTTAAAAAAGGAAGGGACCGCGTCTTCCTCCTCCGCACCTTCGGTGCTACGGCGAGACCAGCCTTCGCCACAGCTTCCGCCGTCGCTCTCCGAGCTATGGCGAGACAAGTCGGCTTGGCAGACAGGAGAACCCTTCGACTATCTCAGGGCAGGTTGTGACTTTTTGGTGATACCATCTGTAGTCTGCTGTATGTTTTCCTCTATGCCTACTCCCACTCCTCCCAATCCGCATTCAAGCCGGCAATCACATTCAGCAGCTCATCTTTTTCCATGCAGTGCGTACTCTTGACCCGGCCGCCGAGGTCACTCATCTTGGCGAGGCGGCAGTTGATCAGGTTCTCTTTCTTGTCGTGGCTGATGGTCAGGCGGAAGAAGCAGTGCTTGTTCTTGCTCAGGTGGAACTTGCCCTCAGCAGAGGTGAGCTTGATGCCGTCGTAGTCTTCCAGGTCAAACTCTACTTTGCAGGTGTGCTTGCCGACCGGCAGGCCCGAGACCAGGTTATAGACGAACATGCCCAGGTTGGCTTCAGAGAATTTTCGTCTGTATTTTCCGTCGATTACTAGTTGAGCATGTTCGGCGAGGAACTTCTTGAAGTCCTTGGGGGTCTGCAGAGTGAACAGAATGGCCATACCGCCCGCGCTCTTCTCCTTTTTGAGCTCGACTTTTTTTACTTTTCCGACCAGGACAACGTGGTAGACGCCCTTGTCATCGTAGCCTATCTTCTTGACCTTATAGCCGGGCAAAAGCACTGCTTCGGCCTGGGATTCGATGTAGTCGAATTCGACCTGGAAGTCTTTCACCTCGGTCTGCGATTTGATCGCCACGCCGGCCTTCTCGATCGCTTTGCGCTTGGCGTCCATTAGCGCTTCCTGGTAGTCCTTTTGCTCACCGTCATCTTGGGCGTTGCTGATGCCTTCCTCGAAGACATCGATCGCCTGAGCGGAGAGGAAGAGCGGGAGGAAGAGGATGGTTGTCAGGCAGAGCAGTAGTTTCTTCATTATCGGGGCTCCTTTGGTTTGGAAGAAAGATATCATTCGTGTAAAAAAAAGGCAAGCATTACCCTGCAATGCACCTCCCCACATTCTGCTTGACCCCCCGAGCTGATTCTGCCAAAATCACCTCAACAAAAGGAGCAAAATAAAATGGAGATAGAATTCACGAAGCAGCAGTACAAGGTCTTGGCGCAGATGCTCTTTCTTGGGCGTTGGATGAGCCACTCGTACAAGGTTGAAGAGGACAAGAGTCCGTTTGAGGCGCTCGAACAGCACGTTCTTTCGCATGCTGAGAAGTTTGGCATGAAGGGGGTGCAGTTCAGTAAGGAATCGGGCAAGTATTACACGGACGGGGAATTTGAGGATGCGCAGGTGGAGGATTACGTGTACGCTTATGATGACTATAACTTCTGGGAGGAGCTATTCGGACGCTTGGCGGACAGAGACTTCATACGCAAGTATGGCGTGAAAGCTATCGGCGAGATGCCTGTGGAAGAACGTATCAAGAAGCGTCACCCGTTTGATGAGCAGTACGCCGACGAGGTGGAAAAGCATGGTCTGGAAAGGTTTGCCGTAAAAAAGTAACGAAACGAGGTATCGATGAGCAAGAAAAAACGCAAAGCGGGCCCGAAGAAAAAAAAGAAAGCACTTGAGAAAGGAAAAAAGCAGCCTCTTGACATGAAGCTTATGGAACGTTTATTACGCGAGAAGCCTACGGGCGAGAAGAATACCGCGTTGCGTAAAGCGCAGGAGCTGATCGACGACGCCTGGGAGATTGTTGACCCCGGGGAACGCGCCAAGATGGCGCTCGACGCACTGCGCATTTCCCGCGACTGTGTGGACGCTTTCGTTATCCTGGCCCAGGATGTTGCTGCTACGGATAAGCAGGCTGGCGAGTTCTATAGGATGGGTGTGGAGCAGGGTGAGAAAGCTCTGGGTGAGAAATACTTCAGTGATAACGCCGGTCATTTCTGGGGATTACACGAGACGCGTCCTTATATGCGTGCGCGCGTTGGCCTGGCCCAGTGTCTCTGGCAGGAAGGACAGCGGGATGAGTGTATAGAACATTGCCGAGAAATGCTCAAGTTGAATCCCGGCGACAACCAGGGCATCCGTTACCTGTTGATGCCGTACCTTCTGGAGAAGGGCCGGGATGGCGAAGCGCGCGAACTGATGATCCAATACGGAAACGAACCGTCGGCGTCCTGGTCCTACAGCGCCGTTCTCCTCGCCTTTAGGAAAGAAGGGGCCTCCGCTGATTCCAATGGGTTGTTGGACAGGGCGATAAAGGTCAATCCCCATGTTCCCGATTTCCTATTGGGGCGAAAGAAGATGCCCGAAGAACTGCCGGGTTTCTATTCTCCTCACGAGGAAAGCGAAGCCGTCTTTTATGTCTCCGGGAACGAGTCGGCTTGGAAAAAGACATCGGGCGCTTTGGACTGGCTCAAGCGGTGTGAGGGTCAGGAATAGGGGACAGGCATTTGATATTTCGCCAATAGCGCAGTCCGGGGGGGCAACGATAAGTAACAACGCTTGGGAGCCCCTTGATTTTCCTATCTCAACTTGTTAAAATCCCCTTGATACTTACACTCAGGGGGATATGATGCAAAGAAGGTTCCTGCTATTCACTCTATTGCTTCTTTTATCCAGCTTTCTCTTTGCCAAAAAGCATTTCGCCTTTATCGATTACGCCGGTAAGGGAGGATTCAAGATATACGCGAATGGGTACATAATATCTTCTTTCGAGGATAGTGTCCGGCATAGTCACCAACACTATATCCCTCGCCAGTACCTGGACAAGCAGAACGTGATCGCGGTGGTGCTAAATACTGATAGCTATGCCGCGGTCACCGAGATGTCGTTCTACTGCGAGGTGACGATACGTGATTCGGACAAAACCAGTACAGAGGACTTGGTGTGGGTCTACTGCACTACCAAGGGCAAGCAACCACCCGTGGACGCGCAAGGGAAGAACTGGAAGGAGCAGAACTATAAACCGGACACAGCCAAGGGGTGGAGTGATAGCCCGGCTGTATTCAAAGGGAAGGTAGGCGGAACAAAGATGCGCCCTTTCGTGTCTTGTAACAAGCGTGGGCAGTCGGGCACGGTAGATGATGTCTATTATTTTCGTATCCCTTTCGAGGTATCTGACAAGACGCTCGAACAGGCCGATAAGTGGAAGGGCTCGGCCAGGGGTGATCGTGAGAAGAAGAGGGTCGGCGAATTTCGAATTGCAGGCACGGAGCGCGCGAACGCGGGTAATTACGAAGGCGCGTTGATATGTTTTCTGCTTTCAGATGAGATGGTGCCGGGTGATCCCGAGGTGCTTAAATCCGCAGCAGGATGCTTCATCATGCTGGGCGACAAACGCCGCGGCCGCAAGCTCTACGAACAAGCGCTGGAGTTGAATCCGGATGATAAGGAATTGAGGAAGTACTTGGAGACGTTAGACTAGGCGATGAGGGGGCAAGCCACGAACCATTAGTATATTTATTTACTTTTTTTTATGTGCACGGCGCCTACTGGTGATTCCCTCCCATAATATCCGACGGTAGGGAAACACGGGGACGCCTCCGGCGTCCGGAGCCCCAATACCATATTAACATCGCCACCTGACAAAAACGGGCCGTGCCCTGCACCCGAGTATCGCGAGTGGTACAGGGTGTGTGCGGTAAAATATCTTTATTGTTTAAACATTGCTCCTCATTCTTCCCACGCATTTTGGTATTGACGGTTCCAAATATCATTGAAAAATGTAATTGCGTATTCCAGCATGCTACACTTCTCGGTGGCTGGAATTTTTTTCCGCTGAACAGATGATAGCCGGATTATTTTCAGTAACCTTTTCTGTGGTTACGCGTCTTATATAGTAAGGGCATACTAGGCAACTGGCGGGAGCACGATAGGGAGGTGTCGGATGAAGGGAACGATGGTAGTGATGCTGGCGGCGATTTTGCTGTTGCCGGCGCTGAACGCTGAGCCGGCGGACGAAGCTGAGGCCCTGCAGGAACGCGTCAACGGAGCCGAGGGCTACAGCAAAGCGGAGAAAGAGCAGCTCAAGGAGATGGCGCGGAGTTGTCGGCAGGACGGTACGGGAGATGGTGCGGGTAAGATGACGCAGCAGCGCCAGCGCGCCAAGCGCATGGAGCAGCGTATGCTAAGGAACAAGTTGCGCGAAGGTATGGCCAAGGGCGCGGAGGTGAAGAAAATTAAAAAGGCTATGGAACGGAGCCGTTCCCGCTTGCGTTATTCAAAGAGCGTGACCGACCGGTTCGGCGGCGCCGATGAGGGGGAAAAGATCCGTTGCCGTCAGCGCATCGCGGCGATGATGGAGCGGGGCTTCAGCAAAGAGGAGATCGATGGCCTGGCGCGCGAAGCTAAGCGGCAGAAAAAAGCGGCAAAGGTTTTTGGAGATTGCCTGGCGACCGCGGATGAATTGCAGGGAAAGGGCATGAGCAAGAAGAACGCGCTTGCCGCCGGCAAGGACGTCGCTACCGGCAAGAGGACACGTGCCCAGGCCAGGCAGCGCTGGCAAAAGCGCCATCAGCAGGGAGCCGGTGAGCGGGACAAGGGAGATGGGCTGGAGGACGAAGACGAACGGTCCGGCTCTCTTGATCAGGAACGCGGTACCGCGGCGGGCGGTGGAAAAGGCGGTGGTGACGGTCGACGAGGAGGAAAGTAAGGGATTGGTCACAGCGAATAACAGCGTATGCGGAGAAACGGCGGCTTGCGTCCCGGGCGGGACGCAACTCGTCGATCTCCATCAAATTGACAAGTGCTTGGCGGGCGAGCGTGAAGCGTTTGGGGAGTTGGTGCGTAAGTATCAGGAAGTGGTATACCGCTTCAGCTACCGCATCTGTGGTTCGAGAGAGCAGGCCGAGGACATCACGCAGGAGAGTTTTGTCCGGGCTTATCAAAGACTGTCTTCTTTGCGGCGTAAAGCTGCTTTCAAGAGCTGGCTGTTCCGCATTGCGCTCAATTTATGCCGAGACTCTTTTGCGGGCAGGAACGCCGTGGCCCGTTATGAAACGCCGTTGGAATCTGTGGCGGATGGTCTAGCGACCGCTGATCCGGGGTTTGACCCCGAGAAGAGCTATCTAATGCGGGTGGCCAGGAAAGTGGTGTGGGAAGCCTTGGACAGGTTGAGCACGGATGAACGGGCGTTGTTCATTATGAAATACGTCGAAGGGATGAGCTATACGGAGCTAAAAGAGGTTAGCGGCGCGCTCACCATTGGATTACTGAAAGTGCGTCTCTATCGCACGCGCGAGAAGTTAAGCGGTTATTTGGGTAAGAATTGGGGAGGAGGCGATGAGTAAGAAAAGCGAAGAACAAGCGGGCAGGGTAGGCAGGCTGATCTCCGGGGAGAGCGTGCCGCCGCATTCGCCCGGGCTCGAGGCACGGATCATGCAGCGAATAGCAGACGTAGAAGCGGCAGGGGAAAGAGCTCCCAGCTGGCGGCGTCCGGTGGCCCGCTGGAGCGCCGCGGCAGCTTTGCTCGTGGTGGGCATCGCTGCTTACCTGATGCTGTTGGAGCGTCCACACTTAGGCAATATCCCCGCGGCGGGGATGATCGAAGCACGTTTTGTTTATCCCGATCTGAAGGCGGAATCCGTGCTGATCGCCGGTGATTTCACGGATTGGCAAAAGGTCGCTATGGAGCGCCGGGAGAGCGGTTGGTCCTTCCGCCTGCCTTTACAGGCGGGGGAAACTTACCGCTATGTCTTTCTCGTGGACGGAGCATGTGTGGAGGACCCCGCTGCCACGGTGGTGGTGAAGGATGATTTTGGCTGCGATAACAACTTGATCTCTCTCTAAAAGCTTTTTTACCAGCCTCTATGCGCAAAAGCTTTATTCGTTCGCTGCAAATACTGGGGGCGCTGATGATCTGGGCGCAAGGTCTGAGTGCCGCCTGGCCGGATTCCCTGTTTTATCTGGAACCGAGGTTTGGCTTTAGCACCTCTCCTCTCTCCAGCCCGGCGAGCGCGCTGGGGGAGATTGATGGCGCTTCCGTCTTTGGCGGGGCGGCTATCGTTTACAATACAGTTCCCTTTTCCGGCGCGAGATTGGATGCTGGGGTTGAGCATACCCAGTACGATTCCGATTACGGTTGCTTGGACGACCTCTGGCTGGGACTGCGCAGCAGGCACGGTGATGAGGAGCTTGGTTTTTTAATGGGCGGCTCCGTTGGCAGTACCTTCTCCGGCAGATACGATTCAGAGGAGAAATATGACGCCAGGCTCTTCGGGGAACTGCTCTTCGACCCCGAGAATTCCCCGGAGGAGCTGAGTTATTATTGCGGCTTGTCTTTTCTCATCAGGCATTATCCGCATCGCGAGTTGGTTGACGGAGATCAGCAACTGGACACAGGGCCCGGCTTTTGGCTGGGGGTGGACTATGAGCAGGAGGAAGCGCTTACGGGGGGCGTATACGAGTTTGCCAAGCTGATCTCTAACGATGAGTATTACGAATACGCGCAGCACTCGTTGGGCGTCTATCATCGCCGATTTTTCGGCGAAGACTGGTCGCTGCACGGCGCTTATAACCTGGGCATTCTGCCTTACCGTACCGAGGTGTTTACCAAACGCGGCGGCCAACGGCAAGCGCTGTCAGCGGATTTTTCGCATGACTTGTCGTTGTCCCTACGCTACAGGTTGAAGCCGGAGTTAGTGATCAAGGCCGAGGCTGATTACAACAGTTTCCATTATACTATGAGCGATGTTCATTATGACCAGGTCGAATTCCAAGTGGGCCTGTCCCATAGTTTCCGCTTGCGGTGCGCCGAAAAGGATGCGGGCCTGGCGCCGCGGATGTCCGGAAACAAGGCGACCTTTAACTATTGGGGACAGGACGCGGAGAAAGTATCGCTGTATTCAAGTTTCAATGATTGGCAGGAAATCGAATTCGATAAGCGAGCTGCGGGTGAATTCAGGCTACGCTTAGAGTTGCCCGAGGGCACGCATTCCTATTACTATCTGGTGGATGGTGAGCGCGTTTTGCCGCCAGGGGCTTTTGCCTATGTAGAGGACGATTTTGGCGGTAGACAGGCGGTGATAAGCGCGCCCTGAGCGGGGACGATCCGGATTGGTGCGACACGGTACTGTGCCCCCACGTGTCGTGCCTTGGGGAAGGACTTGTACAAGTCCTTCCCCTATTTTTTCTGCGATGAGCGGGTTGACGAGGGGACTGCGGAATGGGGGGGCAGGTCTCCGCATTCCGCATTGAGGTCTTGGCATAGGATGATGACGTTCAACCTCTGGGGTTGACACCCCAGAGGTTGAACGGCGCTAGACAAGTTAACTTGTAGCAATAAAGGTGCTCTCGGTGAGCACCTTTTGTTTTAGGCGCATTTCGCTACATTTACCCCAAAAATCCTTTCTGTATCTTTTTTCATCTTTCTTTTGGCAAACCCCCGTTTTTGTCAGGGGGTGGTGGTAGGATAAATTAAGGGGTTATTCAGTATAAACAAAAGGAGAGACCAATGAGCGACAAAGCGGCATCAAAATGTTGGATCTGCGAAGAAGTCTACAAGCGGCAGCGGAATGGCGCGGGGCAATGCCTCGCCTGCGGTAACTGGTTCTGTGGCGAGGAACACGGTTTGATTGACTATCACGGGGAGGATTATTGTATTTCTTGTTATTGGACTCTTCTAAGCACGGGGGATATCTCACCAAGAACTGATGTGAAGAAGGCCCAGGCGGCAGAGGAAGAGGAATGCTGGATATGCCGCGAGGTTTTAGCGCGCGAGCGGAAAGGCGATGTGAAGTGCGCAAAGTGCGGCAGAAATTGTTGTGGTGCCGAACACGTTGACTTTGACGCCAAGGACGATGATTTTTGTCTCTCGTGCCACTTTGATGAGACCGGCGGCCCCTTCAAGGGTGATTTCTACGTTCTCACAGAGAACGGGGAAATCCCGATCCCCGGTCCACGAAGTAAAACTAACGTTTAACCTCTGGGGTGTTAACCCCGGGGTTAGGGTCCACAGGTGAGTTATTCAAAATAGTTTTCCTGACCCCCATTTTTGCCTGCCCTTCGTAGCTCCTGCGTCTGCTTGTCAGCAGATAAGCGCAGGGGCGGAGTAGGGTCAGGCTTGTCTTGCCGTAGTCTCTGACGACGGCTGAGGGTGATGGTAATATAGACTCAGGGGCAGGGAAGATGTTTTAGTAAAGGGGGAGAATATGAATAGAGAGATCATTCCGAGGGAGACTATTGAGAGAAGAATATTCTTAATCCGTGGCAAAAAGGTGATGCTGGACAGTGATTTGGCCGAGTTATATAGCGTGCCTACGAAACGGCTTAATGAGCAAGTTCGTCGCAATAGTGTTAGGTTCCCGGAGGACTTTATGTTCGAATTGACAAAAGATGAAGCGAGAGTTTTGAGGTCGCATTTTGCGACCTCAAAGAAAGGGCGTGGAGGTAGGCGCTACAGGCCTTACGCATTCACAGAACAAGGTGTAGCTATGTTATCGACTGTTTTGAAAAGCGAGCAAGCGATAAAGATCAATATTGAGATCATGCGTGCCTTTGTGCAGTTACGGTACTTGCTTTCATCTAACGCTGACCTTAAACGCAAAGTCGAGGCGATAGAGTTAAAATATGATGCTCAATTCGCAATAGTGTTCGATGAACTTCGCCACTTGAAAGTTCCGCCTCTTCGCAAGAAACGACCTATTGGTTTTCGCTCATCTGGAGAGTGAAACGATGTATAGGGGCCAGGTCCCCGTACCACTCGTTCTCTCGGGTTCAGGGCAAGCCCCGAACCACTCATGCTAATGCCTTCGGGTTCAGGGCAAGCTTTTCTGTTCTGTGCATTTTGGTGTTGACAACTCCAAATATCAATGTAAAATGGAATCATGTATTCCAGAATGATAAAGGCGCCCAGGGGCAAGAGTTTCTTTCTCTTCGGGCCCCGCGGCACGGGGAAGACCACTTGGGTCAAGGCTAATTTTCCGAAGGCGCTCTACCTGGACCTATTGGAAGCGAGGCTTTTCAACGACCTGCTTGCCGATCCACAGCGGCTGGATGGGCTCATCCCCAGGGGGTTCAGCGATTGGATCGTTATCGACGAGATACAGCGGGTGCCGGAACTCTTGAACGAGGTGCACCGGCTGATAGAGAGGGATGGATACCGCTTTGTGCTCACCGGTTCAAGCCCGCGCGCGATAAGACGCAAAGGCGTAAACTTACTGGCCGGTCGCGCTCTGTCGTATCATTTATTTCCGCTCACTGCCGGGGAACTCGGCAAAGATTTTAACCTAGACCATTCGCTGATCTACGGCCAGTTGCCCAGCGCTTATCGGGAAAAGGACCCGGCAGCCTACCTGGAGAGTTACCTTCAGACCTATCTGGAGGAGGAGATACGGCAGGAGGGGCTTACCAGGAACCTGGGAGCTTTCTCCCGCTTTTTGGAGGCGGCCAGCTTATCGCAGGCCTCGGTCTTGAGCGTATCCGCGATCGCGCGTGACTGCAGCGTCGAGCGAAAAGTGGTGGAAAATTACTTTGCTATCCTGGAAGATCTACGCATTGCCTATCGGCTTCCTGCCTTCACCAAGCGGGCCAAACGACGACTGGCAGTCCATCCCAAGTTTTATTTTTTTGATGTTGGCCTTTACCGGACATTAAGACCGAAGGGACCGCTTGACCTGCCGGAAGAGATAGGGGGCCATGCCTTTGAGACGCTGTTCATGCAAGAACTTATGGCAGTTAACGCCTACCTGCGTCTGGGGTATAATCTGTACTACTGGCGGACAGCCACCAATGCCGAGGTGGATTTTGTGCTCTACGGCGCCAAGGGCATCAAGGCTTTCGAGGTCAAGCGGACGGGTAAGATCACCGGCTCGATGCTGCGGGGATTAAAACTGCTGGCCGAGGATTACCCCGCCGCCAGGTTGTATTTCATCTACGGCGGCAAGCGGCGCATGCGTGAGGGGGAGATAGAGATTCTGCCTGTCAAGCAGGCCCTGCGGGAGTTGCCCGAGATACTGCGGCAGTAGCACGTGAAAAGATCGCTACCTGACCCGACTACGCTTTTCTTGACTTTCTTCCGTCAATCTGGGACAATCCTGCCGATAAAGAAGAAGGACCTGACGAAAAAAACGCAGAAGAGAATAAGTAGCAGCGGGCATAAAAATGAGGAAACGAGATAATGCCAATATTCGCCTACGAGTGTAAGAAGTGCGGTAATAAGTTCGAGCTGTTGGTCGGGGTGGGCGCGGACAGCCGGGAGCCGGAGTGCGCCAAGTGCGGCAGTAAGCAGTTGCAGAAGCTGTTGAGTAGCTTTGCCGTTGCCAGTTCATCGCGGACAGAAGCGCCGGCCTGTGGTCTGGAGGGCGGTTCTTGTCCGGGCTTTGATCCTTCCTCGTGCGGCGGCTGTAATCGCCGCTAGTCTTTGTCTCTTGCTTAAGAGTATCTGAAAACTTTTTACCACGACGACACGACGTTAACGGCTTTTTTGGTAACGGCACTTATCACAGCCGCCAGAGTGTATACTGTTAACTAAATACTTAACTTTTTGCTTGACATCTGAAATAGCTATGTTAGAGTATACATATGAAAAGAGCCTGCGCTGTGCGCGGTGAGTTGAGGGAGGCGAGTTAGCAACTGAGAATAGGCGCTTAATGTATGGGATCAGCAGAAGCGAGGCCCGTAGAAGGCGTCAAATTGGATCAGCGAACTGCATCCTCCCACGACCCGCGGCAACTGCGGGTTCTTTTTTTTAAAACAAGGTTTATCTTCAAGCGGGGTGCATGGCCACCCCCCTCTTCGTCGCTTTGCTCCTGGTCTCCGATGTCTTCCTTTTCCATATTCGATGGAGGGAAGACATGGGGTCGCCTTTGGCGACCGGAGCCCTTCAAGGGGGGAGAGGAACGGCCGGGGATTATTGTAGGCGGGTTCTTTTTATTTAAAGAAGGTTTGTTTTCAAGCGGGGTGCAGGTCCCAGGCAAAGTTAGCTATTGAATGCCTATCCAATCCACCGACTTTAGTCGGTGGTGGGGTATGGGGGCGAAGGCCCCACACCAATTATTGTCCACCAACGAAGTTGGTGGTAGTAT
>JAUXIB010000022.1 GCA_030621225.1 candidate division FCPU426 bacterium
GCTTGACAACGTATAAGGAAGCTCCACTATGTACCGCCTGCACGCCTGTTTCTATCATCGCCAGCGAAGTGATCATAATGATACTCAAGGTTGGATTAACATCCAAAAGATCGGTCACCAATTCAACCCCATAATGGTGCGCTTGTTCCGCGTCCAGAAGGGCAATATCCGCGTCTTTCCCAGCTACCAGAAATTCATCCCGATATCCGGCCAAGATAAGATCATGCCCTTTGAAGCCCTTCTTAAGCTCCTGGAACCACTTCTTATCCTCTGTCAGCACTGATATTTTCATCTTCAACTCCACCAACTTATTCTAATCATTCATAATAGAACAACGTTTCATAATAGAACATTATAACATGTTTTACGTAACACACCAAATAAGAATCCTCGGGCTAACGCCCGCGGTATTCTTGTCCCGGCGGGGCTTGTGTCTTTTAACTTGCGGGATAAAAAAAGTAGGGGCGCAGCATGCTGCGCCCCTACAAGGGTCACGGGTGTAACGCTAAACGCGCGGTTGGGCTCTGCCTTCTAGCTGATCCAGAATTCCTCACTGCTACTTGGCACTAGCCACCGCTTCCTTCTGATATCCATCCCAGCGCTCTTGCAGCTTCGCGTCAGCCATAGTCTCCAGCAAATACTTAGTATACTCAGAACCCGTAACACCGGTATCCCGCCCGGTCATTTGCATCTTCTTCTCAAACTGACCACACACGTCCAAGGCCATCTCAAGATTCTTACCCTGCTTGAGGTAGCCAATATGGTTGAGCAACAAACCCGCGGCACGTATCATCGAACAGGGATCAGCGTACTGCGCGCGGCCTTCATCTACCATCCTCGGCGCTGAGCCGTGGATCGCCTCGAACATCGAATATTTATCCCCCAGGTTGGCGCTGCCCGCAGTACCAACTCCACCCTGGAACTCGGCCGCCTCATCAGTGAGAATATCACCGTAGAGATTCGGCAAAGCCATTACCTGGAATGAAGTACGCCGCTTGGCGTCTACCAACTTAGCCGTCATGATGTCGATATACCAGTCATCCATTTCGACCTCAGGGTAGCCCTTGGCGATCTCCTGGGCAATGGCCAGAAACTTACCATCCGTAGTCTTGACCACATTCGCTTTGGTAACTATCGTCAACTTGTTCCTGCCGTTCTTCTTGGCATACTCGAAAGCCATCTTGATCAGCCGTTCCGAGCCGCGCGTAGTCGTAACCGCGAAGTCGATCGCGATATCATCAGTCACGTTGATGCCCTGGCTGCCCAGAGCGTAGGCGCCCTCCGTATTCTCACGAAAGAAGGCCCAGTCTATCCCCTGCTGGGGCACCTTCACCGGCCGGAAATTACAGTAGAGATCCAACTCCTTCCGCATGGCCACATTGGCGCTCTCGATATTCGGCCAGGGGTCGCCCTTGCGCGGTGTGGTGGTCGGGCCCTTGAGCGTTACGTGGCACTGCTTGATCGCTGCCAAAGTGTCGTCTGGGATCGGCTTGCCAACTTTGGCGCGTTCCTCAATGGTCATTGAGATATCCCTGAATTCTATCTTACCGCTCTCCAACTCATCTTTGAGAATATGGGACAGAACGCTCTTGGATTCCTTGGCGATGAAATCACCGATCCCATCACCGGGAATAATACCAACGATTATTTTGTCTAACTTGGAGTAATCAGTCCGCTGCTCGCTCGTCTTCATCTTCTCCACCCGAGCCAGTTGCTGCTCAAGCACCTTGCCGAATAGTTCCTGCGCCTTTTCGATGTCCTTGTTTGCCATTTGTTTCTCCTCTCTTTTAAGTTCCGTCGCGCGTCGCGGGTCGCGCATCACGTGTCGCTTCCGATTCCGGCGACCCATGACACAGGACACTTGACACGGGACTATCCGATCCGGTACTTCTTCACTCCGATCTCGTATATATCCCCTCCAGCCCGCTCCGCGGGCAGAGCAGGTGAGCAATAGACAGGTGATCAGTAGAACGACTGCGAACCTGCGGTCTCCTGCTCTACTGTTCTACTGCTCCTTTCACTTTTTCCTGTACCTCTTAACTCCTATTTCATAAATGTCCCCTCCATACATATCCCCGGCCACCACCGCCGGCAGCTCCCTCACCTCCAACCTACGAATCGCCTCGGGCCCCAGATCATCGTAGGCTACCACATCACACTTAATAATACACTTAGAGATCAACGCTCCTGCCCCGCCAATTGCCGCAAAATAGACCGACTTATATTTCTTGATCGCGGCCTTCACCTCATCGCTGCGTGTACCCTTGCCGATCATGCCCTTTAGCCCGATCGCCATCAATCGGGGAGCGTAAGGATCCATGCGATAACTGGTAGTCGGCCCCGCGGAACCGATGGGACGTCCCGGCGGCGGCGGGGAGGGACCCATATAATATATTATCTGACCCTTTACGTCTATCGGCAGCTTCTTGCCCTTGTCCAAAAGCTCGACCAGTCTTTTATGCGCAGAGTCGCGGGCGCTGTAGAGAACGCCACTTATCAGTACCGGCATCCCGACCTTGAGTTTCTGAACGTCTACATTACTTAAAGGAGTAGTTATCCTGACAGGTTTGTTTATTGCCATAGTTATCTCTCCTACCAAAACTGTATTAGTCACGCGTCTCGCGTCACGTGTCTCGCATAATTTATGCAAAACCACTACCAGCGACTAGCAACTAGCAACTAGCGACTAAATGATTTTAGAGCCATGCCTACTCACATGGCAATTCACATTCACCGCCACCGGCATACTGGCGATATGACAGGGGCGGGATTCCACCGCCACGCCAATACAGGTCACCGTTCCACCGGCGCCCTGCGGCCCCACGCCGCTATCGTTTGCTATCCGCAAAAGATCCTGCTCGAGCTTAGCCAACCGTTTGTCCTGGTTGGGCTTGCCCAATTTTCTAAGCAAGGCCTTTTTGGCCAAGATCGCGCACATCTCAAAGTTACCGCCAATGCCAACGCCGAGGACTATGGGCGGACAAGGATTCGGGCCCGCCTCGCGTACCGTTTCGCGCACCAGTTCCTTGACCCCGGCCTCGCCATCAGCCGGCTTCATCATCTTGAGACGCGACATATTTTCACTGCCGCCGCCTTTGGGCGCGACCGTCACCCTAAGCTTATCGCCAGTTACGATCTCGGTGTGAATGATCGCCGGGGTATTGTCCCCGGTATTCACCCGTATCATGGGATCCTTGGCCACTGACTTGCGCAAATAGCCTTGCTGATATCCTTGACGCACGCCCGCTTCTATTGCTTGCCGCAGACCGCCTCCCACCAACTTAACATCCTGTCCGATCTCCACGAAGACAACCGCTAAACCACAGTCTTGGCAAATAGGGATCCGCTCCCGGCGCGCGATATCGGCGTTACAAATAAGCTGGCGCAATATCTCTCTACCCACCGGGGACTTCTCACGCCGCAGACCGGTCTTAAAAGCCTTGATGATATCCGGATCGACTTTGTAATTAGTATCGATGCAGATTTTTTTGACGGCGGCGGTTATCTTCGCAACGTTTACCTTACGCATAAGCGCTCCTTTGTCTCGTGTCTCGTATCTTTGCTCACAGCTCGGTTACCGTTACCTGTATTCCGGCACTACGTGGTCAGGGGTCAGGGGTCTGGGGTCAGTATCCGTATGCTGCTCACCGACCACCGTCCACTGTCCCCCATCCACCGTCTACCAAATCATGCCGGTGGCTCCGGCACAACTATCTCCGTTTCCGCCGGCAATCCCAGGCGGCTCGCGAGCCGCCCCTACAATGGCGGCCAGCCTTACAGCGATGGCTCAAGGACGACTATCTCTTGTTCGGCTGGCAACATATCTTTGCTGATCTCCAGCTCGGACGAACCCGCTTTCTTAACGTTCGCCTTACCTTTCAAGAAGTCCTCAACCGGCGCAATTGGGAAGCCGCATTTAGGCGTCTTAAAATGCATAGGTATCACAAGTTTGGGGCTCAGCGTTTCCACTATCCCGCCGGCCGCCTCAGCGTCTATCGTATAAAGGCCACCTACGGGAATAAGCAAGACGTCAGAACCAGCGATCCGGCCCAACTGCTCCTCGGATAACGTATGGCCCAGATCCCCCAAGTGACATATCTTTATCCCATCCTGCTCCCAGACAAAGATCACTACTTCGCCACGATCGCTTCCCTGGGATTCATCGTGAAAGACCTCGATCGCCTTGAAATCAATCCCTGCCGCCTGTCCGGCTCCCTTCAATATTTCAGGAGTTCCTTTGATGCTCTTGGTATAGTTATGGTCAGCGTGATCATGACTCACTAAAATCACCGCCGCCTCATCCTCTACGGCAGCGTACTGGATAGCCCCGTCAAAAGAACCCGGCTCATAAGGATCGATGATCACGCGAACACCGTCGCTTCCCGCTACGCCAAAGCAAGCGTGAGCGTAGTACTTTATCTTCACGATGCCTCCCTTTTGGTGAATGGTGAATAGTTGATAGTGAATAGTACGCACCTGCCTACCATTCACTATTCACTCATGACTATTCACTCGTTTACTTCAGTTCCGCTACCACCTTCTCCACGTGCTCTGCCGACTTCTTGAGCAGAGCGTTCTCCTCATCAGTAAGCTTCAACTCAATAACCTGTTCTATGCCCTTGGCGCCAAGTTTAACGGGCACACCCATAAAGATGCCCTTCAGGCCGTACTCGCCGTCCAGCTTGGCCGCCACCGGCAAGATGCGCTTTTTATCCTTGAGGATAGCCTCGACCATCTCGGTAACCGCGGAAGCGGTCGAATAAAAAGCGCTGCCGGTCTTCAACAACTTGACGATCTCACCACCGGCTCCCTGGGTCCGTTTAGTCATCGCCTCGATCTTGTCCGCAGGCAACAACTCTGGGATCGGAATGCCGGAAACAGTAGAAAAACGCGGCAACGGCACCATCGTATCCCCGTGTCCCCCGAGCACCATAGCCTGAACGTCTTCCATCGAGCAATCAAGCTCCATGGCAATAAAAGAACGCAAGCGCGAGGAATCCAATACTCCGGCCATTCCCATGATCCTCTCACGCGGCAATCCCATCATCTTGTCCGCCAGGTAAGTCATCACATCGAGCGGATTAGCCACATTGATCAAGATACAATCCGGCGCGTTCTCCTTCACCACCCCCATCACGCTATTCATGATCTTAGAGTTCACCTCCAGCAGATCGTCACGAGACATACCGGGCTTACGCGGCACCCCGGCGGTCATTACCACGATCTCCGCCCCCTTAACGTCGGCCATCTCATTGCTGCCGGTTATCCTGGTATCAAAACCTTCCAACGGCGCACCCTCAGTCAGATCAAGCGCCTTCCCCTGGGGCATGTCCTCTACCACATCGATCAGGGTGACATCCGCCAACTCGCGCTCGACGATCCTCTGAGCGCTCGTAGCACCAACAAAACCGGCACCGATCACTGCTACCTTTCTTCTCATCTTCTCCTCCTTGTTTGCGTCTATCGTCTATCGTCGATCGTCTATCGTGCAACGGACATCCTATTACGCGAACAACGAGCGACTAGCGACGAGCGACTAGCGACAGGTTATTGTAGTTTCTCCTTAAGCATTCCCGGTATCTGGGACGGCGACTCGGCCACTGGAATTCCCGCGGCTTCAAGCGCCTCGATTTTGGATTCGGCCGTGCCGCTGGAACCGGAAATGATCGCTCCGGCGTGACCCATACGAACCCCCTTCGGCGCCGTGCGTCCGGAAACAAACGCCACCACCGGCTTCTTCATCTCACGTTTAACATACTCGGCAGCCATCTCCTCGTCGCTGCCGCCGATCTCACCGATCAAAACCACTGAGTCGGTTTCCTCGTCAGCTTGAAAGGCTTCGAGACAATCAATGAAATTGGTGCCAATGAAGGTATCCCCGCCTACACCGATGCAACTTGACTGCCCCATACCTTCCCTGGTGAGCGCGTCCACCACCTCATAAGTAAGGGTGCCACTGCGTGAGATCACGCCCACCTTGCCGGGCTTCCCGATGTTCCCGGGCAAAATGCCCAGCTTCACGCCAGGCGTCGAGATCATTCCCGGACAATTAGGGCCGATGATACGCAGCTCGTTCCGCTTGACGTAGCTGATCACCCGCAGCATATCGTTCGCCGGCACGCCCTCGGTTATACACACGATCAGCTTGATGCCGGCGTTGCATGATTCCATCATCGCGTCCATACAAAAAGCCGCCGGCACAAAGATCACCGAAGTGTCCGCCCCGGTCTTACTCGCCGCCTGGGCTACGGTATCGAACACGGGCACCCCTGCTACCTCCTGCCCGCCCTTGCCCGGCGTCACCCCGGCAACCACCTTGGTGCCATACTCCATCATCCCCTTGGTATGAAAAGCGCCGTCCCTGCCGGTGATGCCCTGTACCAATACCTTTGTATCCTTAGTCGTAAATATCGCCATATTATACTCTCCTTTATCGCTGATTTCGCTGAGATAATATCCGCGTAATCTGCGGTGCCTTTATCCCGTTATATACCGCCCGTGAAACGGGCGCACCTTACGGGACAAGGTTCTCAGGTGACAGCCTGAGGTTCTTATCTGCGTAATCCGCGTTACCCCGCCGCCTTAACAACCTGCTGCATCGCCTCGTCGATCGTCTCCGCGGTAATCAGGTTGGTCTTGCCAATGATCTCCCGTCCCTCTTTGGCGTTGGTGCCGCTAAGACGAATAACTATCGGTAACTTTACCTTGACCTTGCCTAGCGCCTCAACCAAGCCCTTGGCTACATCGTCACAACGGGTTATGCCGCCGAAGATATTAAAAAGTATCGCCTTGATCTTCTTGTTCCGGCCGATGATCTCCATCGCCTTAACCACTTTGGCCGGGTTCGAACTGCCGCCGATATCCAGGAAATTCGCGGGGGCCCCACCGGCACGCTTAACCATATCCATCGTCGCCATGGCCAGCCCCGCCCCGTTAACGACGCAACCTATATCGCCGTCCAGGCCGACATAGGACAGGCCGCTCTGCTTCGCCTCCCATTCGTCGGTGCCCTTTTCCGCTGCCTCGGCAACGGTAGCGAATTTAGGATTACGAAAGAGAGCGTTGTCATCGATCAAAAACTTGGAATCGGCCGCGACGAACTCCCCGCTGCCCAGTCTTACCAGCGGATTGATCTCCGCCAGCGTGGCGTCTTCCCCCACAAAGGCCGCGAAGAGCGAGGAGCAAAACTTGGCCAGTCCCTTCCCGGCCTCGCCATCCAAACCGCTCTCATAAGCCAATCGCCTGACGATAAAAGGCCTCATCCCTGAGTGTATGCCGACCTGTACCTTGATAACTTTTTCCGGGGTTTTCGCGGCCACCTGCTCGATCTCCACGCCCCCTTCGGTACTGAAAATCACCGTTATCTTTTTAGCGGCGCGGTCGTGTATCAGACCCAGGTAATACTCGTCCTTTATGTCTATCGCTTTCTCCACCAACACCTTCTCCACCTTGAGGCCCTTGATATCCATGCCCAGGATCTCCGTAGCGGCCTGTTCGGCCTCCGCTGCGTTCTTGGCCATTTTTACGCCGCCGGCCTTGCCTCGCCCCCCCACCAACACCTGGGCCTTGACAACAACCGGCTGCCCCAGACGTTCCGTGATGTCATGCACTTCCTGCGGATTAGTAGCCACCCAACCGTCAGGCACAGGCACGCCATATTTGGCCAGTAAACGCTTGCCGTAATGTTCATCCAATTTCATATCCGTCTCCTAATTTGTCGCTTGTCTCTAGTCTCTAGTCGCTAGCGCATGCCAAAACGCACAAGCGACCAGCAACCAGCGACTAGCTGTTACGAAAGCATACAAGCTTAATATCCGTCATCTCCTCAACCGCGAATTTCGGGCCTTCCCGCCCCAGGCCGCTGTCTTTGGTACCACCGTAAGGCATCAAGTCAACCCGGAAAGTCGGCACATCATTAATGATCACGCCGCCACAATCAATACTTTCGACCGCACGCCAGGCCTTGTTAATATCGCTGGTAAAAACACCGGCCTGCAGACCATATCGACTCATATTCACTAATTTGTAGGCGATCTCCTCCTCAACGAAAGGCATTACGGTAAAAAGAGGAGCGAATGCTTCCTCATTGCAGATCTTCATCCCCGGCTTCACCTCGCTGATAAACAACGGCTGAAAGCGATTACCCTTAACTTCCAAGCCCGGGTTCAGCCGGGCTCCCAGTTTTTCCGCCTGCTGCACCCACAGTTTAGCCTTGGCCGCCGCCCCAGCGTCTATCATCGGCCCCAACGAAGTTCCCTTTTTTTCGGGATTGCCGACCCTGAGCTTACTTATTTCCTCCAGCGCCAACTCCACAAAAGAATCATAAAGCTCCTGCTGGACAAAAACACGCTGTACAGAGATACACACTTGCCCGGCCAGGGCACAGGCGCCACGGACTACGCGCGGCACGGCATCCGCTAAATCCGCGTCGTCCATCAGCACCACCGCGGAATTAGAGCCAAGCTCCATAGCCGTCTTCTTCAAACCAGCACGCGACATTATCCTCCGGCCTACTCCGTGACTTCCGGTGAAAGTAACCATCCGCACTCTGGGGTCAGCGACCAACGCCTCCCCCACCTTGCCGCCGGGACCAGTCAGCACACTGATCGCCTGGGGGGGGAATCCGGCGGCCAACAAGACCTCGCCCAGCCGCAACGCGGTCAAAGGCGTCGCGCTGGCCGGTTTTAATATCACAGCGTTACCGGCGGCAAGCGCCGGCGCAACCTTGTGCGCGGATAAATTCAAGGGGAAATTAAAAGGAGAGATAGCAACGATCACCCCAAGCGGCTCACGCGAATAAAAACCTCGGCGGTTATTCGCGCCGGGCGCGGCGTCGAAAGGCACCGTTTCACCGTGGATACGCTTGGCCTCCTCCGCGGCTAGGATAAACACTTGCTGACACCGTGCCACCTCCGCCTTGGATTCGGCTATCGTCTTACCCACCTCTTTGGTAAGCAACAGGGCCAACTCATTTTTTCTCTTGGCGATCAGGCATGACGCCTTATAAAGGGCTTCTGAACGCCGCAGGCTGCTCCAGGACGAAAGCTCCCGGAAACCCCGCTGCGCTCCCGCAATCGCGTCCTCTATATCGCGTTGGCCGGCCTGGGGTACACTGGCAAAGGCTTTACCTGAATAAGGGTTGATAACCTTCGTTTGTGTCTTTCCCGCACGCCATTCCCCAGCTACCAGCATTTTCATCCGAAAACTCATCTACCCTCCACCGCTCCGTGACAGTGAAATTGTATTCGTAATCTAACCGGAAGGGAGCATAGTCTATCAATGAGAGATAATAGTGTCAACAACAATTCGGGGGCTGGATTAAAGAACACCCCCCCCTTGACAAGCTAGGAATAGGGTATAAACTTTACCTCAAATGGGGCGGTGGAGGATGTATTGAACCCTAATCTTAAAAAATTACCAGACGCGTTCCTTTCCCGGCTCGGTCTTATCTTCCCTGCCACAAAAGCTCCCCAACTGCTCGACACCTTCACCCATCTAAAACCGACAACCTTTCGCATAAACTCTCTGAAAACCAGTCCGACAAAGCTCGCGCCTGAGTTGCGCAAGGCGGGGTTTGACTACAAACAGCTAAATTGGCACAAAAATGGCTGTATCCTTAAAGAACGCCGCCAAACTAAGTCTCTGATCAACAGTGAATTTTTTGAGAACGGATTAATATATCTGCAAAGCTTGTCCAGTATGCTGCCCGCACTGATCCTAAACCCCGCACCAGGGGAAAAAATCCTGGACCTATGCGCTGCCCCGGGAAGCAAAACCACTCAAATAGCCGCAATGATGAAAAACGAGGGAGAAATACTAGCCATAGAAAAGTTCCAGATCCGCTACGATAAACTCCAGGCTAACCTCCAGCGCCAGGGAATCAAAATCGCCACCGCCCAATTCGCCGATGGGAAATATACCTGGATCGAAAAACCAGACTACTTTGACCGGGTACTGGTAGACGCGCCATGCACCAACGAAGCCCTTTTCAATACCATCTATCCGCGTTCCTTCAAACGCTGGCGCGAAAAACACATACTGGCCATGGCTCGCCTGCAAACAAAACTCTTGATATCCGGGCTTCGCTCCCTGAAGCCGGGAGGGTTATTACTCTATTGCACCTGCACCTACGGCCCGGAAGAAAACGAGCGGACGGTATCCAATCTCCTGGAGCAGTTCCCCCGTCACACAGAAGTATTGCCGCTAGGTACAGAACTGCCCAACTTCTCCCCCGCGCTACGCGAATATGGACGGGAAAAGTTCGCGGAGAGCTTGCTCCATGCCCGGCGGGTTCTCCCTACCTCAGAGATGCACGGGTTCTTTCTATGTTTGATAAGGAAGAAGGAAGTCCTGCCGCAACAAGACGAAGCTCAATAAAGCGAAAAAATCATTTAACCACGACGACACGACGCTAACGGCTTTTTTGGATAACGACGTAAAGTGGTAGAAAAGACTTCGGCTATACTTTATTTAATATTGGAGTGCCCATAGGGCGAACTGCTGCAGTGCGATGCCGGTTTTGAAAAAAGAACGTCGTGTCGTCGTGGTGAGAAAGGTTTTGGTCGTTGTTGGTGTTATCCAAAAAAAGACGTTTCTCTGTGACCTCTGTGACCTCTGTGGCTCCCCGTCTTTAGCCGTTATCCAAAGGGGGTTCTCCGTGAACCCTGTGGCTCTGTGGTTAAACGACTTTTTCGTCTGCGCACCACCGGCCACAGCAGATACCCGATCACAGCCAAAAGCGTCAATAAACTGATCAGCGCGCCAGCCAACTGCCAGGGGATCGTCCCGTGCCAGACTTCTACCGTATGCGCGCCCGCTCCCTTCAGCTCTATCCCCAAGAGAGCGGTATAAGCGCGAAACGGCTGGACCCGTTTGCCGTCTATTTTTACCTGCCAGCTTGGATACCAGGGTTCGGCGATCACCAGGTAACCGATATCCTCCGGGCATTCCACCTCCACCTTATAGCGCCCGGTGTAGCGATGTTCTTCCAGCTCTTTGATCTGCGGAGCCGCCCGCGCGACATAACGCGCGTCAAATTCCGGCCCGCGCCCCCGCAAACTCGAACGCAACGAGCGCGACCAGCCGGGGCCGATAAGGCCTATATCCTCAAGATACAGCTCCGCCGGCTTTTCATCCGTAGCAACCAATACCAACTGCAGCGCCCGCAAGGTCAAACGCCCGGCGTAAGCTTTCACCAATTCCGTCAGGTCTATCTTATAGGTAACAAGTTCTGTGGAAATACGATTTACCGCGATCCGGCTCGGAACTGTTTTTTCCACCCCGTCAACGCTAAAGCTAACACCTAAGCCAGCGTTAGCCGACCCGCTGGCGCTAAAATATATCTGGCATTCCCCCGCGAGCTCTAAGCCGTCCAATTGCAGCGTCCAGCTATTATGACTCCCGGATCTACCCACCGTCTTGAAAACCGCACCTTCGCCACGGCGCTCAAACGTAGAATCCTCCGCGATCAGGTCATCCCGCCAAGTACGCAGATGGGGCATGTATACAGCATTATCATATCCGAAAACAAGCTGCCGCCGGCCCACCAGCGCCATATCATATGACCCCAGCTCCCCGGCCGCCGGCGCGTACTTTAACACCGTCTTGGCCGGATCAAAAGCAGCGCTGTTGAAAATATCTTCCGCCAACAAATGCCCCTCCTCGCCGGGCAGGAGGACACAATTACCCACAGTGCGGACAAAGGGTAAGACACGACGATTGTAAAACAACTCCTTGCTTGCTCCCCCCGGCAACGAAACCAGCTCTAGGTTCGCCAGTTTATGAAAAGCTCCGCTCCATTCCCGACCCCAAGCGTAAAGGTAACCCACATTGAAAACGCCGAGCAAGGTTGGCAGACGTTCTGATTCCAGCCCATAATTAACAAATTCCTTCAAGGCGCCCACTTCCCGGCTGTCCATGTGCCAATGGCTGCCATTATAGCTGCGACGCCCATGGTAATAAGCTGCTGTCTTTGCATCTCGATCGGAACCAGTAGTCATAAAAGGCAAGCTTTCGATCCCGTAACTATCGTTTTGAGAATTAAGGTAATCATAAATCCGCAGGTCCATCCCCATACTCGGCGGACGATAGGTGCGGAACATCTCCCAAACATAGGGAGGATTACCAACACCCAGGGTCAGAAGCAGAGCGGCGGCAGACAGAAGTAGCGCGGCGACTCGCCGCGACAATACCCCGCGAAACAAACGGGGCAGAGCGGCACAGCTCAAAGCCAGAAGAATAGACAGGGCAAAAACCGTCAAAAAATAGAACCTGATCGGCACTCGAAAATATTTAAAAACAGGCAGCTTGTAAAGTAGCGGCAGCAAAGGGGTATTCACCCCCATTACCAAAAACAGGGAAACCACATATAAACTCGCCGCAAAAAGGACGGGGGCGCGCCGGTAAAACAACAACGCCGGGACAATAAACAATAAATGCCAACCATAAAGCAGATTGATCCCTTCAAGGCCCTGGATACTCTGCGGCGCAACGATCAAATATTGCCAAACCCGGGACCAAAGCCCCAGCGCAGGTCCTAGCCCCACGGAAAATATATGCTTCCAGTGCCCGGAATAACCATGGAAAGCATAGTACGGCTTATAACCAACTATCGTCAGCAAGGTATAGGCACAGAGCAACGTGCCGACGCCCCAAGTCAGTAAATATATTATGCCGTGCTGCCTAATGGTGTCAGCCAAAGAAGCGCGCCGGAGAATAAAGCTGCGAAAAATTATATAAACAGCCATAATCAAATTCACAAAAATAAAAATCTGCAAATCGGAGGCAAACATCAAAGCGAAGAGTATCCCGTTGAAAACAGCGAGACGCTTGGATTTTCGTTGCAGGCTTCTCTCCAAGAGGAAAAAGAAAAACGGAAATATGGCCAGCACGCAGGTCATATCTATGTGTCCAGCGGCTATATGCTCAATGATATTCGGACGGGCCCAGACGTAGAATAAGCCGCCAACAACCGCCGCCAGGCGCGAACCGCTCAGACTGCGTAGAAAAACATACATCCCCGATGCGGAAATAACCAGCAGGAAGAGCACCGCAATGCGCGTGGCGGCAAAAAGTCCGAGAAAGAGATGAAAAAAAGTAATGGTCAGATAAGAAACTGGAAGGGGGTGAAAAAAGCCCATCGGCGTACCGCCGCTGTAGTCCCAACTGCTCAACATTCCTTCCTGGAAAAGAGCCTTGCGCTGGAAGAAAGCATCCATCATCTGACTGCCGTGCAGATCGTCCGAAAGGGGGATACCAGGTCGGAGATATCCCTGCCCAACGAGGAAGATAGCAATAGAAATAAGCAGTATGTCGGCGAGAGTCGAACGCCAATCAAGCCTGCGCAAGCGCGGCCAGGAGCGGTAGCTGGCTATGCTCTCTTCTGACATGCCAAGGATTATACCATCTGAAGTCGAAAGCCGAAAGCCCAACTTTTTCGACTTCAGGAAACGGAACAGATATCGTGACCCCCTTTCAAAAAAACGAAAGTCTTTTACCACCAAAGATGATCCACAGATTCCCTTCTTTGGAGCTTCTGGATCAAGCCTCTTTAACGGCTCATCCACAGATTTCACAGATTACCCTCTTTGAAGCTTCTGGATTGGGCCTCTTTAACAGCTCATCCATAAAAAATACGCAAACCCGCTTACTGAAAAGTCTAATTACACCGATTTTCGCTTACTTGGCCATACGTCGTTAGACTTTTCCAAAAAGTAATTTGTGTAATCTGTGAAATCTGTGGATTCAAAGACGTTCTTAGTGCCTTATCATCCGTGTAATTTTTATGTCCAACCCTAACCTCAAACCATCAAAACCAAGGAATGCTCCCCTGCTAGCGAAGAATCCCCCTTGCCGTTATCTAAAGAACAATCTGTGTAATCTGTGAAATCTGTGGATTCAAAGTCGTTTTTTGTGTCTTGACCTGGCTCGCCGTAGTTCTCTGACCTTCGTAGCTCCTGCGTTTGCCCATTTCCGGCTTCAGCTTCCCCCCTCAATCTGATATAATGATCCAATATGCGTATATTACTCGTCAACCCCCCGTCCTACAGCAACTACAAGGGGACTCGTCACTATCTCAAGGCCGGTTCGCGCTGGGCTTTCTCGGCCGCCACCAAAGGCGAGATCACTTCCCTCTTTTACCCTTTCTGGCTGGGATACGCCACAGCCCTGATCAAGCGCGACACCCACGCCGAGGCACGCCTGCTTGATTGCGTAGCGGAAGGACTGGATCGCGATGCCTTCCTCGCCAGGGTCAGAGACTTCAGGCCCACCCTTCTGCTCTTCGAGTCCCACACTGTAAGCATCGATGATGATATGCCCCTGCTGCTAAAAGCCAAGCGACAAAACGAATGCCTCCTCGCCGCCTGCGGGCCGCATCCCTCGGGATACGGCCCAAAGCGCCTGCTGGAACAGCACCCGGAACTCGATTTCGCGCTCTTCGGCGAATACGAGAACACCGCCGCCCGGCTTGCCGGGGCCTTGACGCACGGTGGCAGTCCTGATACAATCCCCGGCCTCGCCTGGAGATACAATAAAAAAATTACGCGCAACCGCGCCGCACCCCTGATAGCAAATCTGGACTCCCTGCCCTTGCCCGAGCGCGACGATGTGCCAATTGAAAACTACCGCGAACGTTTCGCCACGCGTAATCCCTGTCTGCAATTGATCAGCAGCCGTGGCTGTCCTTCGAGCTGCATCTTCTGCCTGGAGCGCTGGGCCATCTACAACTCGCCGCGCGTGCGCCTGCGCACCGCCGCCAGGGTAGTAGACGAAATACTCTACCTCAAACAAAAATACACCCCGCGTTCCTTCTATTTTGACGACATGAGCTTTACCATCAACAAGCACCACGTGATGTCCCTCTGCCGCCTGATCATCAAAAGGCAGGTGAACCTTCCCTGGGCCTGCATGGGCGACGTGATGTACGGCACAGACCGGGAGATGCTCGAGACTATGCGCGAGGCCGGTTGCGCCGGCATAAAATTCGGTGTCGAAAACGCCGACCCAGTCATTCTCAAACGGGCCGGAAAACGACTTGATCTCGCGCAAACACGCCGCGCCGTAGAGTGGATGCAACAAATAGGCCTAAAATCCCACGCCACCTATCTGCTGGGCCTGCCCGGCGACAGCATCGAAAGCATCAAGCGCACCGTGCGTTTCGCGGCGGATTTGCCCACGGACAGCGTACAGTTCGCCATCGCCACGCCCCTGCCGGGAACCCCCTTCTATAAACTGGCGCAAAAGGAAGGCTGGCTACAAAGCAACGACTGGCACCGCTTCGACGGGGCCTGCTTTTCGCCATTATCCTATCCCGGGCTTAGCGGCGAACAGATAGAAGACGCCCTGTCATACGGTTACACCACCTGGGCGTTAAATAATCCACGAAAGTCACTTCTCTTGGTGATAAAATACTTTCTCAAGCAAAGAGGATTCGCCGGCATATACTCAGCACTAAAACGCAAGCTGCGCTTCGGCAAGATAAAAGAATGATTCATAAGATCCATAGAGCAAGACCATGAGATATCCCCCGGTAACAATAATCGTGCTGAATTACAACGGTCTCAAGCACCTGAGGAACTGCCTGCCCTCGGTAGAAAAGCTAAGCTATCCCGGCTCTATCGAACTGATCGTCGTCGATAACGCTTCGCTCGACGGCTCAGCGCAATACTTGAAGCAGCGCTCGCGCCGTATACGCATCATTGAAAACGAAAGCAACCTCGGCTTTGCCGAAGCCTATAACCGCGCCATACCGCGCGCCAAACACGAGCTTGTACTCGTGCTGAACAACGACATCAAAGTCACACCTGGATTCCTCACTCCACTCGTACAGGCACTAGAGGGAGAAAAACGCCTGGCGATGGTAGTGCCAAAACTCTATGATTTCTATCAAAAAGGCGTGCTGGGGGGAGCAGGCATGGTCTGCGATATCTTCGGCCTCGCTTTTAACCGCGGCATCAATCAGCCAGACAAGGGGCAACACGATGCGGATCCCTACATCCCCTACGGGTGTGCCGCCGCCGTGCTCTGGCGCAAGTCTCTTTTTCGCAAGGTGGGGGGATTCGACGGACGCTACTTCATATACCACGAGGACGTCGACTACGCCTGGCGCTGCCGCCTACTTGGGTACGCCGTCAAATACATCCCCTCGTCTATCGCCTACCACCGCCATATGGCGACGATGTCACAGGAAACGCGGGGCAGCAACATGTTCACCTGGGAGAAAAACCGCGTCTGCACCCTGCTAAAGAATTACTCCCTCGTCACGCTGCTCTTCATCCTGCCCTGCCTGCTAGTGCTCAAGCTGCTTCACATCGCCTACGCACTGCTCACCGCGCGCCCCGGGGAGGCTTGGGGCGTGATCAAGGCCTACGGCTGGAACCTGACCAATCTGCCCGAGACCATGCGCCTCAGGCGTAAAGCACAGAAACTTCGGCGGGTGAGCGATTTAGTGATAATGAGTTGTTTCAAAAAATACTCGATAGAGATTGGGCTGGGGATTGGAGTTATTAAGCATCCTATCACCAAAAGGTGATCCACAGATTACACCCTACTTCGCCCCCCTGTCTTCCTGTCGGAAGACAGGAATGGGGGCTACGAAGGATTCAGTCCTACGTAGCTTTAGCAGAGTAGGACAGATTTCACCCTGGGGCATAAGCGACCAGAGACTAGCGGCTGGCGACAACCATGAATAGCCTAAGTTATGCAATGAGACTACTCGCCAACTACACCGAATATACGCTAAAGCGTACCCGCCCCCGCTTCCTGCCCACCCGCCTGCTGATTGAGCCTACCAGCCACTGCAACTTGATGTGCCCGGGTTGCCCCAGCAAGGACCTGCCGGACAGGAAGCGCGTGCACATGGAAATGGGGCTGTTCAGGAAGCTAGCGGATGAAGCATCCGGTTTCGCGCGCGACGTGCACCTCTTCGTGGCGGGAGAGCCGCTGATGCATCCCGACATCCTGGAAATGGTGGGATACCTCAAAAAAAAGGGCCTTAGGGCAATGATCCACACCAACGGCGCCCTGCTCGATACCAACTTGGCCCAGGGCCTGCTGGAGCAAAAGCTCGACTACCTTTCATTCTCGCTGGATGGCTATGACGCCAAGACAGCTCATCGCTACAAGCCGCCCGTCGACTTCGACAGAGTGATAGCCAACGTCGTCTCCTTGCTCGAGCTGAAGAAAGAAATGAAGGCCACGCGTCCTTTTACCATCATCCAATCACTGCTCTTCAACGAGAACGATTATCCAGACGAACTGGTAGCGGAATTCAAAGCACGTTTCAAGGATCTGCCGTTAGACCGATTACACCGCATCAAACCACACGACTGGGCAGGCCAAACACACCGCAAACCGTCGACAACAGAAAAGCAAGCATACAAGCACTGTTTTCGCCCCTGGTTCTCGCTTGCCGTCCTCGCCTGCGGCGAGATCGTGCCCTGCTGCATAGACTGCACGGGCAAGTACGTGATCGGAGACGCAACGAGAATCAGCCTGGAGGAAGCATGGCGGGGAAAAAGACTTGCCGAGTTGCGCGCTATGCTCATCACGGGAGAAAAACAAGCCGAAAAGAGCGGTCTCTGCGGTGGTTGCCACATGCTCTACACAAAGCGACTGTTTGGGTTGCCATTGGAAGAGATGGGGTTTTTCATCAAAGAAAGATCAAGGAAAGTTTAGCAGCCGTGAACCAGAACCACACAGCGGCACGGTACACGGCTTCTAAACCTGCAACCAACTACTGATACGGATTTCCCTTCGACCAACTCTTGGCCTGTTCCTCAGTACTGAGCTGCAAGTAATATTTTCCATCTTTTGACTTCCCTGCTTCGCGAACCATTAGTTTTTCATTATCTTTCGCGTAATAACGTTTGCCGTCTGCCCCATGAACCCAAAACCTGACTACCTTGCAGAGCGTCTCCGCGCCATCTATCTTCTGTTCCTTATCTTTATCCCACTTAAGAATCTCCTCGGTGATATTAAGCGAGTAAAAGCTCAACACCCGCAACGTCTTTTCCTCTCCCTGGCGAACCAGCCGTCCCGCGCCCAGTTCAATAGAAGAGATATCATATTTATCCCGTTTAACCTTATAAACACGAACCGGCTTGTTCTCCTGTTTCTCCTCGATACGAAAAACGTCCCCCTGGCGCTGACCGCTGATCTCCAGGGTTACCCGCCCATACTTAAAAATCCCGTGGTACTGGTAAATACCGTCCTCGTCTATGGCCGCCTTCTCCTCGGAAACAAGGTTAAAACTGTTATTAAAAAGCACCTTGGCTTCAAGCTCAGCGGTCAGTTCGATCAAGCGTATTTTTTTCTCGCCCTGGACCACATCGGTAACTTTACGATGCAGAAATCCTTCCTTAACCCCGCGCAGGTATACCTCGTACCAGGAATCCTCGATCAACCGCGCCGCCGCCGATAAAAACGGCGCAAAGCTAAGCAGGCCGAGCAAGCAAACCAAATTTATACGTAATATTTTATTTTTCATTTTAACGCTTCTGTTCGTAGCTAGTAGCTCGTAGCCTGCCCTGAGCTTTGTCGAAGGGCTCGATACTCGGGTCTGGTATCTACGCTTTCGTCCAACGTCCGACCACGAACTCCGAACTACTGCTTGCGATAACTAAGCCAAACAAAACCACCGCTGATCAGCAGCATCAACCAGGCAAAAATATCACCAAACCGCGAATAAAAAGTCAGCCGTTTGCGGGGGTAAACTGTGCCGCGCACGACTTTACGTTCAAAGAGGCCACTGGGCGCCAGGATCTCGCCGCGCGGTGAGATTATACAGCTTATGCCCGAATTGGCGCAGCGGGCCAGATAGACGCCGTTTTCCACCGCGCGCAATACACAAAACATCGCGTGTTGGTAAGACATAGCGGAACGGCCATACCATCCATCATTAGTAATATTGACTATAAACTCCGCCCCACCCTTGACAAAACGCCGCACCAATCTTGGGAAGATCACTTCGTAGCAAATAGTAGTGCTAAATCTGGCCCGCGACGTTTTCATAACCGCAACCTCCTCCCCAGGCGTGAAATCGCCGGCGCCCAAATCCTCTACAACCTTGCCAAACGGCAGGAATTTACTCAGCGGAACATACTCGCCAAATGGCACCAAATGCATTTTGTAATATTCGTCCACTATGCCACGATGTGGAGCAAAGAGTAAGGCGGCATTATGATTGAGCAGTTTGCCCTTTCCCTGCTGAAAACGAGGCGCTCCTATAACCGTCCAGCTCCCCGAAACATTGACCATCTGCTTTACCCGCTCGGCATAGTAAGGCTCACGACTAAAGTAACAGGTAGCTCCCGACTCCGGCCAGACGATCAGGTCCGCGCCACGCGCTGACTTTTGCAGCTCGCCATAAAGCACAAAGTTCTCGTTCTTAAAATGCGGGCTCCATTTCTGGCTCTGGTTGACGTTCCCCTGCAAAAGGGCCAGACGTACCGGACGCCTCTGGTCCATCAAGGCATCGGGCAGCCGTCCGGCAACAAAGATAAAACCGACAAACAGCAGTGCTAGCGACAAGGGGCGTCGCCAGGCTCCTTTCCCGCGCAAAGTGAACAGAGAATAAACCAATACATTGCCGGCCACAACTAAAAAAGAAAGCGTGTATACTCCGCCAAGAGAAGCAAGCTTGAGTAATCCTTTGAAATGATAGGGCGCGTATCCCAGCGTTCCCCAGGGAAAACCGCTCAAGAAAAAACCGCGCAAATACTCCAACGCCGTCCAGAGCACAGGCAAGAGAAGCAACCCCAGCCCCGCGGCCTCTTCCAAGCGGTGACGTAACATATTGAAAAGCCCGTGATATATCGACAGATAAAGCACCAGCGCCGCGTACGCGCCATAACGAGCCGCCAGCGTCATCTCGGTTATTTCACCGATCCAGTAAAGAAGTAACATATAAAAGACAAGGCCCTGCAGATATCCAAGGAGAAAGCTACGCCTGCCGTCCAACTCTCGGTCAGCCAGGAGCAGCGGTACCAGCGCAACCCAAACCAAATAGCCGCCGTAATGATGAAAAGAAGGACTGATGATACTGGGGAAAGAAGCGGCAAGAAGTATGCCAGAGCTTATCGCAGCAATTATTCTCATGGGCTACTTGTGAATTGAAACCTACTAAAAAATTTTAACTAACGTCTTTTCACCACAGAGCCACAGAGGAAAAACTTTCGGAGGTTGCTTTTTTTGCTTCATAAAACGCTTTCATTATTCGCCTTCGATAAAGGCTTCCTCCTTCGCCCCTGCGCTTGTCTGCTGACAAGCAGACGCAGGGGCTACGGCGCGACAAGACGGTGAGACAAGCGACGTTAGGGAGCGAAGTAAATCTAAGGATTAACCAAAAAAAGACGTTAACGTCGTGTCGTCGTGGTAAAAAAAATCGTGTTTACTCACCAGCCGGCGCGGCATCCCGGGCCTTCTCAGCAGCAGCAGTCGTCTGCTCTATCTGCTTGACCAGGGGGCTGCTCTTATTCTTGCTCGCGGAAAGAATGGCCAAAACCAAGGAACTGACCATAAAAACAATGGCCAACGTTGTGGTAAGCCGAGCCATGAAGTCCTTGCGACCCATACTACTAAAAAGCGCCTGCCCGCCGCCGCCGCCAAAAGCTGCCCCCATCCCCGCTCCTTTTCCCGATTGCAGCAGAACGACAACTACTAAGGTGAGACATATGATAATATGAAACGCGATTAAGACAGTGAACATTATTCACCCTTTGTAATAAATTAATTTTAGAAAATCATCCGCTTTAAGGCTGGCGCCACCCACCAGACCACCATCCACATCCGGACACTCCATCAAACCGGCGACATTCTCAGGTTTGACGCTGCCGCCGTAAAGTATTCTCGTCTTATCAGCCAGTTCCTGGTCATACAGCCCGGCCAGCTTGACGCGCAAAAAGGCGTGCACCTCCTGGGCCTGCTCCGGGGTCGCCGTACGCCCGGTGCCGATCGCCCAAACAGGCTCATAGGCGACAACCAGCTTGGCTAACTCCGCCGCCGCCAGACCTTGAACGCCGCCGCTAAGCTGTCTCTCAACCACCTGTTCCGTAATTCCCTTATCCCGCTCATCCAGCACTTCCCCCACACAGATCACGGGAACGAGGCCGGCCTGCAACGCCCTTTTAACCTTTTTGTTTACTGTTTCATCGTCCTCAGCAAAATACTGCCGCCTTTCGGAGTGACCGATAATAACATGGCTGCAACCTACCGAGAGCAGCATCTCCGCGGTAACTTCTCCGGTGAACGCGCCCTCCGGCTGATAATAAAGGTTCTGCGCGCCAAGCTCAACGGGACTCCCCTGCAAAGCGTCCCCTACCGACTGCAGACAGGGATAGGGCGGACAAACCAACGCGTCAGCAGGCGCCTCTCCCTTAGCGGTCATACCCTCTTTGAGCGCCCCAGCGAGTGCGACAGCCTCATCACGGTTTTTATACATTTTCCAATTACCGGCTATTAATGGTCGTCGTAACATTTTTCTCCTATCGCTGATCGCGCAGATTACCGCGCTGATTACGCTGACATGTTATCCGCGAAATCCGCGGACGGGCAAAGCCCGTTTCCGCGTAATCCGCGCTTATCGTTTGTCAGTTAACGCCTCCACCCCCGGTAACTTCTTCCCCTCCAAAAATTCCAGCGAAGCCCCGCCGCCGGTACAAATGTGGGTTACGTCATCCTGTAACCCAAGCTTGGTAATCGCTGCCACGGAATC
>JAUXIB010000129.1 GCA_030621225.1 candidate division FCPU426 bacterium
TACATAAAAACGACCCTTAGCCCAACCCACCGCTGTATACGCGTAAAGAGGCAAACGGCTCGCCCCCTGCTCTCTCTCCCAGGCTGTCAACCCCAGCTGGGTGTAAGCAGGCGCCATAAAAGCCGCCACCGCCTGGCTTCCCCGCTCGAGTTTGATCTCGTTACCGGCAAACCCCAAAGCACTTCTGCCCGGCAACGCCATCAATTGACTCCCCGATGGCAGTGGAATAAGCTCGCCGCGGCGCGGCGCACGAAGCACATTGCCGCTGCGCAAAACCATCTTCAGCGTAGGATGATCAAACACCCGGCCGTTCCGGTCAGCATATACCATATTAGGTGATTCATGCATGGGAAGATTATACTACAATGCCGCCGAAGATGATCCACAGATCCCCCCTCTTCAGCCGTGAAGAATCGATTCACACTTTTCGGGAAAAAAGGTGGCCCAAGCGGTAATTTGGAGGAAAGAAAATTTGGGACGAAAAATCCCTATGGTTTCTGATATACTTGCGGGTGGAGGGTACGCCCAGAACACGCGGTCAATTCAAGAGGTGTCGAAACGGACCTGGAAGGGAAGCGAAAGTTTCTTCTCCAACTCTTCGGCATTGATCGCAACCGTTCTTAGGCTTTCCAAGAGACGTCTGGCAATGTTTCTGATCGAGCCGAAGAATAAGCGGATATCCCTCTTGAGCAGACTCCCTTTTTCAACTAGCTGGTTGATGAGGTGGGCTATCTGCAAGAGGAGATAAAAGTTCTTGATCGCCCGTTCGTCTATGCTGTAGATGTGTTCCAGGTTGTACCCTCCATTTTTCTGTGTGTTGTAGCCTTCGTTTTCAATCTTCCATCTTAACCTCCCTCCTTTGCCAATGACCAGATAGTTATCCCCGGTAACTTCAAAGTTTGTGAGCCAAACGAACTTCTTCTGTTCCTCGCGCGGCTTTGTCTCCGCGCATTCCAAGACGCTCAAGCAATGGCCTTGGTAGTCAATGTCGGTTACCCATGCATATCGCTGACGCACTCCTTTGCGCAAGCGCTCTGCTGTGTTCTCAGGACAGAGCATCTTCAACTTTTCGTACTCCCCATAAGTATCCGGCATGGAACCTTCCTTGAAGGTAATAATGAAGCGCCAGCGGTGATCCCTGCAGATGCCAAAAACCGGCTTGGCCGCGTAGAGACCATCCATTGTCAAACAAATCCTTAGCTGAGGGAAATCTTTCTTGAGCGCGGCTGAAAGACGATAGAAAGCTTTCAACTCACAGTCCTGTTTGCCAACTCCCTCTTCCGGATTCTCGATAAACTGGGTAGCCAAGGACAAGGCCATACCATTAGGCAGAATCAGCTTCGCGTCCAAAACCCGGTGGTAATAATAGATCACCTTACCATTCACCTTCTGGGTCAAACAATGCGCACAATGGCGTTCCTTGAACATCAGGTGTCCCGTACCGTCTATCGCTACCAGATGATAAAGCCCGAACAATCTTCCCCAGGCCAGGCACTTGTTACGAAGCAGCCGCCGCATCATCCTCGTCCTTATCTTAATCAGCTCTTCTGGAAACAAGTGCTTAAGCAGGTAATTCAACGTTCCATCGTGACAAACCTCTCCCACCTTGCTCCCGGCCAGCAGATCAAGATTATGGGCAAAGGGTTTAGTCTGAAACTCATAGTTTATCTGCCGGCGCGCTCCCAGCTTGGTCAGAAACAGCAGTACCGCAGTCCAAAACAGACTAGCAAAAGGGTATTTAATCATCTTGGGATTGCGGGGATCACGAACATCCCTTAAAAGTTCGCCCGGGGAACCAAAAAAATGGTGAACGGTTTTCAGTAGAACCTCGGTCATTTCCCCCGCTATCGTCTCTTTGTACATCTGCTTTTTCTTGGCCATTTGTTTTCCCTGTTTTTTGCTATAGCTTCTTCTTTGTCATTCCTTCCTCTAAACGATTCACTAATTCCATTTGTTCGCGATGGATCTTTACCAGGCGGGCTCTAGCTCGTCGAAACCTTTGATAGCTCTCGGTGAAACTTTTGTATTTTAAAACATCCTTCTTCTTAAGGGTTCTTATGGTTGGTCTCCCCCTCGCAGTGCTGTAAAAGCGCCAGACAAGATGTAACTGCCCCTCCCGCTCACACTTACAGCCCTTCTTGCCGCATTTGGTCTTGGCTTGATAAACACCCCCTTTGACCAAGGGTCTGCGGCTCATAAAGGCGGGCAGCAATCTTGTTCCAGCAACGGTAACCTCCTTCAACTTTTGTCGGCAGCGGCTTAAATCCATGTCTTTCTCCTTTCTTGTCTTGATACTATGCTACTATATAATATCAAGATTGTCAAGCAAAAAAAGGCTTGAGAAGAATCTCTTTTCGAAGCTACAAGCAAAATCCGCTTAGCAAGCCCTCTTGGCCCGGCGGATATCAGGAATTATAGGTGAGAAAAATATCCATTCGTCAGCGCTGTCTTAATAGGCAGCATAAGGAATTCTGAATTATGAGTTTTGAATGCTGAAGTGCGGTAGACGGGATACGGTATACGGGATACAGGAAACGGTTTGCGAGATCCGAGTATCGAGCCACGAGTATCGAAATAGAAATATGATTGTCCGACTGTTCCCCTCGTGCTACACTTTTGCTCGGAGAGTAAACTATGGATATTATAGCTTTAAATAAATACCCTCATCGTCGCAGGAATTTGCTTACCGGCGAATGGATCCTTGTTTCGCCGCAGCGTAACGAACGGCCCTGGCAAGGGCAAGAGGAAGACCAACCAGTAAAAAACATACCAGCCCATGACATAAATTGCTACTTATGCCCGGGTAACGAGCGCGCTAAGGGAATAAAAAACCCGGACTATCAGGACACGTTTGTTTTTGATAACGACTTTGCGGCGCTTTTATCTGATATTCCCTCCGGGGTGTTGGCCGATGGGGGGGTGCTGGTGGCCAAAGCGGAAAAGGGAATCTGCCGCGTGGTTTGCTTCTCGCCGCGGCATGATCTGACCATTGCTGAGATGGACGAGCGAGATATAACTAAAGTGATCGAAGAATGGACGAAGCAATACCGGGAACTGATGGCCAGGCCGGAGATAAACGCGGTGATCGTTTTTGAAAACCGCGGTCGGGCCATGGGCTGCTCCAATCCACATCCGCACGGACAAATTTGGGCTACCGAATCGCTGCCTCGGGGAATGGAGCAGGAGGTAGAATCTTTTGGTCGATATAGGCAGGAAAAGAAATGTTGTTTACTTTGCGACTATTTAGAGGTTGAGTTGCAAAAAGGGGAACGGCTGGTCGCTCAGAACGAGCGTTTTGTTTCGCTGGTGCCTTTCTGGGCGTGTTGGCCTTATGAGACTTTGATAATCCCGCGACGGCATGTCTCTGATCTCACGGAATTGACGGAGGAAGAAAGAGTAGCGCTTGCGGCGATAATCAAGCTTAACACCGTGAAATATGACAATTTGTTCAAGATGTCGTTTCCGTATAGTATGGGTTTTCACCAGCTAGGAGTGGGGTTGTCTGCGCAGGATGGTGGACCATTACATCTGCACCTTCATTATTATCCACCGCTGTTGCGTTCGGCGACGATACGTAAATTCATGGTCGGCTTTGAATTATTAGGAGAAGCACAGCGGGATATTACGCCGGAGCAAGCAGCGGAGGTGCTGCGCGGTTTGCCGGTGGAGCATTATAAAAGCTGAAAAGATTATTTTTCACCACGACGACACTACGTCTTTTTTTTAGACACCAGCATCGGACGTGGATTGCCTGTAAGGGCACTACCTTGCGCGGAAGCCGCAAATAATTTAAGGTGAAGCATGAGCACAATAGAAAAAGAAAAAATCGGTTCAGGCGCCGAAATGCAGGTGGTAAAAGTTCCCGACGGCAGCAGAGTACAGATGATCTTGAACGGCAAGGTAGTAAGCTGGTTGTTGATCAATGATCTGAAGATGCGAATTGGTTCCGCCCTGGTACGTGTGGGCGGCATCGGCGGGGTGGGGACATTGAAGTCGCATCGTAAGCGGGGATATTCCCGCCTTTGTTTGGAAAGAGCGGTGAAAGCTATGCGCGAGCAGGGATATGATATGTCTCTGCTTTTCGGTATCTCTGATTATTATGATAAATGGGGGTTTGCCAGTGTCATGCCGGAACCGCGTTTGACGGTAACGCAAGACAGAGCCGGTGAACGGAACAGGACCAAGGGACAGAAAGTGGTCGCTTTTAACAAGCAGGCACACGGCCGAACAGTTTTGTCTATATATGCGGAGAACAACCGCGGCCGCAGTACTTCGCTGGCGCGTCCTTCGTTGAATAAGTGGCGGCCGTTTAGTTTGGGGTCTTATTGGGATATCAAAGCAGAGGCTTTTGTGGTGACGGACGGGTCTGGCAGATTGCTCGGCTACGCGGCCTATGACAAGAAGGATAAAAAAAAGCAGGGAGGGGGGTTCAAGGTTACCGAGATAGGGTACCGTGATCCGGAGGTGTTTTCCACGTTGACTGATCAGCTTGCCCGGCTGGCGGCGAAACGGCGGGAGAAAAACTTGGTGTTTCACCTGCCGTTGGATCATCTTTATGCCGAATACCTGCAGCGTTACGGTGCGGTCCAGCAGTTGACATTTTTCAGGAGCGCCGAAGGAATGGCCAAGATAATTATCCTAAAAAAGACGCTTAATAAATGCGCCGGGGAATTTTCTCGGCGTCTGAAAGATTCTGCTTTAGGCCAGGCGGCATTCGTGCTGGGAATCCATACCGACATCGGTGACGTTACGCTGGAGGCCCGATATGGGCAGGTGAATATCGTAGATGGCGCGCGCGGCGCGATGCAGGTGACAATTCCCCAGAACTTGCTGACGCAGTTATTGTTGGGCTATAGCAGTGTGGCAGGAGTTGCCGGCCGATGCGGGGTCAGCATCCCGGCGAAGGCGATGGCTCCATTGCGAGCGCTTTTCCCCCGCGGTTGTGCCTACCTTTGGCAGGCGGATAGGTTCTGACCGGGAGGCGAGAAGCAAGAGGCAGAAACGGAGACAAGGCGAAAGGGCGAGACGGAGAATTGGTGAGTAATTCAAAACTCAAAATGCAAAATTCAAAAGCGGCTTGGGGAAGCAACGCAACCTGTGCTGAGCGAGCCGGGCGAGTCGAAGGCATACCCAATACTCAACCTGTGCTGAGCGAGCCAAGCGAGTCGAATGCATACGCAATACAAAGTACTCCGCGTTTCCTCGGAACGCTGCTGGTGTTGTCAGTGTTATGCGCAGCTGTGGCGCAAGGAGGAGAGATGGATAGTTTCTACATGGAGTATTACACGCAGGAGTTGGTGATCGAATTTACCAGCCAGCAACTGGCCAAGCAGGCCCACTGTGAGATCCTGCCGCTTTACGCGGGAAAAGAATGGGCGATCTCCTCGCGCTGGGACGACAACCTGCTGACCGATATGAAAATGCGCGAAGTGCTCGAGCAGCACGGTTATCGGGGCACCTTTTATCTCAATAGCAGCCAGGGACATTTTTATTATGGCAAGGATTACGGACATTTCAAAGAGGCGGGAGAGGAATACGCGTCCCTGGGCAAGCGTTTGCTGGCGGGAGGCAACAGCATCGGCGGGCACTCACTACTGCATCCTTTTTTGACGCGGATGAATCGCAACCGTATTTTTGAGGAGGTAATGGGTATCCGGGCTGACCGGGAGAGTGACACGGACAGCCCGATAAACTCTTATGCTTTTGCCTTTTGTGACTTTAACAACGCGGTGGAGGGAGACGCGGTGCAACGGGATATCGGCGAGGCGCTGCGGCGCGCCGGCTATTATCATATTGCTAATAACTGGTTTAATCGGGAGATAGACGACAACTTCCAGGAAAGCGCACTGTTGCCGGGTGACGGCGCGGCGATAGACAAAGAATTCAGCGAATTCCTGCGTGCCAACCGGCTGGGGGAGATAAAGAACATCAGTTTTTGCATGCACGTGTGGTATGAAACTCCCGCGGCCTGGGATAAATTCGAACGACAGCTGGAAAAGTACGGCGGCAAGCGGGAATGGTGGTACTGCAACCAGAATGAGTACGCGGCTTATCGCTACCAGTTTCACAACGCCAGTCTTGAGAGCAAGGTGTCGGGCAAGCAATTGAAGCTGAAGATACGCCGCCCCGAACTGCTCGACCTGAATGACGCGGTGCCACTCAGCCTGCGGCTCCGGGGGATCAAGCCGGGGGAGGTTGTCAAGATCACCAGCAAAGCCGGCGCCGGGATAGAGGCACTGCCGAATCAGGGAGGCGATTACGCTTTTAACCTGGCACACGATGCCGGCAAGGGCCTGCCGCAAAGTATCAGTATCAATGGCGGGGGTGCTGGGCCCGAGGAGCAGGGAGTAAGCGTGCAATTGTCCGCGACCGGGGGAACGCTGGAGGCGGTACTGAAAAACCAGGAAGAACTGCCGCTGGAGAACGTACGCTTGAGTTACCGTTTACCGCTGGCCTATCAGCCGGGCGTGGTCAGGAAGCGGCTGGCTGGGATAAAGTCCGGCGGTCAGGTGACTGATAAATTGAAATTGAAGCCGCCGCGGGATGACGGCAAATACACCGCGGGGGAGAACTACTACCAACTACAGGTCGATTTCAGGCAGGGCGAAGAATGGCGCCGGGTCTACGCCAGTTGTTCTCTAAAGGGCCGGGCCCCGGGAGCAAGTTATCCGCAGGGCAACTTCGCCAAGCACGGACCATTGACTGCCGCGGTGGCGGTGCGCCTGGCGGCCGAGGGCGGCCCGCAGCAGTGGCAATACACGCCGGGGGATATGGAACAGCGGCTGGATGTCGAGATCATCGTAGCGGGTGGCGAACAGCGGACAAAAGAAGCGGCGCATTATTTGTTGAAGAGCGTCTTGCTGGTCAAGAAAAGCTGCCAGGCGAAAATGATCTATGACCAGGAGAACATCCAAGCCGTATACCTGAACGGCAAGCGGGTAAGCGGTAAGCTGCTTGAGCTGGCAAAAGGCGAGAACCAACTGCTGCTGCATTTCAGCACGCTGAAGGGGAATAAGTTCTCCGGGGCGAACTACGGCGCCTACCTGCGGTTGGCGGACGCCAAAAGCGGCAAGCGGCTCAAGCAGGTTACTTATCGGTGGCCCTAAGCGTGTCTGGGGGATATAAACAAGGGACAGGGCCCAAGGGGACCTGTCCCTCTCGCCTTGCTTGCTAAACAACGGCAGCAATTCCGCAACTCAGATTTTGAGTGGGCTTGAAGACAACCCTCAGATTGCATTTCGCGGGTAATTCGGTATTCATCCTTCCTGGAGCAAATTCGCATTAAAAAAACGCTTGAC
>JAUXIB010000131.1 GCA_030621225.1 candidate division FCPU426 bacterium
CAACGCTATAATTTATTGTCAACCAAGAGGGCTGGGGGTCATTAAAGTTAATCTTGGGAAAACAAAAAGGCCGACTCGTTGGGGCCGGCCTATTTGTTTTTTTCGTTGGCGTCTACATCTTGGTCGCCATTACCGCCGCGCCTACCTCCATTACGCTGATCACCGCCAGCGCTGTCCAGCCCGCAACGGGGATGGCGCAGGCAAGGCCGAGGATTGTTGTGCCTACGATGATGTTTTTCACACCATCTGTGGACTTCTTGCCTTTGAGCGCCAGGGCGCGTTCGCCTATTACCAGCGAGAGTGCCGCGGCGGCGAAGAGGCGCCAGAGTGCCAGCACGACCAGCACTACTACCAGGCCGATGCAGAAGCCGCTGGGATCACACTTGCCCTTGCCGCCGCAACTGTCGCAGGCGAGTAAGCCAACGGCAACAGGGATGCCTACTAGTACGATACCCGCGATCAGGCTGCGCGTGAAATGGGCCGTTATCTGCTTCGCGCAGCGGTCAACGTACTTAGGTGTAGCCGCTTTCAGCAGTATCAGCATACCGCTGGCCAGGGCGATGAGTAAGGCGATGCCGAGCGCCGCGCCGATCGGCGTGGCTATCTTTTGCGCCGGGGACATCTTCATATAACGGCGTAGGGGGGAGAATTTATGGTGACCCTTGCGGTTCCACTTCTTCTTTTTCCATTTTTTCTTTTTCCACTTGTCTTTACTGTCGGAGCTCTGTTTTTTTGCGTGGGGGCAGTCATCAGTGGTTTCGCCTTTCAATTCCTGCTGAGCGTCGGTGGCCTGTTCTGCCACAAGCGATGCCGCAGGCAGCGCCAGGGCGAGAACGAAGACGCAGAGGGCGAGGGGTAGTAACTTCCGCATATTACCTCCTTTGTTTAATCAGACCATGGTAGCGCGGCCACGGGAGAAAAGTCAAGCACGGTTTTTTTAATGCAATATTATTGACATTAAAGTTGAGCCAACTGGTGACGATATATAATAGTAGGCTTGACAAGGGGTGGTTTTCGTGGTATTAGACACTAAGAGTATTAAGAGTATTTTATCGGGGGTCGAATGAAAAAAGTCAAGTATGTAGGTCTAATATCCGTTCTTTTACTGTCTTTTATCCTTTTGGCGACGGTGTCCTGTGGGAGACGAGGGCCTACAGGTCCAGAACACCGCTGGACAACATCGATTGCTACCCCGACCCCGACCGCAATAGATACGGCTACTTTCACGCCGATGCCCGTTCAAACTTGGGACCTTATACCCCCGCCATCCTATAGTCGTATTCTAACTGGCGGCATTACCCCGCAACCGTATTACACTCCCACTCGATGCCCGGACTACTTTGAGCTGGGTTTTGAAGAGATATATCCGGCTTTTTCTTGCCCTTCGCCGATTCCCACAACGCCAGCCGCAACGCCCGTGGGAACTCCCACGCCAATAGCTATTATGTGGCCGGGTCCGAACGTATCATATATAATCACATCCCTTGATGAATTTCACGAGTGTTACCCTGGATGTGAGCCGCGATATCGCGTTGGGGGAACCAGTGAATATAGGATAATTAACTTCGATGAGAAGGTATTGGTGTATGAACAGGTTTGCGGAAGTTCGATGTGTCCGGTGTGGGTGGAAGAGGTCGTTGTAGAGTGTGGAGAAGTGAAAGTTCGTATGTGTGTTAGTCATGTGTGCTATTGCGCGTTTGGTTGTATGTCGACCTATGTACTTGTAGATAAAGTTGATTTGCCATATCGCTTTGGTTATTGTCCAAGATCTTCATGGTAAAAAGTTTAAAATGAATTCTAAGAAAGCGAAGACATTAACGTTTTGCTTGGGTGTTGTCCTTGTTCTAGGGCTGATTTCATGCAAAGATAAGAACCCTCCGGTAGGAATTGTTCCTGTTTCCGAGCCAATCACCTTGTCTCCGACGCCGACTCCGCGATGTCAGTTAAACGGAACATTGACTACTACTCCTGTTCCCAGTCCGGACGAGCTCGGGATGACGTGCTTCAACCCCAGTTTGCCCGATTATGGATATTATGAACATGCTGGGGGTGCAACCATTCTTGGAAGGGCTTACACGAATTTTCCTGGTATTACCCTTACAATGGCGATCTATGATGGCGCGGATAATCTGTTGGACTGTGGAATTCTAATGTCGGATCTAAATGGCTATATTTCAAAAAGCTTTGTCGTCCAGGGAAGCGAAAATGTTTCCCAACCGTGGCATGTGGTTGTCTGTTATCCGGAAAACCAATTACCAGTTGTTTTCAACGCTTCAAACCCTGACTATCTGGATGTGGAACCGGTCACGGTTATGCCGAGTGCGCCCACGCCAACTGCTACGCCGCCTTGTATGAATATGCCGATTCTGTGTGTGGACAAAAAATATGGAATGGAGAAATACAGCGGTTACAAGTTGAGTGATTGCACCGCCTTATTCTTTATTAACAGGTGGTGTACGGAGGAAGCTAAGGTCGCCTACTATGACGGCAATGATGATCTCGTTTATGTTGACCAAAAGCCGTGTGCGTATCACCCGGAAAACTATCCTGATGATTGGAGTTCGTGCGTTGAGAGTTATTACGTCTTAAACGGCACCGAAGCGCCGGGAACGTGGCACATGGTTTTGTATAAAACTGCGGAGACTCCTTCTGCCACCTATTCCGGAGCGGGTGGAATAATTATGTGTCCTCCCATTGCGTTCGAGGTTGAGTAATATGAGAAGATCCATTTATAGCGCTTTTGTAATTGTCGCTCTTGTTAGCGGACCGGTTTCGTGCAACAAGAGACATCCGGTAGCAGCGGTTCCAGTTCCAATACCAACAGTAACGCCGACTCCAATTACTGTTACTTGGGTGGGCCTGCTGAGTGCGATGCACTGCGAGGATTGTTGGATTCCGGAGGGGTGCGGACCGAAATTTAGGTTGGGGGATGCTCACGATTTAAACGCCGCATATCCTTATCCTGCTATCTCACAAAAGCCTCATATAGCCTTAATGGGGGACATTAATTATGAGCACAACGGACTGATAATAAGCGTGGAGGGAGAGGAAGTAGACAATATACCGACGGATTACTTTTGTGGCTCTGGGTACGTAGGAATGATTAATGCTGACACCGGGGAGTTCGTTTGGGTATTGCCAGGGAACAATGGGTTTGTTTCTGTGGGATCTTACTCATTGTTAAGCTCGATTCCGAAGCAAGATTGTATAAATATAGCCAGCGAGTACATCAAGCAAACATATGGCTGTGATTTTAGGTGGGGCGGAATATTTTCGTGGGAAATGAATGGCGAACAAGCCATTATAAAATATCGCACTATCAATTCCCATGCAAGTGAACCGTATCCCTTTATAGAAATATGGGTTGACGCGAACACCGGGGATGTCATTAACGAGTTAAATAACCTGGGTGGGTCGAATCCTTGTCCGTGATAATTCCGCTCCGGGAGCGTACGCTCCCGGAGCGGAATTATATGTGCTCATAGACAAGGTTGATCCGCCATATCGCTTTGATCATTGTCCAATTTCCTTAATGGTAAAGGGTTGAAAATGAATTCTAGGAGAGCGAAGATATTAACGTTTTTCTTGGGGGCCGTCCTTGTTCTAGGGCTGGTTTCATGCAAGAAGGGTAGACCTACGGATCCGAAATATCCGCGATTAATCCCCACCGTGGTTTTAACCCCAATAGCGACCGAAACCCCTACCCAAATAGCAAACGACGGGATTTGTGAACCCGGAGAAGATGACAGCAATCCGGCGGATTGCTTATATGCACTTTGTGAGGCAACAGACCCTTATGACGATGTTCCAAAGCTTTATTTTGGTTGCGCTGTAGATAAATTATCAGTATGCTCTGCTGCTTTAAGTGAAGATGGCATCGTAGTTGAGTTAGAAGGATATGCTGCTGATCAATTTAAAGATGGAGGTACATGGTTTGATGGTCTTTATTTTAGTCCTCAGTTCATTCCACAAGGAAATACAATATATGTAGAAATAGTCGCACAAAGATCCCAATATTGCACGGAATGGATCACGCCTGGTGTGGTGGTTTATGGGGAAACTCCAGGAACTGGTTACTACAACATAGAAGTTGCGCGGGGAGATGACATTATAACCGATACAATGGCAACCTATAAATTTAATGTAACTGATTTTATTAACAGTGGTGGAAAAAGATTTGTGATCATACCAAATCCTTCTGGTGCCGCTATTTTGGTTGATGCAGTAAGACTAACATCTGATGTTTGTGGAAGTCTCGCTTGTGAAAATGGGGTGGGCGGATGTTGCTGGTATGAAAACGATGTTTGTTATTGACGTCGCTTTAGTTGTTAAAGGACTGGTTGATAAAACGCGAGGCGGAATTTAATAGACCGTTTCCCCGGTATCCTGCTTGTCCTACGTAGCGCCCTCTCCCCCATGTCTTCCTGTCGGAAGACAGGAAGGGGGGCATACGAAGGGGCGGAGTAGGGTGTTCGGTTTCCGGTATTCTTAAAAGCGTGGAGGTTACGTTTCACCTACCTCCCGCTCAGAAACCGGCTCGTATCCTTCCTCTTTCAAAAGCACCGCAAGAACTCCTTGACCCGCTTTGCGCTTGCCGGAATAGCTGCCATCGCAGACATGCTTGACGGCGCAGGAAGGGCTGAATTCCTTGAGGATTGTCATCTCCGGGCGGAACTCCTTTATTTGTTCAAGACATTTTTTCGCGCCCGTGAGAAAGGCCTCCGTCCGGTCTTCGCCGTCCTTGGAAATAATTTTCGCTTTCCCCTGTAGCACATCCGCGCCGTCACCGCCCTGTATCTCTGAGGGAGTGCGGGGGATGGGCAGGCGGCCTTGTTGTTCCGGGCAGATCGCCAAGAGCTCGACGCCATCTTCTTTGCATAGCGCGATCACCTTTTCGTCCGGCTTGCTCTTGCCGTCGTAACGACAGGGCTGGCCGAGCAGGCAGGCGCTGACGGCGATCCGTTTGGTTTGTTGCTTGAGATCGTTCATGAGCGCTATTATAGCATGGAGGGTGAAGGTTGAGAAGGTTAGGAAGATTGGTCCTTCGGACACTCCAATATTAAATAGAATAAAGTCGAGAAGGTTAAGGGGTCAGGGGCGAAGATTAATATATTCTCCCTCACCCTAGCCCTCCCCCTTTGAGGGGGTGAAGTCGTAGTCGTTGGTTGCCAACGAGCTACTAGCTACGAACTACGAGTATCAGGGGGCAGGAGATGGTTTAAGGTTTGAGATTTGGAGGGTGTGGTGTATGATATGAGCAAACGGAAGGGGATATGATGACTGTGGTAATAATACTATTAGTTGTAACCATCGTTCTACTGCTGGGCTTGTTGTTTCTGATCAAGGATATAAAGCAACCGAAGACCGAGTCCCGCCTGGATTCGATAATCGCCGGGCTGGAGAAGAGCGAGCGTTCGTTGCGCGAAGAGCTCGCCGGGAACCGCAAGGAACTGGCGGGTTCGCTAAAGGACTTCGGCGATAGCTCATCCAAACAGATGGTCGCGCTGACCAGGCTTAACGAACAGAAGCTGGATAGCATCCGCGAGACGGTGGAAAAACGGCTGAAATCATTGCAGGACGATAACAGCAAGAAGCTGGATCAGATGCGGCAGACGGTGGACGAGAAATTGCACGACACCCTGGAGAAACGACTGGGGCAGTCCTTTAAGCTGGTGCAGGATCGCTTGGAGCAGGTGCACAAGGGGCTGGGCGCGATGCAGGAGCTGGCCGTTGGGGTAGGGGATCTTAAAAAAGTTCTGGCTAACGTTAAGACCCGCGGCATCATGGGCGAGATCCAATTGGGCAACCTGCTGGAGCAGGTGCTTACCATTGACCAGTATGATAAGAATGTGAACACCAAAGAGGGGAGTCGTGATCACGTGGAGTTTGCCATCAAGCTGCCCGGCCGGGGAGATAAACCGGTCTGGTTGCCGGTGGACGCTAAGTTTCCACTTGCCGAGTATCAGCGGCTGCAGGAGGCGCAGGACCAGGCGGACCGCAAGCTAGTAGAAGATATCGGCAAGGAGTTGGAAAAAAAGATCAAAACGCAGGCCAAGGAGATCCGCGATAAATATATCGACCCGCCGAACACCACCGATTTTGCCATCATGTTCTTGCCTGTGGAAGGTTTATATGCCGAAGTATTGCGGCGGCCGGGACTATACGATTCCCTGCAACGGGACTATCATGTGGTGATCACCGGTCCGACCACGATTGCCGCTTTTCTTAGCAGTTTGCAGATCGGTTTTAAGACACTGGCCATCGGCAAGCAGGCGAGCGAGGTCTGGGACCTGCTGGAGGCGGTGAAGAATGAGTTTGGTAAGTTCGGCGGCATCCTGGAAAAGGCGGATAAGCAGTTGCAGACCGTCAGTACGACTATCTCTGAGGCAGCGAGCAAGACACGTACTATCGAACGCAAGCTGGACAAAGTGGGCAAGTTGCCGCGCGGTAAGCAGGATGAGTTGTTAGAGTAGGGGTGCGAAGGAATTCTGAGTTCTGAATTATGAATTCTGAATGGGGGGCAAAGACGTGAAGGCTATTTTTCACCACAATGACATCCGCCTTCGTCAACCTACTTCGCACTTCGTGCTACGAAGGTCAAGAGGGCTTCAGCCTTCGTCCCTTCGGTGCTATGGCTGACATGACGGCGGGACAAGCGCCGTTTACGGAGAAGGTCTTAACCCTTTTTCTTGGTGTCTTGGTGGTAAAGAGCCGTTAACGTTGTGTCGTCGTGGTTCAATTGCCGTTATATCTTCCGTAACGTCTCAACCTTTTCGTGGGAAAAATCCCGCTGTGTGATCCACATTAGCTTAGAGATGCGGCGTATTTTTTCCAGTTCATTGTTGGCCAGCTCGCCGTCGGCGGCGGCAACGCGAAATAGTTTGGCCAGCAGTTCCAGGCGTTCCTCATAGGGCAAGCGGGCGAAATCACGCGTGAAGCCGTGCAGGTCGACGCTGTCGGCGATGGCCCGGCGGGCTGCTTTTAACACCAGTGTAATATCGGCGCCTTTTTGTCCCGTGGTGCGCAGTACCTTCCTGATCTCTTTCTCCTCGGCGACGGAGATATGTTCGTCCGCGCCAGCCACCTTGGAGAGCAACGCGCCCAGCATTACCAGGGATTCTCTTTTGTTTTTTGTTTTCTCCGGCAAGGGTGTTTCTTGCGGCAAGAGAGCGTCCATGAATTTTTTTAGTGTTTGTTTCATAAGCTCGATTTAAATTGACGTTTGACTCGTCTTCGTCCTATTCAGAACTCAGAATTCAT
>JAUXIB010000019.1 GCA_030621225.1 candidate division FCPU426 bacterium
ACTCATCTACAAAATGCGCAAACCCGCTTACTGAAAAGTCCAATTACACTGATTTTTCCGTTATCGAAAGAATGATCTGTGCAATTTTTATGTCTAACCCCAACCGCAAACCGTTAAAATCAGAAATGCTCTCCTGCTAACGAAGAATCACCTTTGCCATTATCCAAAAAATAATCTGTGAAATCTGTGTAATCTGTGGATAAAGCTGTTTTTGGTGCTTCCTTGGTCCTGCGGGGGGTCACGATGTCCCTTCCTATTTCCATAAAGTCCGTACTTTTTATTTGACAGAGACTATATAAAGTGTTATTATTCCCCCTTCTTTTTCAATAAATCCTTTGGGGCAATGTTTGGGGGATTCATACACGCGGAATAGACTCGATAGTTAGCTAGTTAATTCACGCAAAACCCTACTGAATGAACGACGACCTGCAAAATCTGATAACCCTCCAGGAGCTTGACTCGGTCATTGACGGTTTACGGCTCAGGGAAGAGGAGATGAAAACTTCCTTGGAAAGCGAAAAGGTTGCTGCCGCTGAATGCGAACAGCGGGTTGAGGAAGCGAAAGCGCGCAACCAAGAATGTACTGTGTTGGTGCGCGGTTTGGAGACCGATGTGCAAGAGCTGGACGATAAGATGGAGAAATACCGCGGCCAGCTTAACGATGTCAAGAGTAACCGGGAATATGCCTCGCTGCAGATAGAGATCAGCAACCTCCAGGATAAGAAGGATCGAGTGGAGGAGCAGATAATCAAGGAAATGGAAAAGTGCGAAGAGGCGAAATTGGAGGTTCAAGCGGTCGAGGCGGCGCGGGATAAGGAGCGCCAGGTGTTACAAGCCAAGGAAGCGGAACAGCAGAAAAAAATCGAGGTACTGCGGGGAAAAAAACGAAATGAAGAGGGAGCCCGCGAGAATGCCGTCGCTAAGTTGAGGAAAATCCTGGCGGATAAATATAATAATATCCGTACTGTGCGTGGTGGTCTGGCGATCGTTGAGGTAAAAGGCGGCAGTTGTCAGGGCTGCTTTATCAACTTACCGCCGCAATTGGTGATCGAAGTCCGCAAAGGTGTTGAGATACTGGATTGTTATTCTTGTGGTAGGATATTGTATATTAACGAATGATCTTGCCGTCGGCCGTAGTAGTTAGCCGGCAGCGGCGGCTTGGCGAGGATGGCCAATGAAGAACGATCTCGCTGCCGAACGTATTCTCAGACGTGCTCGCGCGGTGGTTAGCGAAGAGATGGCGGCGATCGGGAAGGTCAGACGCCGCCTGAATCAGGACTTTGTCCAGGCGATCCGTATTCTACGGCGCTGTAGAGGCAAGGTGGTGGTCAGCGGCATGGGTAAATCCGGTCTGATCGCCCGCAAGATAGCGGCCACTCTATCCAGTACTGGTTGTCCTGCCTTTTTTCTCAATCCGGCTGAAAGCCTGCACGGTGACCTGGGGTCCCTTGATAAGCGGGACGTTCTGTTGATATTGTCCAACAGTGGCGAAACCGAGGAGGTCATCCGCGTGTTGCCCCGCGCCAAGGAACTGGGCGTGAAGGTAATCTCCCTTTTAGGTGTGAAAAATTCTACCATTGCCAGGGTCAGCGATGTTGTGTTGGATTGCTGGGTAACTGCGGAAGCCGGTACTTTAGGCCTGGTTCCTACTGCTAGCACTACGGTTTGCCTGGTAATGGGGGATGCTTTGGCCCTGGTGCTTTCTGAGACCAAAGGACTGACTTCCCGGGAGTTTGCCCGCTTGCATCCCGCCGGTAGTTTAGGCGAGAGACTGCGGGAGAAAGTTGGGGCGGTTTGTCGTCGGGGCGAGGCTCTACCGGTAGTCAAGCCGGGTGCGAGCGTTAAGGAGATCAGCGGGGCAATAAGCCGTGGCGGTCTTGGTGCTGTTATGGTTTTGGGCCATGGTAATCGTCTGGAGGGGATTATCGTTGACGGTGATCTGCGGCGGACCTTGTCTCGGGGTAAGTTTGCCAAGCTGACCGCGCGTGAGTTGATGACTAAAAACCCAGTAACCGTCAAGGAGACGGAAAGCCTTTCCGCCGCGATTCAATTGATGGAAAGCAAAGCCATCTATCAAGTAGTGGTGGTCAACGTCCGCGGGGCGGTGGTAGGCCTGGCGCACATACATGATTTGCTCGGCAGAGGTAAGATTGAGATAAAATGAAGTAGGTAGTTCGCAATTATGAATTCTGAGTTATGAATGCTGAAAAAAGGCAGTATTTAGTATTTGGTATTTAGTATCTAGTCTTGAGCATTTCGATTTCGCTCAGTGTAAACCTTGTCGAAGGGTTAGTCGGCAGCCGTATTCTATATAATATTGGAGTGTCCGAAGACCGACCAAATACCAACGACCAAATACTAACGACTAGCATCGAGCTACGAATGGTAGAACGCTCCGAAAAAACACGTCGGCCGTTGAGAAAAAGAATACGGAACTATCTTGCTTACCTTGCTATACGCTGTTTACTGTGGTTTGTGGGATTGCTGAATTGGCGTAGCGCCCAGCGGCTGGGAGCGGCTTTTGGGGTATTGGTTTATGTTGTGGCAGCAGGGGAAAGAGCGAAGGTCATTGCTAATTTGCGGCTTGCTTATGGGGAGGAGTTAACGGCGCGGGAAAGAACAAAGCTTACTCGTGCCGTATTTATTTCTCTTGGGCGGGGACTATTTGAGTTGTTTAACGTACTGGGAGGAACAACGACTAGTCCCTTGGATTTGATCGCGGAATTCAAAGGGGAGGAGCATCTGCGCGCGGTTTTGGCTGAAGGCAAGGGGGCGGTGGTGCTTTCCTGCCATTTGGGCAATTGGGATCTGATGGCTCTCTATATGGCTGCTCGCGGTTACCGGGTTAACGCGGTGGCCCGAGAGCTTTTTTACCCTCGCTTGGATGAGTTGTTTAATCGTTTACTGCGCGCTAAGGGGGTCAACTTTATTATGCGGCAAAGCTCGCTTTTGAGTACGATGCGCGCTTTATATAAGAACCAGTTGTTAGGTTTATTAGCCGACCAGGATACGCGGGTGGAGAGTGTCTTTGCCGATTTTTTTGGCGTGCCGGCCAAAACTCCCGTGGGTCCGGTGAAGTTGGCTTATGCCAGCGGCGCGGCGTTGATCCCTGTATTTATCACGCGCGACACCGATGGGCGTCACCGCATAGTTGTTGAGCCGCCGTTGCGGTTGTTTGGCAGCAAGGGCAACGAGAGGGCGCTTGAGCAGGATGTGGCGGCCTGCAACAAGATAATAGAACGGCATGTGCGCCGTTGTCCGGAACAGTGGGTGTGGATGCACGAGCGGTGGAAGACACGGCCTGTTTGAAGGCAGGTCAAACGTCGAACGTCAAACGTCGAACGTCAATGTTTAGATCGTTAGTTATAATATTATCGCTGTTTATGTTTGCAGGTTGTGGTGAGGAACAAGGCAAGCAGTTGAACAACGGCGGCGAAGAAAAACGGCCCAATGCGATAATTGATGGCCTTAAGTTGGTTTCTACCGTCCGTGGCGAAAAGGGATGGGAGTTCTTGGCTGAACGGGCGGAACTGTTCCACGAGCGAAAGTTAATTAAAGCTCAGATAATCAAGGTCTACTATTACAAGGACGAAAAGATCGTTTCTACCCTTACTGCATTACGCTGCCGTCTGAATACGGACACTAACGATACCTATGCCTCCGGGAAAGTAAAACTGGTTACCGAGCAGGGCGAGATGTTGTATACTGAGGAACTGCGCTGGCTGGCCAAGACAGAGAAAATCTATTCCGATAAATCGGTGACGGTAATACGCGGTAATAACGTGATTTACGCCGATGGGATGAGTTCGGACACCAACCTGGAGAAAGTTAAATTCAAGGGGGAGGTCCGCATGGAGATAAAGGATGTGGAAAAAGTCAAAGAGTTACGGGATTAGGGAGGCTTTATGGTCATTGCTGTTGGCAGTGTCCCTGGCACTTTCTGCGGCTGAGCGGACGGTAAAGATCTCACAGGAAAACCCTTTGCTGATATTTGCGGATGTTTTTGAGGTAATAAAGAAGAATGATGGCTCAGAGATAGGCGAGTGGCGCGGTAACGTGCGCTTGAAACATGCTGACTACCTCCTTAGCGCGGACAGGCTGCAGGTTTTCAAAGAGCAAATGGAAGGCATTGCCAGTGGGAACGTTAAATTGGAGAATACACTGGAGGGACTCACCCTCACTAGTGATAAGCTCTTTTATCGTGATGATTTTGAATATGTAGAAATAACCGGCCAGCCTTATCTGGTGAAAGTAGATGAAACAGGCGTCACAATTACCGCACGTAGCGAGAGGATGGAGTTTTTTCAACACGAGGAGCGCGGCCGTTTGATCGGCGAGGTGGAGATAACTCAAGGAGAATTAGTAGTCCAATGTCAGGAAGCGGTGTTGTATAATCAGGAGGATAAGATCGTTCTCAGTGGTAACCCGCGCTTGCAGCAGGAGGATACGTATTTTGCCGGACAGAAGATGGTTTTCTTCATGGAGGAAGATAGGCTGCAGATAGAAGGTGACGTGTACGGTGAGTTGTATCCGGTAGAGGAAGGGAAGGACTAGAAGCTGAAATTCGTCGAACGTCGAATGTCAAACGTCCAGATGTCTGGTGCAGTTATGCCCTTAGACGTTAGACGTGCGACATTAGACGGGACTAGCCGAGGGCGTGGAATGACAGTACCCTACATAGAAACCGAAGGACTAGTAAAGAGCTACAACCGTCGCCGCGTGGTGAACCAGGTCAGTTTATCGGTGCGTAAGGGAGAAATAGTGGGCTTGCTTGGTCCCAACGGCGCCGGTAAAACAACTACTTTTTATATGGTAGTCGGTTTAATCCGGCCGCAGTCTGGGTATGTGCGTTTGGTCAATGAGGACAAAGTCAAGCAAGACCTGACGGAATTACCGATGTATTTGCGGGCGAGGATGGGTATCGGCTACCTCTCGCAGGAAGCGTCCATCTTTCGTAAGCTCAGTGTTGCCGACAATATCTTAGCTATTTTGGAGCATATGGAACTGTCCAAGAGCGAGCGCGAAGAGCGCTTGGAAAGTCTGTTGCGTGAATTGAGAATAGAACATTTGGCAAACCAGATGGCCTATACGTTATCCGGAGGGGAAAGGCGCCGGGTGGAGATCACGCGTGCCCTGGCTACTAATCCTTCTTTCATTCTGCTGGATGAACCTTTTGTGGGGATTGACCCGATCACGGTAAGCGAACTGCAGCAGATATTACGGCAACTGAAAAAAAAGGGGATCGGATTGTTGATTACCGATCACAATGTTCGTGATACGCTTTCTATAGTGGACAGGGCGTATTTGCTTTATGATGGTAAAATTCTGGAATCAGGTAGTGCCCGTAAGTTGGCGGGCAGCAAGCGGGCGCGCGAGCTATACCTGGGAGAAAAATTCAAGTTATGATCTTTGTTGGCCCCCGGCCCCCGGATTCATATCTCCGCCGTATTTCCGGTGAAAGCGGCAACCCCCAGCCCCTGTTAATCGTCGCAGGGATCGTTTTTATTATTGCGCTAACCGGCTGTGATTTCCACGCTCCGCAAGAGGTACAGGGTTTGAAGGTTGAAACGGGGCCTTATGTATTAGAATTGTCTGTGATCTGTTTGGTTCACCGTATAGGCGGGGAACAGGGAAGCGTGGAGATCATGGTGGAGGATTGGGAGTTGGCGGGGGAGGAGGAACGCGGGGCAAAAGTGGAAATGGAGGATGAGGTTGGTGAGGCGGTGGGTGTAGAGGGCGAGAGCCCGCAGGAAATAGTTAAAGCAGCCGGGGATAGCCTCGGTGATGAAGCGATTGGGAACACTACTACTCCGGGGGCCGTTGATAATAGTTTAACGGTGGCGGCGGAGAATGAAGAGAAAAATGATTTAGCCGAAAAGGGCATTACCGCGCAGGACATGGAATGGGTAAGGGAGATAATGCTCTTGGCGGACGATGAGAAGATATGGTTGCGCGGGGTGGTGTCTGAAGAAAAAAAAGAGCTCTTGCTGCCCGGCTTGCCGGTGGTAGTCAGGCGGGGAAAGAATAGTAAGAAAAGTTACCCGGGTTATCTGGCTTCTATCTGGGAGGTCTCGGGACGCTATCAAATAGAGGTGGTGGTGGCCGGGGCGAAGGGAGAATTGCTGCGGGGGCAAATGCTTAACGCCAGTGTAACCTACCATCGTTTGCCAAGGGCCGCCCTTTTGCCGTTGGCTGTGGTTATAACGGAAGGGGAGGGGAATTCAGTTGCGGTTTGCGTACTCCGTCAGGGGCGGAGCGTCAAGCTGGAAGGGCTTGTCGCTTATCCGAGCGGGCGGGAAAAAATAGTGGTGGCCGGTGATTTTGCTAAAAAAGAAGTGGTGCTGCTGGATCCGGAGAATCTACGTCAGGGTCGCAGGGTGATAGTGGGCTTTCCCAAAGAAAAAGGGGTAGTGAAGCACTGGAGCGAGAAGTGATGGTTTTTTAGGCAGTCTCTTATTGAACAATGTAGGCTGATTTGTTATACTCCCTGTTGTTGATGGTCGGGGATTGACCAGTCCTCGGCTGTCTGCTGATTGTAAAGAACACTAACGATTAGAGGCTGAATAAATATGCTTACTTATGACTATAGGTGCAAAAAATGCGGGCACGAGTTTGCCCTGCTTCAGAGTATAAATGATAAACCGCGTCGCGCCTGCCCTAAATGCCGCGGTAGAGTGGAACGCCTGATCACCGGCGGTGGTAACTTTATATTGAAGGGCAACGGATTTTATAGTACCGATTATCGCAGTCCGGAGTATAAAAAGGCTGTTGAGCAGGAGAAGAAATCGGTTGAGCCGGCGAAGAGCAAACCGGCGGAGAAGAAGAAAAAGACCGTTGCGGAAGCGGCGGGGTGACTCCGGTCATGTGTCTAGAGTCGCGCGTCACGTGTCGTCTGATGGGGGCGTCCCGTGACATGTGGTTCGTGATATGCGATAACGACAAGACGAGGTGACTTATGAAATTGATAGGCGCATTATTAGGCTACATATTGTTTGTCTTTAGTCTCTTTCAGGTGGATCTGCGCAAGGATAAGCCTGGGGATATTCTCTGGTCACTGGGGATGCTGGTTGGTTTGGTGATGATGATATTGTTTATTTTATTACATTTTGTGCCTGATTTTTTCAAAGGATAAGACGGGGGAATAATGATGAAGGAATTAATAACCGAACAGCAGGCTGTGTTCGTCATTAATCTGATCGCTTGTTTGACGTTGCCCCTGGGATTGGCTGTTGGTTGGCTCTATTCCTTGCGGCGTCGAAGGAATACCAGACTTTATCTCGCATATGGGCTGCTTGGAGGGTTGAGCGGCCCTTTTATCTTTTTGATGTGGAAGATATATAGTCTTTTGGTTAATCATTATGGTTTGGATAGCGTTAAAGGACTGATGGTTGAGCTATTGGTCTTTGTGCTAGTGGGCTTGGCGCTTGGTTTTATTCTGGCGCAGCTTGTGGCTTATCTTAGATTCCTGTTTGTTGCGAAAAAGGATCCCGGGACGGCGAGGGGAGGAGCAGGCAAAGCGGTAAAGCGGGCCGAAAAAAAGAAAATTTCAGGTAAACGCTGATATCCGGTTTGCGGATGACGGGGATGCTTGTGGTGTTGGTCGGGGGAGAGGACGATAGACGATAGCGGGTCGACCATCGACGAATCAGGCCGGTGATATTGGTAGGCGGGCAATATTACGCGGTTTTTTTATAACGCTGATTACGCTGATTAGTGTCCCGCTGATTATACGTAATCTGCGGATGAAAAAATCGGTGTAATCCGCGTCTAAAAGGAAGTTGTCAGCGTAATCTGCGTTCTTAAAAGGGAGAAATATCAATGAGTGAAAAGAAACCTGATGTTAGTAGAGAGAGTGCCGTACTGGAGAAACTGCGCGGGAGAATAAAGCAAGTTATCATCGGTCAGGACCGGCTGATAGACCGCATCCTGATCGCTGTCCTTTGCGATGGGCACTTGCTGCTGGAGGGAGTTCCCGGTCTGGCTAAGACGCTGGCAGTAAAGGCCACGGCCCGGGCGATCAAGGCCGATTTCAAACGCATCCAGTTTACGCCCGATCTTCTCCCGGCGGATCTTGTCGGCACTATGGTTTTTAATCCCAAGAGCGGCAATTTTAGCCCGCGTAAAGGGCCCGTTTTTACCAACTTGCTTCTGGCTGACGAGATAAACCGTGCTCCGGCTAAGGTGCAGAGCGCTTTGCTGGAGGCGATGCAGGAACGTCAGGTGACGATCGGCGAGAACAGCTACCCTTTGGAGAAACTTTTCCTGGTGATGGCTACGCAGAACCCCATAGAACAGGAAGGAACTTATCCCTTGCCGGAGGCGCAGGTAGACCGCTTCCTGATGAAAGTAAGGGTGGACTATCCAGAGCGTGCGGAAGAGATGCGAATAATTGCCGAGCGACCGGAGCATAAGCTTGATTCCCTGAAACCGATAGTTTCCGCGGGGGACTTGCTCAAGGCGAGAGGCGGGGTGGAAAAGGTATATGTTGATGAACGCATTAGAAACTATGTTTTGGATATTGTTGCTGCCAGCCGTAACCCGGAAGAGCACGGTCTGGAGTTGAAAGGTCTGATATCCTATGGGGTCTCGCCGCGCGGCGCGATTCACCTTTTGTTGGTATCCAGGGCGCGGGCCTTCATCGAGGGACGCGGTTATGTAATGCCTGAGGACGTGAAAGATGTGGCCCTCGATGTTTTGCGTCATCGCTTGATCATTACTTACGAGGCCGAGGCGGAGGAGATGACCTCTGATGACATAGTCAAGAAACTATTGGAGGGAGTAAAGGTTCCTTGATGGTTTTATTGCGCGAGGTTCCTGCGGCTCACCCCAGAGGTGAGACTACGTGCCACCCTGTATTACACCTCTGGGGTGTAGCGGTGGCGGACGAGTAGCGAACCGCCCTCACTCGGGGATAAAGAGACAGAGGAGAGGATGAAGACTCAATGAGTGGCGAGACCTATACATCAGAAAAACAAAATCAGGGAATATCAGCGGAACTGATCCGGCGCATCAAGGGGATTGAGCTTTATACTCGCCATCTGGTCGCTAATTACTTTGGCGGCGAATATCTGAGCGCTTTCAAAGGCCAGGGGATGGAATTCGCTGAAGTGCGTCCCTACGAGCCTGGTGATGATGTGCGCGATATTGATTGGAATGTTACCGCGCGTCTGGGCCAGCCTTTTATCAAGAAATACATGGAAGAGCGTGAACTCTTGGTTTTCTTCCTGGTGGATATCTCCGCCAGCCAGAATTTCGGCGGCGCCGAGGCAAGCAAACGAGACCTGACTACCGAGCTGGCCGCCACCCTGGCTTTCTCTGCTGTCTCGAATAATGACAAGGTCGGGGCTGTTCTTTTCAGTGATCGCGTGGAAAAATATCTGCCGCCGCGTAAGGGGAGGCAGAGTGTGTTGCGTGTGTTGCGCGAATTGCTTTACTGCCGTCCGCGGGGGCGCGGCACGGACATCAACGGCGCCTTGGGATATCTACAGCGGGTTTGCCACAAACGGGGCGTGATTTTTCTTATCTCGGATTTCCAGGACGCCGGTTGGGAAAGGGCGCTAAAAACTGCGGCGCGGCGGCATGAGGTGATCGGCGTAAGCGTAGCGGATCCGCTGGAAACGAAATTAGCCGGGACGGGAATGTTTTTGCTATCGGACGCGGAGGGGGAAACGGAAATGGTGGTGGATGCCGGCGACCGTGGCTTTGGCGAGAGTATGAAACGTCTGTGGCAGGGCCGGCAGGAGGAATTGCGGCGGACATTTCAACGTCTGGGCCTGGGCTTGATCGAAGTCAACGGCCGCGATGGATATGTGAAGGAGTTATTGCGGTTTTTTAAAGGCAAGAAGCGTAGAGCGTGAAAGGCAGGGACTCGTAGCTCGGGGCGCGTAGCTCGATGGCGCCCCACCCCAGAGGTGAGGTTACGTACCACCCTGTATTATACCTCTGGGGTGAAGGGCGCTTGCAGCTAAGCAGGGAGCAGAAAGCAATGATGACAGAAGCCAAACGCTATACGCTATACGCTATACGCTATACGATGGCCAGCGTCGTTGTTTTTTGTTTGCTGATCGTTAAGGCGCTGGCCGTTGATGCTTCCCTGACGACAACCATCGATCGCACTACCGCCAAACTGGGCGAGGAGGTTAAGATCAGTCTTACCGTGCAGGCGCCGGCAGGTGCGATCTTAAGGCTCTTGCCGGCAGGGAATGACGATTTCCTGATCGTAAAAGTTGAAACCATGGAAGCGAAAAAGACTATGGCCGAGGAAGTTAATTACCGCTTGACCTTGAGACCGTTGTCCCTGGGAGAGATTGAGATACCGCCTTTAGAGATAGAAGTGGTAGGGGCCGGCGGGGAACGGGAGATACTTGTTAGCGAGCCGCTGCGGCTTAGCGTGAGCGGGCATCTTCAGGGGGAAGAAACGGAAGAAATTAGGGATATAAGGGCACCCGCGCGCCTGGCATATCCGGCGGGGATCTGGGCCTGGCCGCTGGTGATCCTAGTGGTAGCGCTATTTGCGTCCTATTTGTGGCGACGTCGCGGCTTTCGGGAGGAGAACATGCTCACTGCGCCCATTGAGCCGCCCGAAGAACGTGCGCGGCGTGAGCTGACGGCTTTACAGGGCGCGGAACTGGCGAACCAGACTGCGATGCGCGAGTACTACAGCCGTTTATCTTTGGTCATTCGGGATTACCTGGGCCGCCGTTTCGATTTTTCTGCCGTGGAGTATACGACGCCGGAGATCAAGCACCGGTTAAAGAAGCGGCGAGAAACCGCAGGTGCGGAGAAGGATATAGACCGTTTGCTGGCGGGCAGCGACCTGGTGAAGTTTGCCAGGCACAGGTTTGGCCCTCTGGAAGCCAAGGCGGATTTGGCGCTTGCGTTTAAAGTGGTTGAGAAGACTTCGTTTGCGTCACGAAGCGGCGGCTAAATGCGGAACACGGAATACGGAACACGGGACACTGGGAACGGGATAAGGAATTCTGAATGCAGGGGCTACGTAGGGTACGCGGGATACAGGATACGGGGGCAGCAAGCTGGTTGTTAGTCGGCGACCAAATACCAAATACTAACGACTAAATACCGAGAACAGTCTTGAGTTCCAAATCAGAGGCTAAGCAGAATGGCATTTAAATATCCCTGGTTACTACTGTTGCTTGCGTTGCTTCCGGTGGCCTGGTACCTCCGAGCACGCTTTGGCCGCAAGGGTGTTTCGCTTAGCTTTAGCTGGTGGGCCGGGGTGCGGACGGCGACGAAGGAAAAAAAACCATGGCGTTGGCGTTGGCCGCAGATGCTGGAGCTGATTGCCTTTGCGGTGATCATCCTGGCGGTGGCTAGGCCGCAAAAAGTGTTAAGCGAAAGTGACATCTCGAGTTATGGGTTGGATATCATGCTGGCGTTGGATGTCTCCGGCTCAATGTGTGCGCTCGACTTCCAGCCGAATAACCGTCTGCATGTGGCCAAGCAGGTGGTGGCTGATTTCGTCAAGGGTCGGGAGAGCGATCGGCTTGGTTTGGTGGTTTTTGCCGGTCGCAGTTATACGCAATGTCCGTTGACTCTGGACGGTGATATGTTGGTGAACGCGCTTGCCGGTGTGGAGCTGGGCATGATAGAGGACGGTACGGCGGTCGGGCTGGGAATCGCCAGCGCCGCGCAGCGGCTGCGCGGTGGAACTTCGAAAGATAAGATAATGGTGCTGATAACGGACGGGCGGAACAATGTGCCCAAGGTGGAACCGAAAACCGCGGCCCAGGCGGCGGCGGCTTTGGGTATTAAGATCTATACTATTGGTATCGGTACGCGGGGCAAGCCGGTGCCGGTGCCGGTGCGAGGTTTTTTTCGCGAAACAGTGGAGCATGTGCGCATAGATTTGGACGAGGACGCGTTGCGCCAGGTGGCCGAGATCAGCGGCGGACGATATTTCGCGGCGACTGACGCGGTTGCTCTGAAACAGATATTTGCCGAGATAGACAGTCTGGAGAAGGTGGAACTTGAAGGAAAAAAGTATTATCAGTATGAGGAAGCGGGGCCGGTTTTGCTATTATTGGCGCTTGGTTTGTTGTCGTTAGCGGTGCTGTTAAAACATAGTTGGTGTAGGGTGTTGCCATAGCGGTGGCCAGGTTACAAGGGAACAAGGTTGTAAGGTTGAACAAGCAACGATAGACGAGCGATAAAAATGCACTTTGGCGCGATGGAAAACTTATACTGGCTCCTGGGTCTGGCTGTGCTGCTGCCCGTGATCATGGCGCTGAAAAGGCACGGGCGGCAGACGATGGTGCGTCTTTTTGGTGAACGCCGGGCGTTTGATTTGGTGCAGGGCTTTGATCTTCGGCGTGAGAACTTGAAAATGTTGCTTTGGGGGTTGTGTTTGTTGATGCTGGTGCTGGCCGCGGCACGGCCGCAATTTGGCTCCCGTGTTGAAGAAGTTAGAAGCAAAGGTTTGTCCATCAGTGTACTGCTTGATGTCTCGCTCAGCATGTTGGCGGCCGATATGGTGCCGCACAGACTGGAGGCGGTAAAAAGAGAGGTGCGGCAGATGCTGCGCGGCTTGCACGGCGACCGAGTGGCTTTGGTGCCTTTTTCCGGCACAGCTTTTATTGCTTGTCCGTTAACTACGGACTATGCGGCTTTTCGCGATTATTTGGAGGCGGCGGGTCCGAAAAATATGCCCTTACCCGGGACTGCTCTCAAGCGCGCCCTGGAACAGGGGATCAGGTCTTTGACGGCGGTATCCGGCGGCGCCAGGGTTTTGTTGCTGCTCTCTGATGGGGAGGACCAGCTTGGTGAAGTCGAGGCGTTGATCGGGAAGATGAAAAAGGACGGCATCAAACTTTTTGCGGTGGGGATCGGTACGTCGGCGGGGGAACCAGTGCCGCTCTATGACGACAGGGGGCGTCATCAGGGGTTTAAAAAGAACGAAGCGGGACATGTGGTGATGAGCCGGCTCAACGAAGCACTGCTTTCGCGTCTGGCGATTGAAACGGGGGGGCGTTACTATAGCTTGAAAACCCAACCGGAGGCATTGCATCGAGTGTTGACCGATTTAGCGGGGGAAGAACGGCAGGCAGGCAAGGAGCGTTTTCGTACGGTGCGTGAGGAACGATTTGTGTGGTTCGCGGTGATCGCGCTGTTGTTCGGGTTATCGGGCTTTATTATACCGCGGGCGGTGGCTGCGTCTAAGTATCGGGGTAAGGGAGTAAGGGAGTAAGGGAGTAAGGGAGTATCGGAGTATCGATGTAACGATGTGTCGAAGTGCTACGGGAGATATTATGACTAGTGGCAAGAGTGATCGGGGTAAAAATACAATGATTCGGGATGCAAGCAGTTGGTTGATAAAATGAGCAATTTTCATAATCGCAAAACGCCGATACTCCGATACTTCGATACTCCGATACATAAGACTGGTCGCGTAATCATGTGGTTGCTGGTTATGTTGTTAACCACCGCCGGCGGCTACAAGTCTGCCTGGCAGAATAATTCCGCCGTCAAGGAATACGGTTTGGCGGCCCAGGCAGAGGCCAAGGGCAATAGTCTGCAGGCGCATGAGCATTATAAGCGGGCGCAAGCTGGGTTCAGGGATGCCGCGATAGAGGCCCCCGACTCAGTACGCTTGCAATTCAACCAGGGTGCGGCGTATTATAAAAATAAGGATTTGGAGTCGGCTACCCGGAAATTCGAGCGTGCCGCGGCGGACGAGGACATTCGTGCTGACGCATATTATAATTTGGGGAACAGTCATTTGCTGACAGGAGATTATCCGGGGGCGGTGCAGGCTTACCGGGAAGCGTTGCGGCTCGACCCGGATAGACAAGATTCCTGGCATAACCTGGAAGTGGCGGCAAAGCTGTTGGCAAAACAGGAACAACAACAGCAACAGCAGCAGCAAGCCGGCGAGGATGGAGAATCGGAGAAAAAGCAGGGGCAGAAACAACAGGCGGATCAGAACGAGGCGCAGAAGTCCGAATCGGCGAAACGGCGAGACGGCGAATCGGAGAAAAAACAGGAGGCAGCGCGGCAGACCGGTGAGATGAGCGAGGAAGAGGCCGAGAAGATGCTGGAGGCGTTAGCCGAGCTGGAGCTTAAAGCCCTGGCTGGTCCAGAGGACAAGGCGGGCGGCGTTAGGGATGTGGGGATGAACGATTGGTAACTTGTATCGGAGTACCGGAGTGTAGGGGTATCGGAGTGCTTTCGGGAACGCCGATACCTCGTCACCTCGATACGTCTGAGTGAATGCGAACCCTAAGCTACAGATGAATATACAAGGATGATGATAAAAGTCAAACGCTATACGCTATACGCTATACGCTATACGACGGCCAGCGTTGTTGTTTTCTGTTCGCTGGTCGTCCATGCGCTGGCCGCTGATGCCACCGTTACCGCATCCGTGGATCGTACCAATATCAGCATTGGCGAATCGTTCACTTATACTTTAACCGTTAAGGGCGAGGGGCTGGGGTCGTTCAGTCCTCAGTTGCCGACGCTGGATGGTTTTGAGGTGCATTCTCGGCATCAATCGCAGAGCACGAAAATAATCAACGGTCGTGTTTCGCGTCAGCTGGCTTTTAAATATATAATGACGCCTAAGAAAAGGGGGCAATTGACCATAGGTTCCGCTGTGGTGAAAGTAAGCGGACAAACTTATAGAACCGATCCGATCAAAATAACCGTGGGCGGAGCTGTGACTGCGCCGCCGGCCGGTGGCCGAGTTCCCGGCGAGGCGCAGAATCTTTTTGCTCAGGCAGAGTTGTCTACTAAGCGTGCTTATGTCGGTCAGCAGGTGATTTACACGGTGCGCTTGTTTCGTTCCGCTGGTTTTTGGCTAGGCGGCGCCAACTATGACCCGCCTGCTATAGACGGGGTGGTGGTGGAACATCTGGGTACGCGGAACGGCAAGGAATACCGCAAGTCTTTTAACGGTCAGGTGTATGACATATGGGAATTAAAATTAGCTTTGATCCCCGGGGCGTCCGGCGATTTGGTTATCTCGCCGGTAACATTTAGTTGTCGGGTGAGGGATCAGAATAGCCGTGGCTGGCTTGGGCGTTCTGGTGTTAAGCTGCGCCGGATAGTGGCGTCCGGCTTGGAGCTGACTGTCCAGAACCCTCCTGCGGCGGGGCGTCCGCGCGACTATGGCGGCGCGGTGGGACAGTTCCGGATCAGCGCTAGTCTGGACCAGCAACGGGGATATGTCAACCAGCCGCTGTTATTGCGGGCGGTAATATCAGGCCGTGGTTACCTGGCCGGTTTGAACGCTCCTACTGCTTCCTGGCCGGTTAACCTGCGCGTCTATGAGCCGAAAAAGGAGATGAAACAGCTCAAGGGTGACCAGGGGCTGCACGGCGAGGTGATATATGAGACCGTGGTTGTTCCGAAGACGGAGGGGGAGCTGACTATACCGCCGCAGCGATTCAGCTTTTTTGATCCCCAAAAAGAGAAATATGTCCAAGCGAAGACCCGGCCTTTCTTGATAACAGTGGCCGCCGGAGAGGTGGCTGAGAGGAGTGGTATCGTCGCTAAACGCGGCATAGAACTTTTAGGAAGTGATATCCGTTTCATTAAGATGGCTATGGGGCCAGGTCCTGCTCCGGCTGTTGTGGGTGGCAAGACGTTGATCTCTCTTATGCTACCGCCGTTTTTTTATGTTATTCTTCTGTATGTCTTGCGGCATTGGCGGCGTTTGCGTTTTGACCGGGCCTACTCGCGCCGTAGCCGCGCGGGCAAACGTGCCAGGAATTGTCTACAGGGTTTACGGGACGGTTCTGCCGAAGCCGCAGCGTCGGCGGCGCATCAGGCGGTGGTGGGGTATGTGGCAGACCGATTGAATCTGCACCGGGGGCTTACTTCGGCGGAGGTGATCCGTTCGGTGCAGCGACGGCAGGTCCCTGAGAAACTTTTAATGGAATTGAAGGTATTGCTGGCTGACTGTGACGGTTTGCGCTTCGCAGCGCGGAAAGTAGAAACAGGAAAGTTGGTTAGCAGGGTGGAGGCGTTGATAGCGAAGTTTGAGAAGGCGAAGCTCTAACCTTTGTAACGGAGTAACGGGGTAACGGTGTATCGGGGGAGAAGCGTTCCATTACGTTGAACGTGGGAGCAGACACGGAATGAATAAGATACTTTCTGTAATATTGCTACTGGGAGTGGCCAGTCTCTCCGGGTGTGCAGGGGGGGAGAGCGATGAGCAGCAGCGGGCTTTTCTTGGCGCCAACGGTCGCTATGAGAGTGGAGATTATTCCGGTGCTTTACAGGGTTATCTACGCTTGACTTCCGCGGGGGTGAAACGGGCGCATCTCTATTACAATATTGCTAACTGTCAGCTAAAGCTTGGGGCGCTTGGCCAAGCTGTCTTATACTACGAGCGCTGCCTGTTGTTGGCGCCGCGCGATGAGGACGCGAAGCATAACCTGGCTTTTGCCCGCAGTCAGACAGTGGATGAGATTAATCCTCCGGGCGGCCTGGAGGCGATCGGCGAGGCGCTTGGCGGCGGCGGCCTTTTTTCACTTCGGGAGGTGTGGACGGTAACGATGTTTCTCTGCGTTTTGTTTTTTGTGTTGATGGCTCTGGCGCGCATTGGTCCCGGATTTAAATCGTTGGTCTATCTTCGGGCGGTGGTGTTGTCCCTTTTTATTTTGGCCTCAGCGTTATATCTTTATCTCGGCTGGCGACAAGGTGTAAAACCGCAGGGTGTGATCATGGTGCCGGAAGCAACGGTGCGTAATGAGCCGCGGGATGACGGCGCGGTGGAATTTAAATTGCACGAAGGTACGCTGGTGCGATTGCTGCGTGTTCACGAGGGATGGCAGGCGGTTTATTTGCAGGGCGAGCTGAAGGGCTGGGTGCGGCAGGCGGATGTTGAAAAAATATGACCAGCGTTTCGTGTCTTTTTCGCAGATTACGCGGATAACACCGCCGCTGATTACGCAGATTGCAAGGGACGCCGTGTAATCCGTGCTGGTTTAGACAGTTTCAAGTGGTATAATTAAGAGGATGGGCTCTTCTCTATTTAGTGAATGATGAGAAATCGGGAAGGTTATTTAACCACAGAGCCACAGAGTTCACGGAGGAACGACTTGGGAGAAAGCTCTTAGGATAACGGCCAAGAACAATTACTACCATATTTCTCCTCCCTTGAGGGGGGAGATGAGAGCGTAGCGATCAAGAGGGGGGTGAATTCCGCCCACAGATCCTTTTGGATAACAGCTGGGGAATTCTCCGCTAGCAGGGGAGCAATTATTAGTTTTAACGGGGGACTTGGTAGGCAGGCATAATTCACAGAGGAAGCGCAGAGAACACAGAGAAGCACAGAGGAAAAACGGCATTAAATGGCTTGTGGTTTAAAGGAAAAAACTCTGCGAATTCTCATTTTACTCTGTGGCTCTGTGGTGAGAACACGGTATTTGCCTGTAAGCGAACCCATCGATTTGGACAAAAAATCTGTATGGGACAAGCTCCGAGCTACTAGCTACGAGAAACGAAAAAATGATGCTCAAATATCCATTATTACTACTACTGTTGCCGCTGTTCTTGCTTTCCGCTTGTATTCAGACGGAGGAAGAGGAGGCGGTTGGGCCGGCTGCCTATCAGAGCAGCGGCTATCAGGAGGAAAAATTCATCTCTTTAGAGGCCGGTTTTTCATTGCCTAAGCCGCGCGGTCTAGTTAATGTGACGGACGTTATTGAGGAAGACTTGGTATGCGCTTGGACGGGGCGCGGCGATGTAACGATCCGCATATTTATGAAACACTGGCCGGCGGCGGAGATGCTTGCCAAGCTGGTGGTTACGGAGGGCCGGCGCCCGGAAGAGGGTTACCGCGACTGGGGCATAGGTAATGAGCAGTATTTTGAGATAAACACTCAGGAGGCGTACCGCCTCTCCTATATTATGGCCGGTCCCAAGGAAAAAAACATATATTGTAAGGAGAGCTATTTACAGTGCGGCCCATATTTTGTGGACTTACAGTTGAAAGTATACGGGGATGACCTTAAGACCCTGGCCTGGGGTACTGCGGCTTACGAACGGTGGTTGGAAGCGGCTGTTTTTTTTCAACCGCAACAGGACGCGTCGGTTAGTGAGGACGCGCGTGAGATAGGCAAGCTCTTTCAAAAGTTCGAGAGCGCGTTGCTGGCAGGGGAAACGGAAAAATATCTGGAGTGCTTTCATCAGGATTATCCCCATTTTGAGCTGGAGGAAAAATTCATTGGGGAAAAGGTGCCTCGTTTTAATTATCAGGGGTCATCTTGGTCAGTGGTGCGCAAGACCCTGGTGGTCAACGCGCTCCGGGCTAGTGCGGTCTATAATATCCTGCGTTTCCGTCCGGTGGAAAAACGGCCTGCTGATGATTTCCAAGTGGAATTCCAACTGTGCAAGGAAGATGAGCAGTGGTTGATCGTTGGTTATAAATAACTCGAGACTGCCGAAAACGTCTTTTTCACCACAACGACACGACGTTAACCCTTCGATGCGCTTTGCTACCTCAGGGCAGGCGGCTCTTTTTTGGATAACGGCTAAAAGCATAGCCACAGAGGTCACAGAGGACACAGAGAAACGGCCAAAAATAATCACTGCCATACTTCTCCTCCCTTGAGGGGGGAACGGAGGAAACGCAAGCGTTTCCTCTGCCTGGAGGGCCAAGATCCAGGAGCGAAGCGACGAAGCGGGGGGTGAATTCCCCCCGTGGATTTTCCTGGATAATATCAACGAAGCACTTCGTTGGCAGGGGAGCAATTATTGGTTTCAACTGGTCTTAAGCGTACCCTGCTCATCAACTTCAGCGCCGAGCGACTTGTTGATGGAGTTAAGAGAATATCTCTGTGAACTCTGTGATCTCTGTGGCAAGGGAGAAAAATCTTTGTATGAAAAAATACCTCCTGCCTTCAGCATTGTTTTTGTTCCCGTTTTTGTTATACGCCGATCTGCTTAGCGGAGAAAAGATCCGCGGCTATTTTGACCTGCTTCGTTACGCTTATCCGGACCGTTTCTTTGGTATGGGACAGATGGCCGCCGGAGTTATCCCCCTCTGGAATCCTTATCTGCTTTGCGGCTTGCCTTACCTGGCAAACTGGCAGTCAGCGCTGCTCTATCCACTGAACCTGACTTTCTTCGTCATGCCTTTCGCTGCCGCCTATAATGTTTTTGGACTGTTGCATTTGGGCCTGGCAGCGCTAGGCACTTATCTGTTTTGTCGGCAACTGGGGCTGGGCCGGCTGCCCGGTCTATTGTCTGGCTTGACATTCTCACTTTGCGCTTATCCGCAAATGATCCTCAACTATCCCAGCCATGTCTCGGCCTATGCCTGGTTGCCTTTCCTGTTGTTTTTAGGCCAGCGGGCGGTTGAGCGGCGGGGATATCTTTTGCCGCTGTTTTTTGTGGCTGCTTTCCAGCTTTATGCCGGTTATCCGCACACATTATTATATTCGTTGATTTTGCTGGCGCTCTATCTGCTTTACTCTTATCGGCCGCGCCGTGTTGGCGGAGTGCTGCTGCCGCTTCTTTTTGCTTTGCTGTTGCTGGGCGCCGTCCAACTCCTGCCGTTCCTGGAATTTGCGCTGTCCGCGCGGCGCCTGGGTGAATGGCAGTTCGCTTATTCATTGCCGTTGGCTTATCTGGCTACCTTGTTCAAGCCTTTCGCGTTGGGGCAGCCGGGCGGTCCCGCTTACGGGGGAGAGCTGGCTTTTAGTCTTTATGAGCTTTATGGCGGGATACTTTCCCTGCCCTTGCTGCTGGTTGCTTTCATTCGTCCGGCTCGAGCGAGCAAGTTTTTCGTCTACCTGACGCCGCTGGTCCTTATCTATTTGCTGGGGGATAATACTCCCCTGGGCCGGACCTTGCTCGCGCTGCCCGGTGCCTCCTGCCTGGAGTTTGCCAAGGCCCTGCCGGTTTTTTGCTTTTGCCTGGCGGTAAGCGCCGGCGTGGGGCTTGAAAGGCTGAGCGCATGGGTTTCGTCCCCCTGGCGGCATAGGCTGGCGGCCGCGTTGCTCTGCCTTGCCGTTTTTGATCTGGCCTGCCTGCGTTGGCAGCAGGAGCTGGTGCCTAATCCCTTTGCGGTGCGGTCGGGGAGTGCCCCGATGTTGCTCGCGGAGCGGGGGGGAGGACGACTGTTGAGTCTGCGTCCTTCATCAGAGGCTGGACGGGGTTTCAGGCTGGCCGGAAGCAGGTCTGAGGCGATGCGGGAAATGGTTGATTCAATTCAGCCAAACGTCAATATGGTTTACGGTTTGCCGTCGTTGAATGGTTTCCTTTCCATGATACCGGCCTCCTTTGATCCCGTGCGCCGCTACTATCAGAGTGCTTATCCCTATCGGCAAGGTGAGCTGTTTCAACGGGCTAACTTGTACTACTTTATACTTCCTGATGAATTGCCGGAACAGGAATACCAGTTGCTGGCCCAGGGACAGGGGGTCCGGCTTTATCGCTTGCGGGCGCGTCGGGCGCGGGCTTATCTCAGTGACGATCTACTGGGAAAAACGCCGCTCGCGGGTGGACAAGTAAGCTATCGGGCGCCGGAGCCGGGGCTGCGGCAGATAGAGTTGGACGCGCCGCGCCGGGCCTGGCTTTTCATCTCGGAAGATATTTCGGTCGGCTGGTCGGCGTTTTTAGACGGGCAAGCGGTGAGCTTGACGCGGGCCGAGCCGTGCTTTGCCAGCCTGCGCGTACCGGCGGGAAAACATTCGCTGGTGTTGACTTATACTCCGGCCTCGTTTTTAGTAGGGCTGTTTATCACGTTATTTTCTATTCTGAGTCTTGCGGTCATTGCCTGCGGGTTAGTTGCTCGAAAAAGTGGCCATTAAGGTTTAGTATCTAGTATCTAGTATCTAGTTTGCAACTAGATACCAGCGACTAGCGACGAATTAGGCGGGGAACAGTGGTCGGTGATCAGTGGCCTGCTAGACCTCGAGCTACGAGATACGAATATCTAGCCCCGGTCTTTCCCAGCTTAGGGAACGGAAGGACTATGATTACGGCCCGGCCAATGAGATGAAGCGGGCCGGGGATTATCATTACAAGTACGATAATAACGGCAACCTGGTTCAGAAGAATAAGATTCAGACCGGCCCGGGTGGCGGGCCGTATGAAATCACGCGGTACCAATGGAATGCCAAGGGACAGATGAAACGGGTGATCACGCCCAACGGGACCACGGATTATAAGTATTGTAATGGACTGAAGGTGGAAGAGCAGAAGGGGGCGGAGATCACAAGAACGGCGTATGTGGGGCCGAGTCCTATTTATGAGATGAACGGGGATGGAGACATCACCAAGCTTTATAACGGTGGTATGGGATATTGGGATGAGCAAGGAAGGCCATATTACTTTATGCGGGATGATTTGGGTAATGTGATAAATGTTCTTGACAAATCCGGCTATGTGGTGCAAACATATGATTATGATGTGTTCGGCAAGGTGACTAACGTTACCGGCCCGGATGGTAATAAGATTAGGTTTAACAACCACGAGTGGAATGAGGATACGGGGCTTTATTACTTCTATGCGCGTTGGTATGATCCTGAGAACGGGAGGTTTATAAGCAGAGATCCGATAAAGGCAGGGCCTAATGATTATGTTTATTGTGCGAATAATCCTGTTTGTGTTACGGATCATTATGGGTTGTTTCTGGAAGTCTTTGGATTTATTGGGGGCGTGGGTTTGGCGTTGGGACTGTTGGGCAACCAATTTGGCAACAGAACTATGGAGCAGCTGGGGCTTGCTCTTTGGGGAGGGGCTGTTTACGGTCTGATAACGGCCATGTTATTCGAGTTCGTGGTTGGCTTTATTCCAGTATCCTATCATTGGTTTTTGTCTGTACCCGCGTTTTTTTATGGCGTTGATGAGTGGTGGCGGTGTTACGAAGCGCGCGCGGGAGGACGACAGTTTGAGTTCTGGTTTCAATGAGCGGTTCGAAATCATGTTATCAAGATTATTGCGCTTGAGGGGAGAATTGGCATGCTTCGATTAATGTCTGCTTTTGTGTTCTCATTGATGTATGTGGCTCAAGGCCCACTGTTTGGTGCACCAAGCTTTTCGGCGGCG
>JAUXIB010000216.1 GCA_030621225.1 candidate division FCPU426 bacterium
ATCGTCCTCGAATTTCCACTTGTAGCCTGCACGCAGGAAGAGCGTTTTTCGATAACCAACCTCGATACCTGAATTAAACATGCTCGTGCCCTTACTGCTCAGCTTGGCGTCAGTGCTGAGAAGCAGGCCAACCTCTTCAAAACCAAGCAAGTATGCCGCCCCCGCGCGGAAATTCTGCGGGATACTGAAATCACCAGCCTTGCCAAGATTGCGCGCACTCAGCCCCAGGCGCAGCGATCCCTGGATATACATCACGCCCAGGTCGGCGCCAAAACCGCTCACAGAGTAATCCGTGATCACCTCGCGCGAGAATTTCGCCGCCAAGCCGACGCAAACGGGCCCCGCCCGGCCCGCAGCCGCAAGCGAACCACTCAAGTTGTAGGGACGCGTACTCTCCCCCGTAGGATAACCGCCCTCATCGCGTATCTCAAAGGAGCCAAAACTAAGATAGGCGAGCTGACCACCCAGCGCCAGCGGTCCCAGGGGTAAAGCAGCACCAAAATTTTGCTGGCTAAGATCCATAAACCACTTGTTATAGCTGAGGCCGAGCATGGGGCGGTCCAGCTGAGCCAGCCCTGCGGGGTTCCAAAAAACGGCACTCTCGTCGTCCGCCACGGCGGAATAAGCCTCACCCATGGCCACGGCACGCGCACCTATCGCGGTATTCAAAGACGGTAGAGCTACTTGCGCGGCAGACTCAGGCGCCTGCGCACCCAGGCAAGCAACAGCTAGTACCAGACTGTAAAGGATAATCTTCTTCATCTATTTACTTGATCACCATGAACTTGTTGACCTTTATCGTTATCTCCGCTCCCGATATGCCCACCCCCTTGATGAAATAGAAATAGATGCCTGGAGCAAAATCGGCGACCCTATACTCGCGGCGGTTATTGCTGCCCTTGACCCCGCTGTCCTCTACACGGCCGATGAACGTACCATTTATATTATAGATGAGTATTTCCACCTCCGCTTCTTCGGGCAGATCGTAGACGAAGTAGAGCACGTCTTTCGCCGGCTGCGGATAGACATAAGAAGTGCCCGTCTCAGGGTACCCCGGTGTTGGCGTAAAGGTGGGACTGATCGTGTAAGTGGCGCTTATCGTCGGCGAATACGTCGGCGTCGGCGTCATCGTGATACTGGCACTCTCGGTGAAGCTAGGCGTTACGCTTGCCGTGCCGCTGTAGGTCGGTGTCGCTGTAGCAGTAGCGGTCGCCGTCGCCGTAGATGTTGCCGTGTCGGTAGCAGATTCGGTGAAGGTTACCGTGGTCGTATCTGTCTCCGTCGCCGTCGGCGTTGCCGTATCGGTAGCAGATTCGGTGAAGGTAACGGTGGTCGTATCTGTCTCCGTCGCCGTTGGCGTTGCCGTATCGGTAGCAGATTCGGTGAAGGTAACGGTGGTGGTGGCTGTCCTCGTGGCTGTGGCGGTTACGCTCCGGGTCACAGATGGCGTCGCCGTCCCGGTTGCCGTAGCGGTGGCGGTACGTGTATCGCTGCGCGTATACGTGAGCGTCACCGTATACGTCGGCGTGTAACTGGTGGACTCAGTGGCGGTGCGCGTGATGGTACTGCTGGGAAGCGGAGAATGCGTAGATGTAGGCGTTGCCGTTGGCCCTACCGAGGCTATTTCTACACGGTATTCAGTGGCCTTGCCGAAGTAATCATAAAAATGCCCCAAGCGCACGTAATAGGTGCCACTCGTAGGCGCGACCCAGACAAGCTCGGCGCCGTTCTGCGTTAAAGGGTTAAAGGTGAGTGACACCGCCAGCGGCGTGGTGCCGTCGGTGTCATACAGCTCTATGCCCGTGGAGCTGAAAATGGTCAGGTTGTCTATGTCGATGGTGTACTGATTTCCCGCAATCGTGTCGAAGGATATCCAGTCATTATCTCCAAGATCGTGCTGGTTGTGCTCTTGCCAGGCGCCGTTTACGACTATCGGGTTAGAACTTGTATACAGGTCATCATCTTCATAAGCGTCAGGGCCAAATGTCGGCGTCATCGTCGGCGTAAAGGTAGCCGTGGCCGCGCCTAATGAGTAAACCCGCAAGTCATAGCCCGTGTCATTGCCCCAGTGCGTAGCACACTCGTACCTCATCTGACGCAGGTAGTAATTGCCGTTGGCAGGGCAGAGCCATTCGAGGTAGCTGGCAAAACCAGTGCCGCCGTCATCATCCAAAAGCAGTGCGGTAGTGCCATCGGCGCCAAAGACGACAAGTACGGTGTCAACGCCCGCATCAAGATTAAGAGTCTCCATGGCATAAAGCGTACCAGCCGTGGCGCCGAACCAGACCCAGTCCTGATCGCAGGCATCGTGCGAATTATGCGTCTGCCATATTATGTCATCGACGATAATATTATTGGCGCTGGTGTAGGCATCGTCCACCTCGTAGGCATCGGGCACAGGCACGGGCGTCTCACTGGGCGTGAAGGTGGGGGTGTAGGTCTGTAGGGACGATGTCACCGCCAGGGTATAGTATGTATCATAGCCGACGATAGTTGGGTCAAGATTGGCTATGCGCACGTAAGCGGTACTGCTAGAAGGCGCCACCCAGTGCAATTGTGCCTCTGGCCAAATCATTTCGCTAAGAAGAGTGGTGCCGTCAGAGTCAAAGATCTGCACGATCGGTTTAAAGCGGGGCCCCACCCCGGAAAGGTCGATTGTGTATTGCCGCCCCGCGATAGTGGCAAAGCTGACATAGTCCTCCTCCATCCACCCCTGTAGGTTATGCATCTGTGGGGCGCCGTTCACAACAATGGGCTCAGCCGCAGAATAGCTGTTATCGTATTCATAAGCATCGGGCCCCGGCGTGATCGTAGGCGTAAATGTCACGGTATTCACCAGCGCCTCTACCGATATCTCGTAGGGAGAGTTCCAGTCGCCCGACATACCCGGGCCGCGCACCTCAATGTAAAAGGGCTCATCGGCATATGCTGTCCAAATGAGCTCTGAACCGCAAGGAGGCGGCCACCCGCCGGAACGGAAACCGTGCGCGACAGAGAAGATGGAGCTGTTATAAAGGTCGAACGAGGAACAGGTCTGTACGCCCTTGTTAGTGAGGACGATCCGGTACTGCGTGCCGGTAATGGCGTTGAACCAGACCCAGTCATCATCCAGGCTACTGTGGAGATTATGCTGCTGCGCTGGCGCGTCAACAATGATCTGATTGGCGCTGCCGGAATTATTATCGAATTCGTAGATGTCAGGGTCCGATGTAGGGGTGAAAGTAGGGGTATAACTCTGGGTGAAGGTATAGGCGTGGGCAAAAATGGAAATCGCGTAGTTCGCACCCTTGTGCCCCCTGCCCATAGAATCGTATACACGCAGGTAATACAGGCCGCTGGTCGGCGCTACCCAGCTAAGACTGTTCGATCCCACCGCGAGCAGGCTGACACCGTCGGTGTCGTATATCCTTACCATCTCGTTCATCCAGGGGATTGTCGCCCGATCTTCCAAACGCACTTCGTACTGCACCCCCGCTGTGGTATTAAAGGAGAGCCAGTCATCATCGTCGTAAAGATGAAAGTTATGCAGTTGCTCTGTGCCATCGGTACTGATAGGATTGGCGGAGGTATAGACATTGTCCACCTCGTAAACGTCAGGCTCAAAAGTGGGGGTAGCCGTCGGCGTCGGCGTACTGTAGCTCGCCATGTCCCTGTAGACCCTGAGCGTGTAGTCGGTCCACATATTCCTGGGGGTAGCGCACTCCCATAGTTCCTGCCGCAGGTAGTAATTACCCGTGGCAGGGGCGAGCCATTCTATCCTGCTGGACAGGCCTTCTCCGCCGTCATCATCCCAGGCGAGAAGCGTGGCACCGTCGGTATCGTAAAGGTAGAGCACAGTATCGCTGACCCAGAAGCTACCCATATCCATCACGAAGCTCTCCCCCGCCTGCGCGGGAAAGGTCACCCAGTCGTTGTCACAGAGGTCGTGCGCGTTGTGTT
>JAUXIB010000256.1 GCA_030621225.1 candidate division FCPU426 bacterium
ACCGAATTACCCGCGAAATGCAATCTGAGGGTTGTCTTCAAGCCCACTCAAAATCTGAGTTGCGGAATTGCTGCCCACTAACCAACGCTTCCGCAACTTCTTTGTAAATGGTGTTTTGAGCGAGGATGAGGGGTGTTTTTAAGGAGGGAAATTTTGCCCAAATAAGGATGCTATATCTCTTCCATCTGGTTAAGAAACGCAACGTAATCATCCGGAGCGTCACTCGCCCGCATCTTTATCGCGGGGCGCGGGTGCCGGTTCATCAGCCCGGTGATCATGTACGGCACGGTGAACCCCCAATCAAGTTCCTCACGCATCGGCAGTAGCACGTCCTGCACGCACTGCAATACCGAGCGAAGGTCAAAGCGCGGGTTCCTGAGAAAGCCAAGCAACAGTTCCAGCGGGCAGTTCCCCGCGCCCCGCCCCAGGCCCATCATCGTAGCGTCAAGGCGATTGGCGCCTAACACCAGGGCCTCGATGGTGTTCGCATAGGCCAGCATCTGGTTATTATGGGCGTGGATGCCGACTTCTTTTCCCGTCCCCTTCACCGCTTTCAGGTATTTCCTGGTCAGGTCCCTAACCTGCTCTGAGTAAAGCGAGCCGAAACTATCCACCAGAACTATCACGTCTACGGGGCTATTGGCAAAGGCCTGGAGCGCGTTGTCCAGGTCTTTCTCCTTTACCACCGAGACGGCCATCAGGTTAACCGTGGTCTCGTAACCCTTATCGTGAGCATCCTTGATTATCTCCAGGGCCGTCGGCACCTGGTGGATATAGGTCGCGCAACGAATACAGTCAAGCACGCTGTCCTTGCGCGGCAGGATGTCCTTGTGATAATCGGTCTTTTCCGCATCGGCCATGACAGAGAGTTTCAGCTTGGTTTTGTTATCGCCGACGATGCGGCGGATATCGTCCTCATCGCAGTACTTCCACGGGCCATGCTCCCTGGGGGCGAAGATCTTCTTGTCCGCCTTGTAGCCTAGCTCCATATAGTTTATGCCAGCGGCGACACAAGTGTCGTATATAGTCTTGACAAAGCCATCATCAAACTGGTGGCTATTCATCAGGCCACCGTCGCGCACGGTGCAATCCATCACCTTGATCTCGGGCCGAAAGGTAACCCAGGAATCCTTGGGCGACGCATCATTCTTTGACGGAGCATCCTTGGTCTCGGACGCGTTCGGTTCAGCCTTTTCCACTTTGGTCTTTTGCAACTTACTCCTGTTTGGTTCAGCCATTTTCCGTTTTCCTCGTTATTCAAGGTAAATATATCTCTTGATCCAAAACCGCGAGACTCGTAGCCCAAGACTCGGGATTCAGGATTCTCCACAAGCGCCTTTTCCTCCCCCCCTCAAAAAACACACCCGGTGCGCACAACCCATGCACACCGGGTGTGTCCGAGCTACCAGTCCTTCGACTCACATTGCTCGCTCAGGAAGGACCCTGCACCTGAGCGTACCAACGCAAATGGTACAGGGCTACGAACTACGAGCTACCGGCATCCTACCCCCCCGCCACCGGCTGGGGCGCCGCCAATTCCTTCTCGGTCTCGACAACCAACTCATCCATCAGTTCCTTAACGGAAACGATCTTGTCGATGCGCGGCACGTTGCTACCACAAAAAACAACGGCATTATCCAGGTCGCCGTGGCAGGCGGCGAACATCGCATCGGCTATACAATAGGGAGCGGTCGTCGGGTCACAACCGCGCAAGCATATATAATCACAAGAAAAGGGCACCCGCTCACTTGCAAGGATCTTTTTCACGAACGCCGTCTTCAACGTCCTCCCCGGCAAACCGACGGGACTTTTTATTATCGCGATATCATCCTCGGTCGCGGCGACGTAGGCCTTCTTGAAAGCGTCATCCACCGAGCACTCGTGCGTGACCACGAAACGCGTGGCCATCTGCACCCCAGCGGCCCCTGCGCGCAGGAAGCGAGCTATGTCTTTGCCGTCGTATATCCCTCCCGCCGGTATCACAGGGATCTTGCCCTTCGTCCCGTACTCTTCCACCACCACCAGGACGTCAGCCATAATATCCTCGAGCGGCGGCACCTGGGATGACACAAGTTGGTCATATTTGAAACCCAAATGACCCCCGGCGAGAGGCCCCTCCACAATCACCGCGTCCGGCAAGACATCATAACGTTTGCGCCAAGTCTTGAAGATAAGATCAGCTGCCCGACCGGAAGAAACTATGGGAATCAGCTTTGTCGTGCCGCCCTCAGCATACTCCGGAAGCCTGAGCGGCAATCCCGCGCCGGAAGCAATGAAATCCGCCTTTTCCTCTACCGTCGTTCTTACCGCCTCTTGATAATGGCCCAAGGCTACCATTATGTTTACACCAACCACGCCATCGCTGGCCGCCTTCGCCTGGCGGATCTCCTCACGCAGGGACTTTATCGAAGCCCCTATCGGGTCTATCCGGTCGTGCTCAATGACCTCGCCAAGGCCTACCCCGGCGATCGTACCGCCGCCGCCACAATTCGCAACCGCAACGGCCAGCGAAGAGGTAGAGACCTTTACGCCCATACCCCCCTGGATGATAGGTACTTTAATCTCCAATCCCCCAATATTAAGTGGCGCCAATCGTTCAGGCATGAAATCTCCTAATATTCCTCTGTGTCCCCGCTGTTAAAACAGAAAATTTTTTCCATGGCAAGTGGTGCCGCCCCCGAATATAATCGAGCGACCATTGTACCAATAACGCGTAAAGAGTACCACTATTGTCATATAAATAGCAATTAAAAACTCCACCTCATCGTAACCCCTCAGTCTCGGGGTGTATGTGGGTTCAAGGG
>JAUXIB010000126.1 GCA_030621225.1 candidate division FCPU426 bacterium
GAGATCGGCTACCGGATCGCCAATATAGAAAAGATTGAGGTCGAGACTGATATGGAATATCTTGGTCTAGCAGAAAAGGGCGATATTCTCGAGCACATAGATATAGATAATGAAAAGCCGATTGAAATGGACTTCAGCGGCGCCAAGATAGCGTTGGGGATCCGCTTTGGTATGTGAATTGATAATTCTACGCCATAAGACGACAATCTGTTTAACATTACAGACAATATTGATCTCAACTGTGGGGACATTATTATGAGGATATCTACGTTACTGGTGGCCGTTGTGTTGTTGGTCACTTCTGGATGGGCGAAGATCAGCGTAGCCGCAGACGACCTGCGGGTATACAACCTGGACAAGGAATACCGCGTCACCCAGACCAAGGCTTTCAAATTTAAAAGAGCATCGGTGCTGGAGGCGAAAGATATCGTTGCTCGGACGCTGAGCATCTACGGTGCGCTTTACGCCAATGAGCAGGAGAACACCCTCTATGTTACTGATACTCCCGAGAAGCTGGCCGACCTGCAGGGCCTGATTAGGGCACTGGATAAGAAGGGCCTTAAAGCCGGCGGCAACCTGGGTTCCGAACTAATCCCGATTAAGCACAACAAATCCGCCGATATTATTGCCTACATCAGTCACAAGCTTTCCCCCAGCGGCAAGGTGTTCCAGGTGGGCGACCAGAACGCTGTGCTGATCACCGACATCAAGAGCAAGCGGGACGAAATCGCCGGGCTGATCAAGGAAGTGGACCGGGAAGTCAGGCACGTGCTGATTGATGTAATGATAATGGAAGTGAACGGCGAGAAGATACAGCAGGCGGGGATAGATATCCTTGGCTGGCTGCAAGAACAGAAGTTCAGGACAGATCATGTGCTTGAGTATCGCGAGAGAAGAGACGAGAACGACGGTGATACTTATGAATCTCTCGATAAAAATACTATGTTCAGGTCTTCTCTACGTTCTGATGAGGATTTGGTTATTGGAGACATGATCAGCGCTCTTAAGCGGGATGGCGACGGTAAGATGCTTGTTAACACTCAGATCATTACCAAGAGCAATAACGCTGCCTATGTGGATTCCACAGAATATATTCCATATCAAGTTCAGAACTCTAGTCAAGAGAGCTCAGAGATGTCCGGTGTTTACGTATCAGTGACGCCGATCATTCAGGAGGACGACTACATAAATCTGTCTGTCGCGCCGCGCATATACAGCTTTATGGGCTGGAGTCCTAATAATAAGCCGATTGTTTTCCGGCGTTCAGCTAACACCGAAGTGAACGTCAAGAACGGGGAGTCTTTCGTATTGGCCGGACTGAAGAAGACGGAAATGGTTAAGAGTGTCAGAGGCGTGCCAATACTGAAAGATATCCCGATTTTGGGCTACCTGTTTTCTAAGAGAACAGCGGTAGAATTATCCCGCGAGGTGGTGATCATTCTCTCGCCGCGGATAGTAGAATATGGCCAGGAACCTCCGGAGAAGACGCAGCAGCTTAGGAAGAGCCTGGACTCTAAGACACAGGAACTCAAGGAAAATTAAATCAGTCACGGGGTAGGAGTGGTTCTTTTGAGTAATTCCGCTTCGGGAGCGTACGCTCCCGGAGCGGAATTATGTTGCGGAGAATATTTTTATAGTATAATGTTTAGAAAGTAGCTTTACTAAAAATAGATTTAGGGCTATATTCCTCTCGGGAACAAGGCTAGATTCTAATTGCTGAAAAAGGGGGTTTGAATGACAAGTAAGTATCTGGTGCAGGCAATCGCGCTCATTATCTTTGTATCTCCCGCATTTGCTGAATACAAGACTAACATCCGCAAGGGCAACGAGCTTTACCGTTCCGGTGATTACCGGCAGGCGTTGATCTATTATCGCCAGGCGCAGGAGGAAAAGCCCAGCGAGAAGTTGGCTGCTGTCATATCTAAACTGGAACGGAAGGTCACGGCGGATACGCCTCGGCGGACAGTTGCCGCACCCACTTATTCTGAGCAGCGGTCTGAGGGTGGGTCGATAATCACCCCCAGAAACGGCGTGATCTTTGTTGGCTTGGCTACTGGGGTAACAGGTATCGTACTGGGACTGTCCAATAAGGGCAAGGCGGAAGACTTTTATACACAGTACATGGCCGCTGAGACAGAGGAGGACGCGGAGCGGCTCTATGTTAACCATGAGGCCAAGGTGGAAAGCTCGGATAAGTGGTATTTGATCGGCGGCTGCGGCATTGGTTTGGCGGCGGGGGCTTATCTGGTTGATAAGTTCTGGTTGTCGAAACGGGGCAGTGTTGCCTTGGCGCCGGAGTTTAACGAGAATGGTACGCGCTTGGTCGCGAGCATAAGATTCTAAGGGGGATAAAATGAGAAAACATCCGATAGTTATCGCGGCGAGTGTATGCCTGTTGTTCTTCGTGGTCAGTTGCGCCAAGAAAGGCGCGCGGCTCAACCCGGTAGATCCCAAAGCGGAAAACTATGCCTCGCCAACGCCTGCGGAGATAAGGTTAACGCGGATAGATTATTATGATGGTGTGGACGTGTATCAGGGTTGTCGTCAGTTTGGTTATGATGGTAGTGGCAGGCTAACGTCGGATACTTCTTATGATGCGGTTGGTGTCAAAGAAGGTTATAATACTTTTGAATATAATGGCGGTAGCAAGTTGAACAAGCGGCTATGGTATAACGGTTTAGATGTGCTCTGGACTTACTCTACCTACGAATATGATGGCAGCAACCGCTTGATCATGCGGCGTGCTTACGATGCGTCAGACGTTTACATATGGTATTGTGCTTACGGTTACGATGGCAACAGTAATTTGGTTAACAGGTTTGAGTTGGATGTCTCTGACGTATTTTTAGCAGAAGAGATGTATACTTACAATGTTGGTAACCAACTGATCAGGCGTGACCAATATGATAGCTTATTTGCGCTGGTTTTTTATGATATTTATGAGTATGATGCTGATGGTGGATTTATCAAGCAGTCGGTTTTTAACCCGTCGGATGTCTTGCAATGGTATTTTGTTAATGCGCTTGATTCTGCCAATCGACTATTAAAATCATGGGACTATGATTCAAGTGATGTGTTAACAAATTATCAGGTTTTAAGCTATGAGTCGGGAACGGGGAATTTGGATATCACGGATCCGCTGCCGGAGTTGTATTGGTAAATAGGGTATAATATAATTCTTGTACAAACTAGAGGCATATAAATGAACAAGAAAGCTATCTGTAAATTCGGCTTGTCACTGGCGCTACCGTTGTTGCTGGCTTCCTGTACCATAAATGTCATCTCGCGTCCGGGCGCCGGTATGGGTCATACGTATGACGCGATGCATTCCTACTATTACTATCCCGACAGCTATGTCTATTACGATCCCGGCGCGCGTGTCTATTTCTATATAAATAATTCCGGCGCCTGGGTGAGCAACGCTAAGCTGCCTCGTTGGCTAATAATAAACAATAACAAGAAAGTATCGGTAAAAGTTACCGGCCCCAAGCCTTACCTGCATTGGAACAATCACCACAAAAAACATCCGCCAGGAAAAAAAATATCACCAGGGAAAAAAATATCGCCGGGAAAGGTAAAAAAAACACCACCGGGGCAGGTGAAAGATACGCCGCCTGGTCATCGCAGGACCCCGCCTGGTCAGTTGAAAGGGAAGAGGGACCTGCCGGCTAAAGGAGAGCACCCCCGCCCTAAGCTCAAAAGAAAAACAAAGAGCCCATTGTATGATCGGCTGAATAAAAAGGGGCCCGGAAAAAGCAAGGGCAAACCTGTGCCGAGTATAGATAAAGGCAAGGACAAGGGCAAGGACAAGAAAAAGGATAAGGATAAAGATAAGGAGAAGGACGAAGACGACGAAGTAAAATCAAAGGATAAGGACGAAGACGAGGAATAAAGGGGAATCCGTAGCTAGTAGCTCGTGACTCGTAGCTCGGGGCTAGAGACTAGTATCTGGTATCTAGTAATTCATTATGCAGAATTAAGTGTCATTCCTCGTGTTCCGTGTATAGTATTCCGTATACCTTTAAGCAAGCGCCGTTTACCGTCCACCGACCACTGTCCACCGACCACCGATAGTCGATAGACTACCGTTTACGCTGATATTATATTAGTATGTTGTAGAATCAATGATGAAACAGCCGCAAGCCTGAAAACGCCATCACCATGCCGTACTCATCCGCGGCTTCGATAACCAGGTCATCGCGCATCGAGCCGCCCGGTTCAACGATGTATTTCACGCTGCTGGCCGCGGCGCGGTCGATATTATCGCGGAAGGGGAAGAAGGCGTCGGATGAGAGCGCCACGCCGCCGAAGCCCTTGATGAAATCATTTCGTTCCTGTTCGCTCAGAGGCTCTACCTTCTCCTGTAGCGCACCGTCCAGTTGGGACTGTTCGCTGGGGGAGAGTCTGCCGGTGAGATAGAGTTCTACGACGTTGTTCTTTTCGGCGCGTTTTAAACCTTCTTTGAACTTAAATCCCAGTACTTTGGGGTGTGTGCGCAGCATCCAGCGATCAGCTTTTTCGCCGGCCAGGCGTACGCAGTGTACGCGTGACTGTTGTCCCGCGCCTACACCGATGGCCTGGCCGTCAAAAGCGTAACAGACTGAGTTCGACTGGGTATACTTGAGCGTGATCGTGGCCACCAGCAGGTCGCGCTTGGCCGCTTCGTTCAGCTCCGTGTTCTTGGTCTTTATCTCCTTGAATATTTCATCGGTAATCGGCTTGTCATTGCGCGTCTGCTCCAGGGTCACGCCGAAGATCTCGCGTCTTTCCAGATCCCCAGCTTGATAGGCGGGATCGATCTTTAACAGGAGAAACTTACCCCCTTTCTTTTTCTTGAGTATTTCCAGCGCCTTGGGCTCATAGCCGGGGGCGATCACGCCGTCGGACACCTCTCTTTTTAACAGCAGTGCCGAGCTCTCGTCTACGGGATCGGAGAAAGAGGCCAGGTCGCCGAAAGAGGACAGTGGATCAGCGCCGCGCGCCCGGGCGTAAGCGCAGGCGAGAGGCGAGAGTTCCAGGCCGTCCATAAAGCTGGCCTTTGCCAGTTTATCTGACAGGGGAACCGCTACGGCGGCGCCGGCCGGGCTGACATGCTTGAAAGAGGCGGCGGCGGCAAGTCCGGTGGCCGCTTTGAGTTCCTTAACCAACTGGCAGGCATTGAGCGCGTCGCACATGTTGATAAAGCCGGGCGCTCCGTTGACTACTTCAATCGGCATATCTTGCCCTTCGATCAAGGCACGCCCCGATTCCTGGTGTGGGTTCATACCGTAGCGTAGTTTTATTTCCTGCTCAGACATGATTTTCTCCTTTTTAAATTAGATTGTATCGGAATATTAGGGTAACGGGGTTGCCTGGTTACGCCGACACACCGATACTCCGGTACGCCGATACCGATCACTACTTGAGTGCGGAAACGAATGGTTCACAATCCGGTCGCCAAACGCGCTCTTCCGGTATGCCCAACTCACCCAAAAGATCCCAACTATGTTTGATGATCTTCAGTTTGTCGATGGTATGGGCGTCCGAGCCTACGGCAAAGGTAACCCCAAAGCTGTCTAGCTCACGCAGATATTGCTTGTAACTGGCCACCCATTTATCGGAAGTGGGCGGGTCACAAAAAATGATGGCGGCGTTTATCTCAATGGCGGTATTCGTCTCCAGTGCGGTTTTCGCCAGTTCTTTGACCTGCCGCTCTTTGACGAAAGAAAGGTCCTCTGGCCAGGGGAGCTTGCCCTCGCCGAATTCACCCGCCCAGAACCACCAGGGGTGTACCAGGATATCCACCAGCGGGTTGCGGCAGGTCTTGAGATGATGCTGGTGATGGATCTCGGCTACCTCTGTTATGTTTTTGGCGCCATAGCTGGAATGGATGCCGCCGATCGCGAACTGAAAGCCGTATTCCTGCTTGATCTTTTCGTCAAAGCAGAAGTTGCCGTCCGGACCGTCGAAGTTCAGCTCAACGCCGAAATAGATATCCAGGGGAGCTTCAAGCGTTTTGAGTTCCGCTTTGATTTTGGCGTGTAACGGCAGTTGATCGGCAGTATTTAAATGGTCGGTGATGGCGATGGCTTCCAGGCCCAGCTCGGAGCAGCGCCGGACGATATCCGCCACGCGCATGGTTTCATCGGCACAGCCGATGATATCTGTGTGGAGATGATAGTCTTCTTTTCTTATTTTGGTCACGTGTTGCGGGTCGCGAGTCGCTTAGTGTTATGGTGCTGTCCGGCTAGATAACTTGTGGGATTGTATCATAAACGCCAATGTCTACATAATACTAATTGAACTGATAAGTGCTACTGTTGTATGATGATGTATTCTGTGAGCCGCACCCCGGAGGTGAGACTACAAGCTAACCTGTGTTACTCCTCTGGGGTGTGATGTGGGCGGACGTGGAGGTTCGTCCTGGAAGGGCTCTGAGCACAACAACACGATGTAACAACGGCTTTATCCACAGATTTCAGATTACACCCTACTTTGCTCTACGAGCTACGAAGGGCAAGTCCGCGGGAATGACAGGTAAAAACGTCGTGTCGTCGTGGTAAAAAAAGTCTTTTTTGAATTTGCACATGGATATCACCAGTTGGTCCATCGGGCCGCTTGAAACTAATTGTTATCTTTTGACCGCTAACGGCGAAGCGGTGCTGATCGATCCCGGTTGGGAGCTGCCCGAGTTGGCGGCAAAGCTGGCGGGAACGAAGTTAAAGTATATCGTGGCAACCCACGCGCACCTGGATCACATCTATGGATTAGATGCGGTCAGAGCAGAGCGGCATGCGGAAGTTTGCCTGGGTAAAGGGGATGTGATCTGTCTGGGCAGCTTGGCGGAACAGGCCCAGCGTATCGGTTTCCCGTCGCCGCCGATGATAAAGGTGGAACGAGAACTGAGCGGTGGCGAGGAATTGGAATTTGGGGGAGAGAAGTTACGGGTACTGGATACGCCCGGTCATACGCCGGGGCATATTTCACTGTTATCTTCAGCGGGGGTATTTGTTGGCGACGTGCTTTTCGCCGGTTCGGTGGGCAGGACGGATTTACCGATGGCGGATACGCAGCAGTTGTTGATGTCTATCAGGGACGAGTTACTGGCACTGCCGGATGAGACGGTGGTATTTCCCGGGCATGGGCCGGCTACTACTATTGGCGAGGAAAGGGCGAGTAATCCGTTCCTGCAAGACCTTTTGTAAGGCGGTCGTTGGTCCCTACTTCGCCAAGGCTACGTAGGGCAGGCAGGGGGCGAGGGTCAGTGAGTCAACCGTCGAACGTCAAATGTCAAATGTCAAACGTCAAATGATAAGCGACGTGTGACGTTAGACGTTGGACGTGTGGGCGTATGCGACTAGATACCAGCCCTTCGACAAAGCTCAGGGTTGG
>JAUXIB010000193.1 GCA_030621225.1 candidate division FCPU426 bacterium
TTGTCGGTATATGGGCGACCCGTGACCCGTGACCAGTGACTCGGGACATGGGATACATGAACAAAATGAATTCAACACAACTGTTGATCATAGTACTGCTGATGATAAGTCCGCAGTTGTCTGCGGAACCCGGGCAGCTCAAGCTTAATTCCAATCCTCCGGGCGCGGTTGTTTACCTGGACGGCAAGGAGCTGGGAACTACGCCTTACAGCGGAGCGGTAGAGCCGGGCGAGCATCTGCTGCTGCTTGAATTAGAGGGGCATCGGCAACTTCGTTGGCAGCAGATCATTCCTGAAGGAGGTGTTATCGACAGGGACTTTACTTTACGCAAGAAAACCAGCGTGCTGCGTTTAACTTCGCGTCCTGCTACCGCTAATGTTATCCTGGACGGGAAACACCAGGGCAGGACTCCGCTGGATTTGGAGGTAACGGCCGGAAAACACGAGCTCGTACTGGATCTAAAGGGATATGTTTCGCGCAAGGAAAAGTTTGACGCTTGGGACGGCGGGATGAAGGAACTTGAAATAAAACTTAGGTCCAAGCTTAAGACCATCCAAAAATTTGAGCTTGGTTTTCTGGCCGGGGCCGGGGCGGCTTCGCTTATTTCCATATGGTCGAGCAATCGTTATAATCGTCTTGTCGAGGACTATGGTATTAATAATGCCTATTACGAGCGGAGCGTTAGCCAGGAAGAGCAGTTGCGTTATTTATCTGAGATAGAGGGAATAGTGCAACAGGAGGAACGGTACGCTAATATTCGTGATATGGCTTTGGTTACCAGCATCGGCTGCGCTACCGCGGCTTTCCTGCTGTACTGCTACGAAGACGACCACTTTTATAAGTTCATGGATCGTTTTGTTTTGAAGACGCGCGAGGACGCCACGGTAATCGCCGCGCGATTAGAGTTCTAAAGGTCCGTATACGGGTTGAGATGGTCTTCTCCAGAAAAAAACGCTCTTTCCTGAAAAAACTGCTCGGTGTGAGCGGTTCGTTATTGCTGCATCCTTTCCTCAGGCCCCCGAAACTCAGCGCCGGCGCAAGTCGTGCGCGGGTAATCATCGTGAAGAACGCTGCCCTGGTTGGCGGCGGTTCAATGGACGATGCTCTTGCCGCGGGGATGTTGGAGAAGGCGATGGTTTCGTTGACGGGCGCGCAGGATGGCGCCGCGGCCTGGGGTAAATACTTTTCGGCGGGAGATCGGGTCGGCTTAAAGCTAAACTGTATCGCCGGATCTAAGCTCTCACCTAAACCAGTTCTGGTGCAGGCTATTATCGAAAATCTGATCGTCGCGGGGGTGGCGGAAAACGATATCATTCTTTGGGACAGGTACGGCCGTGAATTGGCGCGCGCCGGATTCCCTCTCAACAAGACGCGGTCAGGACCACGTTGTTTTGGCACGGATGCTGTGCGAGTGGGATATGAAAGCAGCCTGTTGGAGCACGGGACGGTCGCTTCGCGTTTCTCTCGCATTCTCACTAAGCTGGTGGACAAGGTAATAAACGTGTCTGTGTTAAAGAACCATGATGTAGCCGGTGTCTCTGTGGCGATGAAGAACCATATGGGCAGCATCCATAATCCCAGCAAGTACCATGGAACTGGCTGTTCCCCTTATGTCGCGGACTTATGTGGCGCTTGGCCGATCAAGAGTAAAAATACGCTTAATATTTGTGATGGGACGACAGCGCAGTGCCATAACGGGCCCGGTTATAAGGCCCGTTGGGCCTGGCCCTATGGCGGCATTATCGTCAGCGAGGATATGGTGGCGATCGACAGTGTGGCCGCTAAGATCATTAACACTCGGAGGGTTGGGCTGGAACTTGAGCCCGTGGAGGTGAAGTATCTGCCGGTTGCTGCCGAGATGGGGCTGGGTGTGTGTGATCCGGATCAGATTGAGCGGATTGACCTTGATGTATGATGATCAGTCACGCGTCACGGGTTGCGAGTTATAAATTATGAATGTTGGGTTTAGTATCTGGTATTTAGTCGTTAGTATTTGGCCGCTATCTTATTTAATGTCAGTTAGTCCCCGTAGGGGGTATTTGGTTGGTTGTTCCGGCACTCCAATATTAAACAAAATTTGGTTGGCCGACTAGATACTAAATACTAACGACTAACGACTAGCTTACGTTGTGGTTGAAAGCTTTTTCGCCGCCAAGAAACGGCGAGTTTCAGTGCATATGGGAATATCAAGAAGACAGTTTATTGAGACGACGGTCCGTTGCGTTACGGGGGCAGCGCTTGCCGGCGGAACAACCGCCTTATTGCGCCCCGCCGTGGACGACTGCCCGCATCTGGACGAGCATGTTTTCGAAAAGATGGAGGCGCGTTATTATAAGAAGCTGGAAGACCTGCGTTTGGAATGCGAACTTTGTCCGCGTAAATGCCAGGTGGGGGACACCGAGGTCGGCTATTGCGGCGTGCGCGAGAACTGCGGCGGCACTTACTACAGCTTGGTCTATGGCAATCCCTGCGCGGTACATGTGGATCCTATAGAAAAGAAGCCTTTCTATCATTTTCATCCGGACAGCAAGGCTTTCTCTATAGCTACCGCCGGGTGCAACGTCAATTGTAAATTTTGCCAGAACTGGCAGATATCGCAGGTAGGTCCGCGTCAAACGGTGAATGAGCATTTGCCGCCGGCGACGGTGGTGGAGCGCGCTCAACGATATGGGGCGTCGATCATTGCCTATACTTACAGCGAGCCGGTGGTTTTTTTTGAATATATGATCGACACGGCGCGCTTGGGCCGGGAGCAGGGATTGAAGAGCGCAGTGATCACCGGCGGGCACATCATGCCGGAGCCGCTCAAGGAACTTATCGGCTGTGTGGACGCTATCAAAGTGGATCTAAAGGGGTTTAGCGAGGATTATTACCGGGATATTGTCTCTGGGGAGTTGAAACCGGTGTTGGAAGCTCTAAGCATTATGGCGGAACAAGACGTTTGGACCGAGATCGTTTATTTGGTAGTGCCCGGTCTAAACGACCGGCCGAAGGAGGTGCGTGAGATGTGCCGCTGGATTGTAAAGAATATGGGCCCTGACGTGCCGGTCCACTTCTCGCGTTTCCATCCCCAATATCGCCTGCGTAATCTGCCGCCCACGCCGGTTGACACTTTGACCGGGTTAAGGGAGCTGGCGCTGGAAGTAGGCCTGAATTATTCTTACGTGGGTAACGTTCCGGGGCATGAGGGAGAGCATACTTATTGTCCGGGATGTGGTAAAATTCTGGTGCATCGGCGGGGATATTCGGTGTTTGTTAGGGGGCTCAGAAACGGGAAGTGTGAAAAGTGTGGGAAGGTGATAGCGGGGAAGTGGGACAGCGTTGAATTATGAGTTCTGAATGCTGAATTCTGAAAAGGTATGCAGTATACGGTAGACAGCCTGTCCTGAGCGAGTAAAACGAGTCGAAGGGTATACGGGGGGCTTGACTTGGAAAGCCGCGCTATACTCTGTACGCTATACGCTGTACGGCAGGCAAGCCCCGAGCTACTAGCTCCGCACTACGAGCTACGAATTCCAAGTCGCGGATTCTGAATTATGAAGATAAAGATAACGTTATTACTTGCGATCACAGCAATGCTTTGTAGCTTTGCTTACGCGCCCTACCGTCAGACTGCTGTCGCCGGTAAGTTTTATCCGAATGACCCGGATGATTTGAAAAAGATGATCGGGAAGTTTATGGCCAGGGCGGGAGAGCAGCAGTTGTTAGCTGAGACGCCGATAGCTCTTGTCAGTCCGCATGCCGGTTACATCTTCTCCGGGCAGGTGGCGGCCCGCGCTTACCGCGAGGCAAAAGGGCGCGGTTACCAGGCGGTGATCGTGGTCGGTTTTAGCCACCACTCCCGCTTTCAGGGAGTGTCGGTCATTCCTAAAGGATATTACCAGACGCCGCTGGGCGATCTGAAAATAGACGCCGGCTTGGCCAGAAAGTTGTTGGCGAGCCCGAATGTCGACTATGTGCAACACGTGCATCTTGTTGAGCACTCGGTGGAAGTGCAGATGCCCTTTATCCAGACGGTGCTGCCGGGGGTGCCGGTGGTATCGGTGATAATGGGAGATCCCGACCCCGAGAACTGTCGCCTGCTAGGAGAGGCGCTTTATAAAGCGGTCAAAGGAAAAAACGTTCTGATAGTCGCTAGTACGGATATGTCGCACTACCCGAAGGCTGAGTTTGCGGAGCAGGTGGACGCGGCGACCCTGGAATGTATCAAGAAACTGGATGCCGATGAGATCCTGCGCAATGAGAAAAAACAACTGGCGCGTGGCATACGTGGATTGTCTTGTACGTTGTGTGGCATTGGACCGGTGATGGCTGTGATCCACGCCGCGAAAAAACTGGGCGCCGACAGTGTGGAAGTGTTGAACTATGCTCATTCAGGCATGACCGCGGGAGATAACTCGCGTGTGGTGGGTTACGGGGCGGTGGCTTTTTTTAAGCAGAGGGGGAAAAAGATGTCAGATCATTTGCTGAACGCGATGGAGCAGAAAAAACTTTTGGCGCTGGCCCGGGAGACGATAGACCTTTACTTGAGTAAGGACGAAAAGCTGGAAGTGGAGTTCGCGGAGCCACGCTTGACACGCAGCGCGGGGGCCTTTGTTACGCTGCATCAAAATGGCCGCTTGCGTGGC
>JAUXIB010000222.1 GCA_030621225.1 candidate division FCPU426 bacterium
CGCCGATGCTCGCAACCTTTCTGCTGCGTCCCGGTCAGCAGGAGCGTAAGTCGTTATTGGCACGGTTGACTTTGCTTTACCAACCTTTACTGCGGCGCGCGTTGTTGGCACGAAAACGACTGTTGGCGATGGTATTGATACTATTCGTGGGGTCACTACTGTTTTTTAGTAGATTAGGTACCGAGTTTATTCCCGTGTTGGAAGAAGGCGCGCTACAGATCAACGTTACGATGGCTCCCTCCATCTCGCTTGAGAAAGCCAAGGAAGTAATAATGGATCTGCAACGGCGCATCGGTAAACATCAACAGGTGGCGAACAGCGTCGCCAAGGTCGGCAGGCCTGAATTGGGAAGCCATCCGCACCCGGTCAACTTTGCTAATATCCAGATCGCGCTAAAGCCCGACGCGCAGCGGCAGAAGCAGATCCTGGTGAAGTCACTCGAAGCGGAGCTTAGCGCCTATCCCGGCATACAGCTTAATTTTACCCAGCCGATCCAAAACCTATTTGATGAGCTGCTCTCCGGTGTGCGGACACAGCTGGCCATAAAGCTATACGGGGAGGACCTGGAGGTATTACGGGTCAAAGCGGAAGAGATTAGGATGACGATCGATAATATAGACGGACTAGTTGATCTTGCGGTCGAGCAAAGCTACGGTCAGCCGCAGGTGCGGGTGGTTGTCGACCGTTCGGCCTGCGCGCGCTACGGGATCAACGCCAGTGATGTATTAGAAGTGGTGGAATTGGCGGTGGGGGGCGAGGTTATAGATCAGATATATCAGAACACCAGGCGATATGGGATCCAGGTGCGCTGTCAGGAACGGTATCGCTCAAGTCCCGAAGCGATAAAGCGTCTCCTGGTACACGGGGAGGACGGCAGGACCGTGCCGGTATTCCAGGTGGCCAAAGTAGAAGAGATGGTAGGGCCGATCCAGGTCAACCGGGAGAATAATCAACGCCGCTGGACTATCTCAGCGAATGTCAGGGGAAGAGATATCGGCGGTGTGGTTAGTGATATCCAGAAGCGGGTGGCCGAAAAAATAGATCTGCCGAGCGGTTACTATCTGGAATACGGCGGGCAGTTCGAGAACCAGCAGCGGGCGATGAAGCGTCTGGCTGTGATCGTGCCGGTCACCCTGGCCTTGATATTCCTGATGCTCTATATTTCATTGGGCCGGATGGGATACGCGCTGTTGATCTTCCTTAACGTCCCCTTAGCTTTGATCGGCGGAGTTATCGGCTTGTCTCTAGCGGGAGAGTATCTATCCGTTCCCGCCTCGGTAGGCTTCATCGCGCTATTCGGCATAGCGGTGCAAAACGGCCTGGTGCTGGTAGCTTGTATCAATCAGCTCGTAAAGGAAGGATTATCAGTTAGTGAAGCGGCGATTAAGGGCGGCTTGATGCGCTTGCGCCCGGTCTTGATGACGGCGCTGACCACGATCTGCGGCTTGATGCCGTTGCTATTATCAAGCGGCGCCGGCTCTGAGGTACAGCGCCCGTTGGCGGTGGTAGTTGTCTGCGGCTTGCTCTCCTCAACCTTTTTAACCTTATTCGTGATCCCGGCGTTCTATGGTTGGTTTGTGCCGAAGGGTAATCTTTGTGAATGAGATTAGTAGGAAAACACAAGGAGGGGTTTAACGGCGTAACGGCGAGACAGGACACCATAGACAGGAGACCGCACTCGAACAGGACAATTAGACTTAATCTCCTGTCTGTTTTGTCCTGATCTCCTGCTCTGCCCCCATTCCTGTCTTCCGACAGGAAGACATGGGGGCGCGGGGGCGGGAAGTGCACGTGCTACTGAAAATAGCTGTAAAATACTGGTTGCATATTCACCCATAAAGTGGTAGAATTTGCAACTGAAATGAGAAGGCGATCAGAGATCACAGCCAATGGATTTATCGAGCAGTTGCTCGGCCAAGGTCGATATACATTCACTCGTCGGGAGGCAACACAGCGCCTTAAATGCACGCCGGTAGCTGCTTACAAAGGGTTGCACAGACTGGTAAAATCCAGACGGCTGGCTATGCCCAAGTCGGGATTCTATGTAATCGTAGACCCTCAGCACCGTCCGGCCGGCACCATGCCGCCGGAGTGGTTTGTCCATCAACTGATGGAATACATCGGCCAGCCTTATTATGTGGGGCTATTGTCCGTCGCTCAATTGCATGGCGCCGCTCACCATCAACCCCAGGCATTCCAGGTGGTCATACCGGAGCGGGCGATTAGGCCCGTCGAGGTCGGCAACGTCTACATTCGTTTTCACGGCAAGGGACCTTTTGACAAGTCTGAGTTTACCGAGGTCAAAACGCCAACGGGGAAAATGCTGGCCGCTACCCCTGAGACAACAGCTTGGGATCTGGTGCGTTATCCCCGCGCCGCAGGCGGGCTGGACAACATAATCACCGTTCTTTCCGAGCTGGCTTCCGAGCTAAACACAGCGCGATTGCTGGATACCGTCAAGAGGCACGGTGAGGTCATAGTAGCTCAGCGGCTGGGCTATATCCTCGAGCAGCTCGGTCAGCGTAAGCTTATCAAGGGCTTGGCTGGCTGGGTCAAGGACGCGCCCTTCCGTCCGCTTGACCCATCTTCACCGGTTAGCAAGGCCAAGGAGGACACGAGGTGGCGGTTGCTGATAAACGCTAAACTGGAGCCGGAGGCATGATCCCACAGACCGCTATTACCCACTGGCGAAATATAGCTCCTTGGCCGCGTGAATCACAGATCGAGCAGGACCTTATTCTTTCCCGCGCTCTGGTGGAGATGTTCCGCGATCCGCTCGTTGCCCGGGAGGCCACTCTGCGCGGCGGTACGGCTATTCATAAGCTGTTCGTAAAAAAGCCGCTCCGTTATTCGGAGGATATCGACCTGGTTCAAATAACGGCCGGCCCGATCGGTCCGCTCCTCAATGCTATCCGGTCGAAGGTCGACCCCGTCTTAGGAAAACCGTCTTGGGAAAAAAAGAAAGCCAGCGTGAAGCTCATGTATCGGATGGAGTCGGAAATACCGCCGATAGTGCGGCTTCGGCTCAAGATCGAGATCAATACCCGTGAACATTTCGCGGTTTTCGGTGCGGTCGAGCACCCTCTGCGGATCAAATCGCCCTGGTTCGAGGGCAATGCCGCCGTTAAGACCTACACGCTTGATGAGTTGTTGGCCACCAAGCTGCGCGCGCTATACCAACGCCGCAAGGGGCGGGACCTTTTCGACCTGTGGGTTGGGTTGAGAATGAAAGGAACAGAGCCGCGGCGTATCGTCGATGCCTTCCGGCAATACTTGAAAGCTGGACGGCAAGGCATAAGCAGGAAAGAATTTGAGAAGAACCTGGCTGCCAAGGTTGTGTCTCGCCAATTCAACGATGACCTCAGTCCTTTACTGGCACCCAAGGTCAACTACGACGCGAAAAGAGCGGCACGGTTGATTACAAGGAAGCTGATTGCGTTGCTGTAATTTAGGGGGGGCGGTGGTCATATTTGAGGTGGTTAAGTTAACCAAGTTAACCAACTATAGAAAAAGACGCTCTTGTAGAGCGTCTTTTGTTTTGACGCACTTATCCATTGCGGATAAAAGGCTTTCTGTAAATATCTCCTGTGATTATCATAGCACCTGGGGGTGACAAAAATGGGAATTGGGAGTAAAATATCTTTAGTAATTCAACTATGACCCCTTGGTTCCTTCAAAAATGTAGTAATTGTATGTTAAGTCTTTGAT
>JAUXIB010000114.1 GCA_030621225.1 candidate division FCPU426 bacterium
TCGTGTCGTCGTGGTGAAAAAGGTTTTGGCTGCTAATGACGAAAAAAAAGATTAAATTTTCGATAATAATTGCCGTCGGGGCAGACAATCCCAATCTACGCAAATGCTTGGCGCATTGTCTTCAACTAGAGTATGACAGCTTTGAGATCATTGTTTTGCCCGATGAAAAACTTGTGCCTACGCCGAGGGGGGTGCGTGTGGAACCGACCGGTGTGGTGAATCCTGCTTACAAACGGGATCGCGGCGCGGAATTGGCCCGGGGAGAGATCCTGGCTTTTTTGGATGACGATGCTTACCCGCGCGGCGACTGGCTGCGTGAAGCGGCGCTTGAGTTTGCGGACGGCGAGATAGCCGCACTGGGGGGGCCGGGGGTTACGCCGCCGGGAGCCGGTCTCTGGGAGAGAGCCGGGGGGCTTGTCTATGAGTCACCGCTGGGCGGGGGTAACTATATGTATCGTTATAAACCGATGCCGCGGAAGGATGTGGATGATTATCCGACCTGTAACCTGTTTGTGCGTCGTGCGGTTTTTTTACAGATAGGCGGTTTCGACACTGATTTTTGGCCGGGAGAGGATACCAAGCTCTGCTTGGATATCATCAGCTTAAAGCAGCGAATTGTCTATTCGCCGCGTGTTTTGGTGTATCATCATCGACGGCCGCTTTTTGCCGCCCACTTGCGCCAAGTGGTAAGTTATGCCCGCCATCGCGGTTATTTTGTCAAGCGCTTCCCGCGGACGTCTTTGCGCCTGAGTTACTTTTTGCCGAGTCTTTTTGATCTGGCTCTTTTGACGGCGAGCGCGGCGGCATTTTATTATCCGGGGTTGCGCGGCGCTTATTTAGCGTTAATCGTAGTTATAGGCGCGCTCTTTCTTGTGTCGTCAGCTGGACGGGGCGGCGGCCTCTTGGCCGTGCCGGTTGCCGCTTTGGGATCTTTTTTAACGCATTTTGCGTACGGTATATTTTTTGTAATTGGTTTGTTGTCCGGGAAATTGAAAGAGGAAAATTGATGACCGCTAAAAAGACAAGATCAGGCAAGGGGAAAGAATTCGATATGCGCGATAAGATACTTTGGACACTGATCGGTGTGTTTTTTCTTGCCGGGCAGTATTTTGTCTTTCAGGAGGAGTATAAACCGGGGATCTGGTTATGCGCGGCGGCGCTTCTGTTTTATCTCGAGAAAGAGGTGTCTTGGTTTGCTGCGCTTGATGTTTACGGGCGTCTGCGGGGTTTATGGCGCAAGCGCGGGGTGCTTTGGCGGGGGCTGGGCAAGGCGCTCAAAGTTTTTATCCAGGTGAGCTGGGAAAATTTTAAAAATATGCGCCCGGGTCGGAACCGCACCGTACAGCAAACGGCTTTGGCAAAGAGCACGACTAGGAAGGGATCCCCCTTGCCTCGCCGTGCGGCAAGCGAGGCCAAGCAGTTGGCAGTGTCCGGTGACGAGGTGAAAGAACTGAGTTTTACAATACGGCGCGGCGTGAGCATCGGGGTAATGGTTGCTCTCTTTATTGCCGGTCAAGCTATACTCCTCTCTGTGCTGGGGTTGGTGCCCCTATTGGTGCGCGGCAGTTTGATCCTCGGTTTGTTGGCTGCGGCGGCTACGGGGATAGCGATATATCTTTTTTATTGTTTGTTTCTCGGTGCTGGTGGGGACCTGACGCTTAGTCTGAGGTTACAGGGCAAGAAAAGCCTTTTCTTTGTCATTGTCGGCTTGCCGCTGGCTATAGGCGGCGCGTCCTATTTCTATTTGAATGGTACCTATCTGGCTTGGTTTATCAGCTCGCTTGGTTTTGCGGCGTTAATCGCGGCTTTCCCCTCGCGTTTGCCGATGCCGGCCGAGGAGCCGTGGCGAGAACGAACTGATGCGAAGTGGGCGCTATACCAGCGGGTGAAGATGATCGTTCGTTTGGCCGCGGCAGTGTTGGCATTGTTCGGTTTCTATGTTTTCTGGAGCCGGGTGCCGGTCAGTAGCTGGCGGGGGTTGGGTCTGCACACGGTTTTCCTGGTTTTTTTCCTGTTGTCTCTGCCGCGCTATTGGCATTTGATCTGGGATGATATCATCGATGTTTTATGTTTGCGTTCGCAGCCGCGTCTCTGTGAATGGCTGAAGCGCTTAGTTCATCTGGGAATGTTCTGTCTCATCTTTTATCTGGCCTATCAGGGACAAAAGCTTTTTGCAATTAAGCAGTTTTGGCCGGGCCTGCGGTACTATTTTTACGCTGTGTCTCTGGGCATCTTTAGCTGGCGGGAAGATGACAGTTTTTATCGCTTGCGCCGCTGGCCCAAGAAGGCTGTCTTCATTGCGCTGGCTCTGATCATCCTCCTGGGCATTTTTTTGCGCCTTTACCAACTGGGTCCTATATCCTGGTTGGGTGCGGACTTGAATACCGTCAGACCTTTCGGCTTGGAGAACGATGAAGCCGGAGGTGTAGTATTTACGCTGAAGATAATGAGGGGGGAGCAGCACCCCTTTATGGCTTTCGGTAACTATCTACTGATGAATTGGTTCCAGGCGCCGTTCATTAAGCACCTGGGTGTCAATCATCTCTCTACCCGTTTGCCGGCGGTGATCCCCGGAGTGCTTACGCTCTATGTGTTTTTCTTGATGTTACGCCTTTTCTTTCATAATCGTATCGCTCTGGCGGGGACTTTCCTCCTGGCGGTTAGCCGCTGGCACTTGCATTACAGCCGCACCGGATTTGTTTTGGCTTGGATGCCGTTATTTCAGGTTCTCGGCTATTATTTCCTCTTCCGCGGTCTGATAACTAAGCGCAAGATGGACTTCGTCTGGGCGGCTTGTGCGATCTCCTTTGTGATGAGTACGCACCTCTCGGCCTTATTGGTGCCGCCGGCTTTGATCGCCGTATATTTGTTTAAACTATGGCAGGAACGGGGTTACGCCCGGCGTACCCTGGCGGGAATTACGGTGTTTTTCCTGGCGGTAATGATCTTCGCCTTGCCTTGGTTGACGGTTCGTCTGTCTCAGCCGCAGGTGGCGCTCAACCCCCGTATTAGTGAAGTGTCAGTGTACAAGAACGTATCTCCGGGGGATGCTTTGCGCCGTACCATGCACAACCTGCGTCTCTCGATGTTTATGTTTAATTATGAAGGTGACTCGCGCCCGCGGAACAACGGCGGCCTGTCTTTCGAACCGCAATTGGACTTCTGGACGGGGATCCTTTTTATCCTGGGTTTCTGTTATGCGGTTATACACTGGAAACGAGAACTGCATTTTATTTTCCTTACCTGGTTCTTCTTCATATTATGTAACTCTATCTTTTCTGTCGAATCACCACAGGCGTTACGCTCCGCGGCTAATATTCCAGTTGTGTTGGTATTTGCTTGTATCGGCCTGCGAAATATCTGGGGGCAATTCAACCGGATTGTTGGGGAGAAACGGGAGTATTTATTCTTGCTTATTTTATTACCATTCCTTTTCAAGACGGGGATGGCGAACTACGATAGGTATTTCAATGTACGCTTGGGAGGTATGGACGAAGGGTCGACCGGCCCGGGGCTCTACGCAGGGTCGCTGCCCAAGGATTACGATATTGTCCTGATAACCGCCCATACCTATGTGGGACATCCGCCGTTCCAGATGTTTATCCTGGACCGGGTTGCCGGCAATTGTACCTTGCTGGCTGATACGGTTCCGGTTTGTTGGGATACGAAGGACAGAAACCTTTGCTATCTTACCGCCATAAAGTATGGGGAGGCGGTGGACAGTCTTAAATCCTCCTATTATCCTTATGCTTACGAGCAAAGCGGTAGCCATCCGCAGTACGGGCATTTATATCGGGCGCTCAGAGTGTCGAAGGCGCAGATAAAACGAATTCAGGGTTTAACGGCCTATTATTACCGGCAATATGGGGACGCGCAGCCCCTGGCGGTGGAACAGCACCGAACTATTGATTTCGATGGCGTTGAGCGTCGCTTGTCGCAGCCGCAAGCATCGTATATAGAATGGCGTGGCAGCTATAATTTCACCGGTTTAAGCCCGCGCCTGCTAGGTTTACGCGCAGGCGGTCGAGCAGAGCTATGGCTGGATAACATAAGGCTCTTCACTACCTCTGGTGGGGCAGCGGAAGAGCAGGTGCGCTTGGCGGTGGGCATGCATCCGCTGAAGATCAGGTATTGGCCCGACAAGCGGAACGATCCGCTGCTCTTTTATGTGCAGGAGTACGGTCAGGCTGCCAAACCCGTGCCGCCGTTTTATCTGTGTACTAAAGAGCGTACCTTTGGCCTGCGCGGCAGATATTATGAGTCGTCGGATTGGAGTGGTGAGCCGGTGCGCGAATATATTGATCCCTGTATTCTGATGCATTATCTGACCCCCCCTTTGCCGGGAGCTTTTAGCGTCCTCTGGGAGGGAGAGATAGAGTTGCCGCGGGCTGGCCTGTATTCCTTTGTCGCGCCTAATCCCAGCTATGCGCGGGTGGAAGTGGGGGAGCATGTGGTTTACGAGTATGGACAATGCGGAGATAATAAGAGCCTGAATTTTCAAAGCCCTGACACACATTTCCGCAAGGGCCGTTATCCGATCAAATTATGGTGGTGTTCGGCGCGAGAAGCGGCGATAGAACTCTATTGGACGCCACCGGGCGGCGAGAAACGGATAGTGCCGGCCGGCCAGCTCTATCCGAAATATAATTGATCCGAAAGGAGTAATAATGAAAGTCCTCGTAGTGGGTGGTGCGGGATATTTGGGCTCGGTGTTGGTGCGGCGACTTCTCAAGGCCGGATATAAAGTCAGGGTGTATGACCGTATGTTTTTTGGCGATGTCGGTTTGAAGAGTATCAAAAAAAAAGTAGAATTGGTTGTTGGTGATATGCGCGAAGTGGATGATAAGGTTTTTAAAGGCATAGACGCCGTAATCAATCTTGCCGGTCTGTCTAACGATCCCACCGCCGAATACAATCCCCGCGCCAATTGGCAGATGAATACCCTTGCTACTGAGAGCCTGGCTTTGAAATGCAAGGCTAATGGGATCAAGAGATATATATTTAGTTCTACTTGTTCCATCTACGATGTGGGGCCGGTGGATGAGGAAAAAGATGTCGTTGTGAATGAGGAAACGAAGGTGAATCCTCAGGCTGCTTATTCATCTTCGAAATATGCGGCGGAGAAGCGGCTGCTGAAATTGGTAGATGATAGGTTTTGCCCGGTGATACTGCGCCAGGGTACTATTTTTGGTTTTTCCCCCCGCATGCGATATGACTTGGTGCTCAACACCTTTGTTAAGGACGCTATGCTTAAGGGCGCGATTACCATTCATCTGGGCGGGGAAATGTGGCGGCCGCTGGTCAGCGTAGAAGACGCCGCCAGGGTGTATCTTATGTGTTTGGAGGCGCCGGAAAAGAAGGTGCGCGGACAGGTGTTTAATGTAGTTGGCAGGAACATCAGGATCTCCGAGCTGGCCCTGCGTACTAAAGACGCGTTGCAAGCGTTGGGCGTGCCGGTGGAGGTTAAACACGACTACAAGGTTACCGCAACCGTGCGCAGCTACCGCGCCACCGGCAAGAAGACAGAGCGGGTGCTGGGATTTAAACCGCGGGTTTCTGTCCATGATGCCGTAAAGAACTTGCACAAGAATATCCTGAAGTATAAGCGTTTTGATTTTGAGAACCCAAAGTACTATAACATTCGCTGGATGATGTTACTGGAAGAAGCGGAAAGTATCATCGAGCGGACGGGATATTTGATGGAGAAGAAAAAGAAGCGTTAAATGACTATTTAACCACAGAGCCACCCTACTTCGCCCCTGCGCTTGTCTGCTGACAAGCAGACGCAGGGGCTATGAAGGGTCAAGTCCTACGTAGCTTTAGCGGAGTAGGACGGAGTTCACGACGTTATGATTTGGAGATGAGCAAAAAATTCTTACATTTTCATCGCGCCTGGTTTGATAGCCGGGAAGAGAAGGAGATCGTGGCTGCTCTGCGTTCGGGTTGGAGCACGACCGGTCCGCGTACCGCGCGCTTTGAGCAGCGGATAGCGGACTATCTGGGGGTTAAATATGCGGTAGGGCTTAATTCTTGTACGGCCGCGTTGCATTTGGGGTTGCTCGTCGCGGGGGTCGGCAAGGGCGATGAGGTGATCACCACTTCCTTTACTTTTGCCGCTACGGTCAATGTGATAGAGCACCTGGGCGCCAGGCCGGTGTTTGCTGATATTCGATCGGACACCCTCAATATTGACGAAAAGAAGATAGCGCCGCTTATCAGTCGCCGTACCCGGGCGATTATGCCCGTGCATTTTGCCGGCTATCCTTGCGAGATGCGAGCGATCACCTCCCTGGCGCGTAAACGTCGGCTGAAGGTGGTGGGTGATTGTGCCCATGCCCTTGAGTCTGAATACGGAGGCCGTAAGGTAGGGGCTTGGGGGGATGTTTCGGCCTTTAGTTTTTACGCCACAAAGAACATTACTACCGGTGAGGGTGGTATGTTGGCCACTAACGACAAGGCGCTGGCCGATCGGGTGCGAGTGCTCCGCTTGCACGGTATGAGTAAGGACGCCTGGAAGAGATATGATCGGAGCGGTTCGCCGCACTACGATGTGGTTTATCCGGGCTATAAATATAACATGTCGGATTTGCCGGCCGCGCTGGGGCTGATCCAACTGCGCAAAATAGAGCGTTTCTGGCGCCTCCGGCGTAAGCATCGGCAATTGTATAGCCGTTACCTGTCCGGCGTGCCGGGGCTGGAGATCTTTCCCGATAGTCCGAGAGTCAAGAACGCCTATCATCTTTACGGTGTCTTTTTGGACGAGGATAAGCTGGGGATCGACCGGGATCAAGTGATGGTTCGTATGCAGGAACGCGGTATCGGGGTGGGCGTCCATTTCCGAGCGATCCATCTCCAGCCTTATTATCGCAAGAAATACGGCTATAAGTCCGGAGACCTGCCCAACACCGAACGGGCGGGGGGGCGCGAGCTTTCTTTGCCGTTCTATCCGCGGCTGAAAGCGGTTGATATCAAACGAGTGGCGGAAACGTTGTTGTCTGTGATCAAAGCCTAGGGCGCGAAGCGTATTTTGCGGGGATGGATTGGTAAGGTACGCTTCGCTGTAGAATTGTGGAAAAATTTAAAACCGTAACCAGCAACTAACAGAATGAGCTCGAAACCTTTGATTATCCGTTTGCTGGCCCCTGTGCGTAATCTGCGTTCACGGCATATGTTTCAGGCAATGAAAAAATATTGCCGGGGAGATGTGCTTGATGTGGGGGGCTGGGATTTTTACCTGACGGTCAAGCGCAGGAAACTGAAATTTTTGAGTTGGACGACACTGGAGTGTGAGGAGCGTAACCGGCCTGAGATATCTGAGAGTAACTACCGTTTTCTCGTAGGCGACGGCTGCGATATGCCTTTGGCTGGCCATAGCTTTGATACCGTGCTAAACATTCAGGTGTTGGAACATGTGTTGCACCCGTTGAAAATGGTGCGCGAGATAGCTAGAGTGCTCAGGCCTCGGGGGTATGCTGTTTTTCTGATACCACAGACCTCCACCTTACATCTGGCGCCTGACCATTATTATAATTTCACGCGCTTCTGGATTGAAAAAGCGATGGCTGAGGCTGGGCTGAAAATTGTTGAGCTGAAACCCCTGGGCGGGATATGGTCGAGCATGGCCTCGCATCTCTGCTACTTTTTTTTGCAGAGTTTTCGGGTCAAGGGGATGACCGCTCCGGGTATTAAGCGTAATCTCTTTTACTATTTGTTCTATCCGTTGATGGTGGGTTGGGCCTTGATCAGTATTCCGATCAATATGTTTTTGAGTCTCGGCGATCTTAGCGAGGAACCAAATAATCACTTGGTGATAGTTAAGAAGGACTAGCTGGCCTCGGAAATATTGGCAGACAACAGGTGTGATCAGCTGGTAGGCTACATTTTTTATTTCCCGTGAAATTGAATGTTAAGCAACTCGTTATTAATGATTCGCTTGACTTTATTAAAATTTCTAGTGATAATGCAAAAGGTGGCGTTGGGGACGAAAAACAAATAAAATACGCTCGGTGCTCTCGCTGCCGAGGCGCTTAAACAATTATGGCTATTAGAATACCGGCAACATCATTGGTAGTTCCCGTTTATAACGAAGAAGAAAACGTGACTGAGATGTATAACCGCGCTACTCCGGTGCTGGAGAAGCTGGGCGGTG
>JAUXIB010000125.1 GCA_030621225.1 candidate division FCPU426 bacterium
GTGGTGCAGCAATCCCGGAAAGTCGATTCTTGGTCCTCGTGGCATGATGGTCTCCTTTTTTTATCTAAGACCATCCTACCACCTACCCCTGACAAAAATGGGGGGTTACAAAAAAATAAGAATCCCCGGACTACTGCCCGTGTCTTCTTGTTCCGGTAGGGCTTGCGTCTTTTGGCCCACGGAATAATTCAATCAACTGCGACCTGTCCCCTCTATTTACTCTATTCCATGTCCCCTCTATTCCAGAAAGCGGAGTAGGCAGGTCGAAAATATTTTTGCGCTCTATCCCTCGCACGACAACATGGCACAACGCCCCCGTACCTGAACCTATATCTCTAAACCTTCGAAAAACAGGTCACTTTTTCAAATCACTTAAACAGCCTGATACTCAATCTTTTCGGTTTCAGACACGCACTTGGATGCGTCAAGTATTTCCAAAGAGATAAGCTTTCCTTCCCCGTCGTAATCCAGGATCACACCCGGTTTGTCTTCGTCGCTCTCAGCTACCTTGACGTCGTCCCGCAGGATTACACTCAGCGTATCTGTTTTCTTGTCGTAATTGACTTTCATTTTTCCTCCCTCCAATACCTTTTTATTCGACTAGTGCGATAAGCCGTAACCACCTCCACCGACCGCTTGTTTATATCAACGAATACCCGAACTAAATACTCCTTTCCTTCGAAAAGGATCTTTGACTGTAACACAACGCGCCCTGAAGCGACTTCTAATCGCTGCCCGGGAGCCGATAGGATCTGCGCTACCGCCTTTTCACTTAACCCGCGCCTCTCCATCTCAAAGGCAGCGTGCGGCGTAATCATAAAATCGGTTATCGGCTCAGCACTCATTGATTAAATATAGCTCAATACGATTTCGATTTCCGGTATCCTGCTTGTTATACCTTCTTAACCTGCTAACCTTTAACTTTCTTAACCTTCCAACCTTTTCACCAATCTATCCCACGCCACTTTTTCCTGCTCGCCGCTCGCTAAATCCTTCAGCTGCGCTTCCTGCTTCGCGTATTCCTCCGGCCCAATGATCACCGCGTGCGCGGCGCCACTCTTGCCGGCGCGGCCGAGCTGCTTCTTGAGCGAAGATGTAGAAAAATCCCAAATAGTCTTCAGTCCCGCGCCGCGCAACTCATCAGCCAGTCGCGTCACTCTTTCGAAATGCTCCTTTTGCAGGACGACCAGAAAAACACCGAGAGCGCCGCCCGTATTGTCCAGCTCCGCTTCAGGCAAACTGAGTATCACTCGTTCCAAGCCGCTGGAGAAACCAACCGCGGGGGTATCCGGCCCACCCAGTTCCTTGACCAGGTTGTCATACCTGCCACCGCCGCCCAGCGCTGACTGCGCCAGATCGGGGTCCATCGCGCCCCCCCGCAACTCAAAGACAGTGCGCGTATAATAGTCCAGCCCACGCACCAGCCTGTCCTCCAAACAACAGTTGATCTCAAGCGCGCCCAGTCCCTGCTCAACCTCGCGCAGGTTACCCGCGCAGGCATCGCACAGGTGATTTTTAATTACCGGCGCTTCTTTGATAATAGTCTGGCATGATTCATTCTTACAATCCAATACCCGCAGCGGGTTATTCTCAAGTCGCTGCCGACAATTATCACAAAGGTCCTTCTGCTTTTTCTTGAGGGAATCCACCAAAACCCCCAAGTAGGCCGGACGGCATGCGGCACAACCGATACTGTTAAAAAGCAGGCTTACATCCTTCACGCCCGCGCCCACCATCAAACGGTAAGCCAGAGACATTACCTCAATGTCCGCTTCTACACCCGCGGCGCCGAATACCTCCACCCCCATTTGGGTATGCTGGCGAAGCCTTCCCTTCTGCGGACGCTCGTGACGAAACATAGGGCCAAAATAATAAAATTTCAGAGGGAGGCCGTACTTGTTCTGCAAGCCGTCTTCAACCATCGCCCGCACGATCGTCGGCGTGCCCTCTGGGCGCAAAGCCAGACTGCGGCCCTTGCTATCCTCAAAGGTATACATCTCCTTGGTGACGATATCCGTAAATTCTCCGGTACTGCGCCGGAACAGCTCGGTGAATTCGATCACCGGCGTATCTATCTCGCGGTAGCCGTACAACTCAAACAGAGAACGCGCGCGCGCTACGACTCCCTGCCGCCGCTCGGCCGACTCCATATAATTGTCCTGCATACCGCGTACTTTGTTAACCATTTAACTCGTACCTCGAGACTTATTTCGTAGCTCGTAGCTAGTAGCTGGTAGCTCGTGACGCCCGACTTTCGACACGTGACCTTTGACGTTCAGACCCTTGATAGCGTACAGCGTGCATTTCCCGGCTAAACCCCCAGTATCCTGTGTCCCGTGTACTGCGTTATTCATAATTCATAACTCAGAACTCATAATTCCTTATTCCGCACCATCCTCCGGCCTACTCTCGATCACCCGTTTGTGCTGTATCCGGAGAATGGGCAGTTCCTTGATCGCGTCACCGTTCTTGTCAAAGCGCAAGATCTTACCGCTGACCCCGGCAAAGTCCTTAGTCCGCGCCAAAAGTCCGGCCAGCTTGAGACGAGATCCACCCGAGTTTCTGAGCGCCTTTACCACCAAGCGCGCGGCGTCATAGGCCTGCGCGGCAAATTGGTCCGGCTTGACCCCATACTTGCCCTCGAATAGTTCCACAAACTCATGAACCATTGGGTCCTTACTTTCGGGGAAAAAGCCCTGCACGAAAACCACCCCCTCCAGCGCCTCATAGGAAAGTTGGCGCACTTCGCGGCCGCCCCACTGGCCGTTGCCAAGCACCTGCATTCCCAGGCCGTAATGCTTCATCATCGGCGCCAGCAGGATCACCTCCTCCGCATAAGCCGGAATAAAGACAGCTTCGGCAACCAGCGTCATCCCCAGGTTCGGCTCCCGGCGGGTGAAGGACTCATCTACGGTAAGAACGATTTCCCCGTTTTTGACGTCGATCACCTGCATTTTAACCGTGAAATTATACTCCAAATATGGCTTCTGCAGCTCCACGAAAGCTTCCAATGTCTGCCCTGCCGCCTCTATCGTCTCTTGCTCCCCTTCCTCAACCAATTCCTCTTCCGCTTCCGTTTCCCATCCCTCGGCAAACACCTCACCCACCGCCACTAGATCCGCGCCCAGAACTTCACCAAAACGCAAGATCTCCTGGATCTTCTCCAAATCGTCCACCAGCCCCACCTGAATATTCTCTTGCTCACGCAGCTGCTCCACACTGGAAAAACCCAGTATTTTAACCTGCTCCTCCCGCTTGATCTCATTGATCAGGCGCCGCGCCATCGTCCGTCCATATTTTTTCTCCACGGCCTTGCTGCCGCGCGCCTGAAAAAGACTAACAGCCAGTGTCATATCCTCTTCGGGCAGAGCGCTAAGCAGCTTCATTTTTAAATTATATACCGTACGGTCAAACTCTTCCGCCGAAGAGCGTTTCCATTTCTTCACACTGCCGGGGTCTATCCCTCCCAATGCCGTCATCTGGACTTTAAATTGCTTAGCTTCCGGTGTGTAATACTGTTCCAGGACTACCTCCCCCTGATCCTTCTCCACCTGTGAACGGAACGCCCGGCTGATGCTCTTGCCGTAGTAATTATCCGGGGCGATAATCGCAAAACGCCGCAGCCCAAGCTGATTGACGGCATGATAGGCCAGCAAGCGCCCCTCCTCATTGATCGTCAAGTGATTACGGAAAATATATTTGCTCAACGAGGTGAGCCCCAGCCTGCCCGCGCTGGGCGTGATCAGGGGAACCTTTTTATCGTTAACAATAGTAGCCACCGTACTCAGGCACTCTGAAGAAGCGGGACCAATTATCGCTGCTACCTTTTCCTCTTCGATCAAACGACGGGCAGCATTCAGCGTCTTCAGATGATCGCCGCCGGTGTCCTCCATCAATAAGATGACCCGGCTCTTCGGGCGCCGCTTACTATTATATTGCTCCACCGCCAATTCAATACCATGGCGCATCATCTCTCCCGAAGCAGCCAACGAACCGGAAAGCGGTAGCAAACAACCGATCTTGCGTCCGGAAGATTTTAAAACGCCGCGGCACTCGTCCAGCATCCATTTCACCTCCTCAAAACGGGAATTAGTCGGGTAAATCGTGAGAAACTCACCCAAGTAGCGTAGCGCCTGTTCACAATCACCCAAATGATACTGACTCTTACCCAATTGGAATAAGACCTGCGGATAAAACGCCTTGCCGCGATAGTTTTCCTCTATCAGCTTCAGTTGCTCCAGAGACAACTTCGCCTCAACTATTAGTTCAATAAACTTTCTAGCGCCGTTGAGTAGATCGGGGTCCTTATACTCTTCCACTACCTTGTTACAGGCAGATAGAGCAGCCGGATAATCTTCCAGTTCAAAGAAACACTTGCCAAGCATCAACTGCGCCCGACCGGCAAGCACCTCGCCCGAATTGGCGCCAACCACTTTCATAAAAGCGTCCGTAGCCCCTTTGAAATCTCGCCGGTTATAAAGGTAGTGTCCCGTAATATCCGCGGCACGGGCCAGTTGCCGCCCGCCGGCACCGTTTTCCATCAGACGCAGAGCATCCTGATATTCCGCCCGCGATACCTGCCGATAGCCGCCTTCCGGCATCTCCACCCGCACTGCCTTCTGCGGCGATGAACAAGACCCGACAAGCAACAACACCAATAAATACACTAAGAATTTAACTTTTATCATATTCCTCTATTGTTAAAACCACCACAGTCTAAACGAAGATGGATACGCCGTCAAGCAGGATGTGCATATTAATTGAAAATGGGAAGAGAGCTGGTGACCCCACCGCGGGACCAAGGAAGCGCTAAAAACAGCTCTTCACCACCAAGTCACCAAGACACCAAAAAAACTTCACTGGGTTAACGACAAAGTATCTTTCTCCGCTCCGAGGATAGCACTTGTTGGTCTTTTAAGGGAGACTCGACAGCAAACGTTAGACACAAAGAAAAACCAAGGCACCAAGACTCACAGAGCCCCTTTTTCGCGCACGTCTCTTGGTGTCTCTTATACCTTGGTGTCTCGTCCCGCCTTCAAATACTTCGTTAAGACCAAAAATGCGCCCCTGTTAGCGAAGAGCTACCGCTGTTGTTATCCAAAAAAAGAGCCGCCTGCCCTGAGCGAGCGTCATTTGCGAGCAGAAGGGTTCCTTGGTGGCTTGGTGGTAAAAGACTTTCGTTTTTTTAAAAGGGGGTCACGACGTCCCTTCCGTTCCCTGATGTGCATATTAATGACAAAAACGCTTAATCTCCCGTTCCGACAGACCCAATTCCAACAGCACCTGATGGAAATCGGCCGGCAAAGGGCAGGCGAAAGACATTTGTTTGCCGTTTAGAGGATGTTTAAAAGCAAGCTGATAGGCATGCAGCATCTGGCGGGGGTAACTATCCGCTCGACCGTAAGCCTTGTCACCCAGAACCGGATGCCCGATAAAACTCATATGCACTCTGATCTGGTGCGTGCGTCCGGTAACGAGCTCACACTCCACGAGAGAAACCTCACCACAATCGCGCAGCACTCGGAAATGAGTCTGCGCAGGACGACCCTTCGCCGGACACACCGCAAAACGCTGTCGGTCACGTGGATGCCGACCGTGCGGCGCGTCGACCAGGCCGGAACCACTCAACTTTCCGTGAACCAGCGCCAGATAGCGCCGCGAAACACGCCGGGCCTTTATCTCCTCTCGCAGGGTACTCTCGGTTCTGACGTCGCGCGCCACAACCAACAAACCCGAGGTATCCTTGTCCAGACGGTGAACGATACCGGGGCGTTGACCGCCCAGCGCTCCCGCCAATTCAGCAGCCAGCGCGTTAGCCATGGTACCGCGCGTATGACCGGCTCCCGGATGGACTACCATCCCGGCCTGTTTATTTATCACCATCAACTGGTCATCGCGGTACAACACCTGTAAAGGGATATCCTGTGCTTCCAGCCTACTTTCAGGTTCCTGCGGCAACTCAAATTCCAGCTTTTCTCCACCCCGCAAGATATAACTGGGCCGACGCACCACCCCGTCAACCTGCACTTTCCCGCCAAGCACCATCTTTCTCGCCGTCTCTCGAGAATGCAGTTTTGCCACTCGATGCAGATAGCGATCAAGACGCTCCCCGCCTTCTTTTACCTTTAACGCACGCTTGCTCATTTAACCACTTTTCACCACAAAGACACTGGGCCACAGAGAAACAACTTTTTATGGATAACATCAACGTCGTCTATTTTTTTGCCGCCTTATGACGTTATCTAAAAGGAGAGCCGTTAACGTCGTGTCGTCGTGGTAAGTGCCATTATCAGTGGACAAAACCGTTCTTACTTCCTTACTTTTCTGTTTTTTTGCCTATACCAACTGAACAAGAAATAAGCGCCCAATACCATCCCCGCCAGCGAAATAGCCTGCGAGGTGGATAGCCAGGTACCCGGAATGACACCGCGCTGATCAGCCCGCAACATCTCCATCAGGAAACGCAACAGACTGTAAGAGAAAACATAAGTCCACACCACCTGACCCCGGAAGCGTCTCCGGCGCCATAACAGCAGCAGACCCGCGCACAGCCCGAGATTAACCAGTGAGGAGAGCAATTGTATAGGCAAACGCGCCTGGCCATCATGCAAAGCGGGAAAAACCACCCCCCAGAAACCGCTCGTGACCCGGCCGTAACAACACCCATTAAGGAAACAACCGATCCGGCCGATGGCGTGACCAAGCGCGACAAAAGGCGACATTAGATCACCGTAGTCCCACGGGTTTACCCCTTTTCGCTTCAGCCAGAAATAGACCGCCACCGCGGCAATGATATACCCGCCAAAGTAGACCAGACCTCCGTGGTGCACGAAAATAATCTCCAACGGATTTTCGAGATAATAGGAGATATTCACCAAGACATATAGAAAACGCCCACCTACAATAGAAAAGATGATCACGTAAAAGGCCGCGTCAAGCACCAATTCCTTGGTTAAGCCAAAACGTGACGCGGCACGAACAGCAAAAAAAATCGCGACTAAATAGCCGATGGCAACCATTAGACCATAGGTGTGTAATGTTATCGGACCGACTTTAAAAAGTATTGGATGCATTGTCTCGCCTTTCGTCTATCGTCTATCGCGTCTGATCATAATCGGGCGTCTTCGCTTTAGAGAAGACGATTATCGCCGCGCCGATGCAAATGCAGGCATCGGCAAAGTTAAAAGCCGGCCAACGCCAACTAGCGTAACCAAAATCAAGAAAATCCACCACCGCGCCCTGCAATATACGGTCAATCAGGTTCCCTATCGCGCCGCCGAGGATCAAGGCCAGGGCGCTACGCGCCATGATATCACTGGTTTTCTGCAGGCGGTAATAATAGACGATAAGGCCTGCGGAAACCAGAGTGACCAGGATCAAGAAAGGCCGACGTATATATAACGGTACCTGATGAAACAAATTAAAAGCAGC
>JAUXIB010000050.1 GCA_030621225.1 candidate division FCPU426 bacterium
AATATCTGAGCTTGGCTTACCGCTCCTGTCTGCTGGTCTACTATTGGCACTGTCTGCCCAGCGTAATCTACGAACATCTTCTCCCCAGCCTTGTACTCTTGCCGCATAGTCACGTTTAGTTTTCCACGCCAGCGGCGGTAAAGCTCGCAGAACTGGCTGTAGCGGTAACCATCAGAGTAGTTCTCCCTGTATTCCTCCCACAGGAGCTGCAAGGTCATACTTTTCCGCTTAAGCTCCCGATAGACCTCCTCAAATCGCGGCAGGGGCCGCTCCAGCACATTACCCGGCGGCGGGTACAGCAGTCCTTCCAGGGCACTCTCGCTCAGATCTTCAGGCAAAGGCCAGGAAAGACCTGCGCCCTCGGCTCTTTGCAGACATTCCGAGACGGTACTGTGCGAGATCTTCACCGAGCGCCCTACCTCCCGTTTGCTAAGCTTGCACTCCCAGCTTAGCCTTAGGATTTCTCTCACTTTTCGCATAGATAACCTTTCCTGGGCCATTCTTTTCTCCTTTTTTTGGGTTCTTGCCCTTAAAGGAGATATTACGGCCCTTTTCGTGTTATCCAGCGTCTTTTTTCGCTTTGATCAGGCCGGAAACGGCCTTCTGGAAAAGATTCCGTTTCATGTCGTCCACTTGTTCCGACGACCGCCCAAAAATGGACGGCATGCAGCGGAATGGGTGGACGGCATGTTCCGGAATAGGTGGACGGCATGCTCCGGAATGGGTGGACGGCTTACAGCGGAATCAGTGGTCGGCATGCTCCGGAATTCGCACCCGCCTCCAAAGTAATGGGAATGGATCCCCCTCGAAGACGGAAAAGCGCTCATAACGAGTATCGGTTAACTTGAACACCTCCCCTAAATCTTGTACCTATCTCAGCCGACGTCGGTGATAGTAGCTCACGATGTGAAAAAAAACGAAGAGAGCGGAATAGACAATGCCGATAAGCTTGAGACACGAGATCAAGAAGCCCCCTTTGCTAGTCACAGCGAGATCTCCAAAGTATAGAACAAGGCAGACCATGGCTCCTGTCTGGATAGCGCAGCCAATATGCTTTTTCCTTATCTTGCTGAGACTGCGGAAAACCAGCACAGACAGCAGTGCAGTTCCCCCAAGGATCCCGCCGATAAACAAGGACATGTGCCCATGCCAGTAGGCGATGCCAAAGCCGACGAGTACGCCAATGATGACCGGCGCCATATTCCAATACTCGGAATTATTAAATGTCCTCTTGTCATACTTTTCTGCGTCAAAGTTGCCAACCTGGACTTCGGCTTCGGGTGAATCACCAACAAGCACAGTCTCGGCAGACTTCTGCATCTCCTGTATAAACGCGAAATTATAGTAATGGTATCCACGAAAGTAATAGACCTCGCCGGTTCCCAGGTCATATAGCACAGGAAGCTCGCCGGCAGCCCAGTGATTTCTCGGGGATGAGGAAACATACTTGATAGCGTCTTTTGACACTGTCTTTGCGACGATGCAGGGGATGATATTCAAGGCGTGATACAATCCCACGGGAAGAAAGGACCTGACCGTCTTCCTGAAGTAAGCTCTTCCCGCATCCTCAACAGAATGAACATCTGAGATATCTGCCTTCTCCCGCTCGACCACAACGACTACCTCTGTTGCTCTGCTCAGGGCTTGCCACACAAACTGCTTCTTGAGGAGCACGAGGTGAGCCTTAAGGCCACCCGGTAGAACTATATCCTTCTCTATCTTGTATCCCGCTTTCATGGCGCGGCTCTCTATCTCTGCCAAGTAGTCTTTGATGTTTCTCATCTCATCCCCCCCCGTTTCTTTATACGCTTGAACGGGTCTGCTCCACCACTGATCGGTCGCCCCGTCTTGAGTTCGGCCGAACGTGAAGGGAACGGCTTACCGTTCTGCTTTTCCATTTGCTCGATCAGCCGGATAAATGCCTCCTCCGCAAAGGACGCCAGAGTCACCCCGGGTGTCCAATAGACAGCGTCCCGGGCCTTTTCGATTACATCCTCTCGGAGCTGAAACGTGAACCGGAGTTTTTCAACGCTTTCTTTCTTTGGCATTGCGCTCCTCGTTAATACTCCCGTTTATTGTATTAGATGCTATTATGCGTGTCAAGGGAAAAGTGGCAGATAAACGTGGGGCGAAAGAGAAGGAGTGAGCCGCGTGGCCTTATCCGTCTTGAGCGAAAACCAGCAGAACCTACTGTGTCAGTAATTGTGTTAGTTAGCGAGGCGTTTTGAGGCTATAACTTTCCATTTGGTTTGTCACACCTGCAAAGGCAGGTGTCCGATGCAAAATGGATTCCTGCTTTCGCAGGAATGACAACTTTATTTATTACAGATTCAGCCCCAGGAAGAAATATTGGAAGGCGTGCCGCCCAAAACCCCGCTGCTCTGCCCCTTCAACCACTCAATACAACTTCGCCATGACCTGGCGTATATCGTCCTCTATCTGGTTCGCGTATGAGGCAAAATCACTGTCGGCGTGCTCCCTTTGGACCGCGCGGCATTTCTGGATGGCTTGGCGGAAAGATTCTTTGGCCCGCTTCTTCTGTCTCAATTTCACCCGGATCTTCCCCAGGTCAAAGTAGACACTCGCCAGCAATATGTCCTCCTGGGTGACCCCGATTAGTTTCGGATAAACTCGCAGGGCATCGTGATAGCGCCCTGCTTCCCGATAACAATCCACCAACCGGCCCATGGCCAGTTCCTGGTAGATCTCCTCGTGATAGTCCCGCAACACTGTGCTATAAGCTTCCTCGGACAGCGTATAACTTTCCACCTTACGGTATGAATCCCCTAAACGAAACAATACATTAATACGATTATTAGTCGCCAGCTCCCCGCGTAAAAGCTCCCGGTAGTCTCCGATTGCCTGCCAATAGTTCCCTCTTTCTTCCCGTTCCGCGGCCTTATCAAACCGCTGCCGAAAATCCGCTTGTTTCCCACACGAAATTAGAAGGGGGAAAATCACCAACGCAAGTATCACCTGCTTGCTTCTACTTTTCCAAGTCCCCACTGTCACAGACATCAGGAATACTCCATATTAATTCTCACATATTCATACGTCATATCGCAGCCAAAGGCCCGCCCTTCCCCACGACCCGCCCCCAGCTTGATCTCCAGTGGTACCACTTTTTGTCGCAGCGCCGCCCGGGCTCGTGCCCGTTTAAAGCGCACCGGCTCTCCGCCACGAAACAACAGTTGCCCGGCTAATCTGATCTCCACTTCCCGCGGACGAAAACGAGCGCCCCGTCCACCCAGCGCCACCGCGATCCGTCCCCAGTTCGGATCTGCTCCGGCCACCGCGCATTTAACCAGACTGGATTCCACCACGCTTTTGGCAGCCCGCCGCGCTTCAATATCATTTACCGCCCCGGTCACGCTTACCTCTAGGTAATGTTTCGCGCCCTCGCCGTCCGCGGCTAACTTACGTGTCAGCTCCAAACACAGTTCATTTAACATCCCGGAGAAATGAGCCAGTTCTGTCGCATCGCGCAACACAGCCCCGCTCATCCCATTGGCCAGCAGAAAAAGACTGTCGTTAGTACTACAGTCAGCGTCCACACTCAGACAGTTGAAACTGATATCGGCGGCGTCCTTTAACATCTTCTGCAGTTTCCCCTTAGGTACATCCGCGTCCGTAGTCAAGAGCGCGATCATCGTGGCCATATTCGGCGCGATCATACCCGCCCCCTTGCACATCCCTGCCAAGCGCACCTTTTTGCCGGCGATGGAAGCCTCCAAACTCATTTCTTTAGGCACAGTATCGGTAGTCATGATCGCCCGCGCGGCGCGGCTACCACCACTCGGCGAAAGCTTGATCATCGCCAGTCCCCGGGCAACCTTGTCCATTTGCAAACGCTCGCCAATGATCCCAGTAGAAGCCACTAATACAGCAGATTCCTTTACACCCAGTTTCGTCGCCGTTAGCCGCCCCATCAGACTAGCGTCCTTTTCCCCCCGGCGACCGGTACAGGCATTGGCATTACCACTGTTGATCACCACCGCACGATGTTCTTGCCGTTTGATCAAGCGACGATCCAATAACACCGGCGCAGCGGCAAACTTATTGGTGGTAAAGACCGCCGCTGCTCGAAGCGGCACTTCGGAAGTTACCAACGCCAGATCCGGCTTGCCCTTTTTCTTTATGCCGCAGGCTATTCCCCCGGCAATAAAACCTTTTGGCGCGGTAATCCCGCCTTTGATCTTTTTTATCTTCATTGCTCAATACTTTCTTGGAAGCCCGTCCCGTGTCCCGTGTCCTGTGTCCTGTGTCCCGAGTCTAAATCAAGCCTTGCGCCTCGGGCATACCGTACATCACATTCATATTCTGGACGGCTTGCCCGGCCGCGCCTTTAACCAGGTTATCCAAGGCCGAGAACAGCTTCAGCCAGCCCGTGCGTTTTTCCATAACATAACCCAGATCGCAGAAGTTAGTACCACGCACATCCTTTAACTCCGGACTTACCTGCCCCCGCAGCCGGACAAACGGCTCCGCCGCGTAAAAATCCCGGAAAAGCTTTTCTACCTTGGCCGGGGAAATACCGCGCGGCCGCACATAAATAGTGCTGAGAATACCTCGTTCCAACGGGATCAAATGCGGCGTAAAACTCAACTTAACCTCTTTGCCGCCCAACAAGGACAGTTCCTGTCCCATCTCGGCAAGATGCGGATGATTATCAATCCGGTAAGCTTTCATATTCTCGTTAGCATTAACAAAAGAACTGACGTCACTTAGCGTCCGGCCGGCGCCGGACACCCCCGAGGCGGCATCCGCTATGATCGGATCCGCTTCAATCGCTTTCGCCTGTAGTAACGGCGCCAACGCCAGAATGATACCCGTAGGGTAACAACCCGGGTTAGCAATGAAACGACTCTTCTTTATTTCCCCACGTTTCAACTCTACCAGTCCGTAAACCGCCCGCCCCAGGTTGGTAGGGTCCGTGTGCTTGATGCTATACCAGCGTTCAAAATCCGTCCGCTTATTCATCCGGTAATCTGCCGACAAGTCGATCACGCTTACTTGCGGCACAAGCTTAGGCACATAGCGCATGGCAATCCCATGCGGTACCGCAAGAAAGACCAAATCTACCCGGCGGGCCATCTCCATAGCGTCCGCTGTTTCAAGCTTCAGGTCCACTAGCCCGGAAAGTTCTGGATGTATTTCCGCCAGGCTTTCCCCCGGTTCGCCAATATCCTGCACCGCTTTTATGCTTACCCCCTCATGACGGTAAAGAATGCGCAACAATTCCCGTCCCGCGTATCCCTTCGCCCCGATTATGCCTACTTTAATCATGACATCTCTCCGTGTAATAAAAACTTCTGCGGTAAGCCCTGTTACCATACGCAAGCTTAAGTTCAGGGCGAGCCGCGAGGTATTCGGCTGTCATTCCCGCGAAAGCGGGAATCCATTTTGTACTGGACACCTGCCTCCGCAGGTGTGACATACAACGTTTGACACACTATCAGCGACTAACAACAACATTACCACTCCATCACCTTCACATACGCTTTATCGCGTAGTTCCTGTTGCCAGGCGTCAAATTTTCCTCTCGTCTTCCCACCTATCAACCGGCCGCGGGCGTTGTCGCCTGAGTTTTCCAGTGTCGCTTCCTCTACCTTAGTCACACGTAAAATATAAAACCCGGATTTACCGCTGCGGAAAACCGGTTTGTCTCGTTCTCTCTTTTTCACAGAGAAAACCAATTCCGCTAACTCCAGCGACAGTTCAGCGTAACGAACCCGACCGATATTACCACCGTTCCCAGCCGCGCTAGGATCGTTTTTCGCAGCCAGTTTGGCAAAATCACCGCCGGCGCGCAACTGCCTCAATACCCGGCGGGCTTTCGTTTCCAGACGATCCCGCGCCGGTCCTTTGGTTTTCGGCGGCAAGAGAAAGGATATCATCGCTACCTCGGCGCTACGATAATCGTCACCGTGTTCTTCAAGGAAATCAGCTACTTCCCCCGCTGAGATAGATACATTCTCTTTGAACTCCTGTTCCTTTGTATGCATCATACGCAGATAGAGCATCTGCCGCCGCACCCTTTGCCGGTATTGCCGCTTAAGCTCCTCAAAAGTTATATTTTCGCGTTCTAATTGCTGTTTTAAACCTTCCTCGCCACCCAAACGCTTGCTTAATTCATCTATCTCGGCATCCGCCTGCGCATCTACATCGTCCGGGCTAACGGCAATATGCTGTCGACGCGCCTCCTGGACGACCAGCGCTTTCTCCACCAACTTATCAATGATCATCTTACGGGTTACTTCTCCCGCCCTCCCCATCTGCCGATAAGCAGCAAGCGCTTCCTCTATTTCACTGATAGTGATGATCTCCTCGTTGACTTTCACCGCCACGCCATCCACTATTTCAGCCCGCAGACCACCCGTCAACAGGAGCACTCCCAGCCCTACTACCAACGCTTTATCAAAACTCTTCATTTATTTCCTCCGTTTTTGACTCTCGACTCGTATCTGATACTTATTGCTTGCCGGCGTCCGCCTCCCCCTGCCTCAACTCACTAAGAAACATCACTTCCTTGTTCATCTCTATCTCCGCTCTATCGCTTAGTTGTCGCAAAAAATTACCGTAGAATTCCTCTCGTTTCTCGTTCCGCAAAACGGCAACTATATCCTTCCTCACTTCATTTTTCGTCAACATCCTCCCCTCGACCTTATCCAGCACCTTGAATATATGGTAGCCGTGGCTCGACTTTATCACCTTACTCAGACCACCAACCGGCAATGACCAACAACTGTCAAAAAAAACAACCGGCATTTCGAGCCGTTGGAAATATCCCAAGTCTCCGCCGGCCGCCGCTTCGCGCCCCTTGGATTTGCGCCGTGCTAGCTCCTGGAAATCAGCACCATGCCGCAAGCTGGCCATAATTACGCGTGACTCACGTTTGCTGGAAAGAAAAATATGTAAAGCGTGCACCCGATCCCGGCGCGCAAAATCCCCGAGGTGAAGAAAATAGTAATCGTCTATCTCCCGCCCACTTACCTTAGCCCGCCGCGGCAACGCGTCGGCAAGTAACTTCTTTATCACCACATCCTCATAGACCATACGGCAATAACGATCATAAGACAATCCCAAATCGCTTAACAACAACCTAAACTCCAACTCATCCATGCTACCCCGGTCATTCTTCAAACGATCCGTCATTTCCTCCGGTAACGCAAAGATCTCCCGCCGGCCGGCTTCCTGTACCAACAGCCTCTGCTCTAAAAGATGCGTGAAGAAATCTCGTTTTATCTCCAACACCCGCCGCGCACTGAGATAATCGTAGCGAAATTCCGCCAAGCGAGTTGCATCGTCATACTGTTCATAAGTAAGTTCCTCGCCATTGATCACAGCCAGCACTTGCTTACTGGCAAAATGCTCCTCAGACCGGGGCGCCTTCTTCCCCTGCGCAACAAATGGCAACAGCAGCAGTAACAACAGTACAAAGCACAAGCTTCGTTTCCTATGATCACCGCAAATCGGGGGCAAGCCTTTCATAATATAATTCCAAATCGGCCTCTTGCTTGAGCTCTTCTACAAATTTCTTCCTCACAAGTTGCTGGCGCAGATCTCTGCGCACCCTCCCCAAATCGGGTAGTTCCGCTTTTGGATCGGTCTTCAATAAACGTTCCTTGATTTTTTGGTAGTACTCGCTGATTTCTTTCTCGCTGATCTCGAGAGCTTTCGGCCGAGCCCTGTCCAGCATCTCTTTGGCCAACAGATTCTCCTCTACCACATCCTCAATCTCGTCCAACCGTTGTTGTAATTTTTCTATATTGCGTTTAATCGTCACCCTGGTCTGCTCTACGTAGTTATCTATCCTGCTCTTAACTACCGGATCCTTATCAAGATTACGCCGCTTGGCTTCCTGGTAGAGCAGTTTTTGTTCCACGATCGAATCCAAAAACTCACGATGGCCCTCTTCGTACGCGTAAAGCACCTGCGTCTGCGGCGGCAGCGACAAAAGACGGTGCCGAAAATCTTCTCTGGTTATCTCAACCCCGTTGATCCGCGCCACCACTCTTTTTGGCTCCTGCCGCGAACAAGCAACGCTGATCAGCATCAGAACCGCTGTCATCCAGACCAAATGTTTATGCATCTTTCCCTTTCAAAAGACATCAGACATTTATTCCGTTGCGCGCGAATACCACGAGCGTAAGCTCGTGGATGAAGCGTTATATATATCGTCCGCTTTAGCGGACGCACATATCGGGACAAGAATACCGCGGGCTTCTTGTCTCGCCATAGTTCAAAGAACGATGGCGGATAGCCCAAGGATTCTTATTTTATACGTTCTATTTGCCGCTGTAAACCTCTAAAGACCGTATCTCGTAGCTTCCGCTTCCGCCTCCGCCCCCGCGTCTGCTTGTCAGCAGACAAGCGCGGGGGCTACGGCGTAACAGGCGTAGTTCGCAGCCCTGAACCATTCACGTTAGCACGCTCAGGTTCAGGGTCCTGAGCGAGCAAAGTGAGTCGAAGGACTAGTAGCTCGATACTCGGGACTCAGTCTACTGTACAGCGTCTTGCCTTCTTTCCGTCTAACGTCGCATGTCCAATGTCATACGTCACTTGGCATTCGACGTTTGACCTTTGACCTTCGACCCCGGTATCCCGCTTGCCCTACGTAGCGCGTAGCGCAGAGTAGGGTATACCGTATCGCAAAGCGACAAGCTCTGCTTATACCTTTTCAGAATTCATAATTCAGAACTCAGAATTCATAGTTTTCCCTATCCTTTAACTATCTTACCAATTTCACCAATCATCTCCAATTTGCCCCAATTGTCCACTTTCAATCGCACAGTGTTTTTGCCAGTGGTTGTTATCCTGTCGCCATAGCTCTTTCCCGGTCCAGCCAGCCAATCATCCAAACGGGCTTCCGCTAGGTTGAATTCCAGTTGCAGATAGCCCCGACTTAATCGCAAGCCGGTCAACCCCATACGCGCGGCTTGTTGACGCAATCCGGTCAATGCCAACAGATTCTCAGCGGCGGCAGGCAAAAGGCCAAAACGGTCGTTAAGTTCCAAGCGCAATTCTTTAAGTTCTTTTTCTTGTCGACAAACCGCCAGACGACGATAATACCCCAGCCGTATTGAATCTTCGTCTATATAATTTTCCGCTAAATAGGCTTCCAGAGGCAAATTTATTTCTACCGCTGCTTCCTGCCGCACGGGTTTTTCCCCTTTCAGTTCCCTGGCCACTTCACCGAGTAAACGACAATACATCTCGTAACCAACGGCATTAATATAACCGTGTTGTTCCAAACCCAGTAAATTTCCAGCGCCACGTAGTTCCAAATCGCGCATCGCCACCTGCATACCGGAACCAAGCCGCGAACACTCCTCTATCACATCCAGTCGCGCCCGCGCTTCTTGGCGCAGGAATTCCGTGGAATTAACGCAGAGATAAGCATAGGCCTGGCGGTCCGCCCGGCCTACTCGTCCACGCAACTGGTAGAGCTGGGCCAGACCGAACTTCGAGGCATCGCTGATGATGATCGTGTTGACCTGGGGCAAGTCCAGGCCGGACTCAATTATGTCCGTACTTACCAGTACATCATACTCACCCAGGTAAAAACGATACATCGCCGCTTCCAACTGCGCGGCAGGCATCTGTCCATGGGCCACGATAAGGCGAGCCTCTGGTAAAATGCGCGCCAAGTGGTCCGCCTTGACTGCGATACTACGCACACGATTGTGCAGAAAAAACACCTGTCCTCCCCTGGCCATCTCGCGCAAAATAGCACCCCGTACCAGTGTGTCCTCTTCCTGCACCACATAGGTCTCCACCGCGCGCCGGTCGCGGGGCGGTGTTTCGATCCGGCTCAAATCGCGTATACCGAGCAACGACATATTCAACGTACGCGGGATGGGGGTAGCCGTCATCGCGATCACGTCCACATCACAGCGCATCTCCTTCAAACGCTCCTTGTGCACTACACCAAAACGATGTTCCTCGTCGATAACCAGTAATCCCAGATCTTTAAAAATTACGTCCTTGCCCAACAAACGATGCGTGCCAATAAGAATATCGACCTCGCCCAGCGCCAATCTCTCTAAAGTATCTTTCTGCTGTTTCTTTGTCCGAAAACGAGACAATGCTTCCACCCGCACGGGATAATCAGCCATTCGCTCCCGGAAACTGCGCAAATGCTGTTCACCCAAAACCGTAGTCGGCACAAGCACCGCTACCTGCTTACCATCGCCCACCGCCTTGAAAGCCGCGCGCATCGCCACCTCGGTCTTACCGAAACCTACATCGCCGCAGATCAAACGGTCCATGGGCTGCAGCCGCTGCATATCCTGCTTTACTTCCCGACAAGCCTGCAATTGGTCATCGGTCTCCTGGTAAGGAAAAGACTCCTCAAACTCCTGCTGCCAGGTAGTATCCGGACCAAAGGCGTATCCGCGGCTACTGCCGCGCCTGGCATAAAGCCGTAACAGTTGTTTAGCCATATCCCGGATAGAACGCTTAGTGCGCGCCTTAGCTTTCTCCCAGGCATCTCCGCTCAAAGGAAATATGCGCGGTTTTTCTCCGCCCACGTAGCGTTGCAGTTGGCCGATCTTTTCTACCGGCAGATAAAGTGTCTCTCCCGCGGCATATGAAATGACCAAATAATCGCCGCGCTGGCTACCGCTTTGCATCGTCTCAATTCCGGCGTAGCGCCCGATACCATAGCGCGAATGGACCACCGCCTCTCCCGGCGCGATCTGTTCCAAGTCCGTCAAGCGCGATCCGCCACTCTGTACCTTCCGTCGCGGCAGGTAACTGCGCCGCCAACGGTAACGGTCAAATAACTGCCGGTAAGGAAGTACGACCATCCCCGCGCCCTCGTCCATAAATCCCTGGCTGATCCCCGCCTGGCCCACCTCCGCGGCAGCGTCCGTTCCCTGCTGCAACAACTCGCGCAACCGTTTCTCCTCCCCCTGGTTCTCACATAACAGATAAACCGCGCGGTTTTTCTTCCGCCAAACCTTGAGCTCATCACGCAAGTTTTCAAAATGGCCCCGGTAGTGGTCACCGCTCTTCAATGCCAGATCTATTCGTTGTATTTCACCGCTTGTCCAGTGTCCCTGGCCAAACGCCAGCAGGCCCTTTGTCGGTAGCTGACCATCTGGAAAGAGGAGCCGCCATTCTTCCTCCTGCCCCATTAAATGGGCCGGTTCCTCCAAGGCCAACGGCCAATGCCGCAAGTAATCAAGCAACCTGGTTTTTCCGGCCAGAAAGAAAGGAAGTAAGCGCGCCTTTTTCAACTGGCCGCGCGACCGTTGGTTCAGCGGATCAAAGGTACGCAGTGATTCCAGTTTGTCCCCCCAAAACTCCAAGCGCAAAGGCCAAGCCGCACCGGGGGGAAAAACATCGATGATACCGCCATGCACACAATATTCTCCCTGCTCGTTAACTACCTTCTCGCGTTGATAATTATAATCAGCAAGCCGTCGCAACAGTTCTTCAAATTCAAAATCCTTGCCGCACTCCAGCTCTATCACGGCACGGCACAGATCCTCGACGTCAGGGCATTCCCTGGTCAGAGACGCCAACGGCATCACCACCACTCCCTGTTTGGCCGTAGCCAAGGCATGCAAGGCGAGAATTACCTGTTCGCGTTCTTCCAGGTTGGGCCGTGCCTTGGCGATAAGTTCCCGCTGGGGCAGCACCAGGCGGCACTCGCCAAGCGAGTACTGCTCCAACTCTCCCAACAGGGCCAGCGCCGCATCGATGTCCGGGCTTATCACCGCCAGCTTGCGCAGACCACAAGCCGCTGCCATGCCCAGGGCGAAAGGTTTTCCTCCTCCGGCCAATCCTTCCAGCGAAAGGGACGCGCCGCCCCGTGCCAGGCCCCGCAATGAGGACGCCAACTCCGGCCGGCGTTTGAGATATTCTTTAATAATTTTGTCTAGCATAATATTTTCCGGAAAAATCTTTTTTACCACAGAGACACAAAGTAGGGGCGAGTTTCAAACTCGCCCTTACTCTTCTCTTGGTGCCTCAGATTTCCTCCGTGCCCATCGTTTGCTGTCAAATGCCACGCGGAAATCAATGATTGCTCCCCTAATGATCAAAGAGATCCCGCCGCCGTTATCCAAGGAGTTCCTTAGTGCCTTGGTGTCTTGGTGGTAAAAGTCGTTGGTGTCGTTTGTCCCAGCGAAAGCGGGAATCCATTCTACACTGGACACCTGCTTCCTCCTTCGTTTCACTTCGGCGAGACAAGTCCGCAGGTGTGACAAGGCAAAAAACCAAAACGGACCATCAGAACGAAAGAAGCGCCCACGCGGACGCTCTTTCCATATCCCAGATACTACCTACCACGAACTATCTTCAAGCCTTCGCCTTCGCTTTACGCCCTTTCTTCTTCGGCTCCAACACTTCGCCGGTATCCTTATCCACCTCTATCTCATTAGTCTCTGGTTCCTCGTCTTTCTTTATCTCGACCGCCGTTTCTTCCTCCCCGGCTTTCTCGCTTTCAGCCTCCGGGTCTTCCATACCAAAGGCCTTGGCCATCACCTTTTCCTCCAGCTCACTGCGCAGGGCATGGTCTGTCTTGAGCAACTCGCGCACGGAATCTCTGCCCTGTCCCAGTTTTTGCGAACCATAGGAGAACCAGGTGCCGGATCTCGACAAGAGACCGTGCTCCATCGCCAGATCTATGATATCACCCTCACGGGAGATCCCTTCGCCATAGATGATGTCAAACAGCGCTACCCGGAAAGGCGGTGCCACCTTGTTCTTTACCACTCTTACCTTGGCCTTGATCCCGTAGGCGTCCTGACCCCGCTTCAGCGTTTCGACGCGGCGGATATCCAAGCGCACGGAAGAATAAAACTTAAGCGCCCGACCGCCCGGCGTCGTCTCGGGATTGCCGAACATCACGCCGATCTTCATGCGGATCTGGTTGATGAAGACTATGGTGGTATTGGTCTGATGGACAACCGGCGTGAGCTTGCGCAGCGCCTGCGACATCAACCGCGCCTGTAATCCCACGTGCGTATCACCGATCTCGCCGTCTATCTCCTGACGCGGCGTAAGCGCGGCAACAGAATCAATGACAATTAAAGAACAGGCGCCGCTACGCACCAAGGTCTCACAGATCTGGAGGGCCTGGTCGCCACTGTCCGGTTGGCTGATAACCAGCTCGTCGACATTCACCCCCAGTGCTTTAGCATAATCTGGATCCAGCGCATGCTCGGCGTCTATAAAAACGGCAGTACCTCCCGCTTTCTGCGCTTCAGCCACCAAATGCAAAGCCAGCGTCGTCTTTCCCGCCGACTCAGGACCATAAAGCTCCACCACCCGGCCGCGCGGCACGCCGCCCACGCCGATGGCTATGTCCAATGATAAGGATCCGGTAGAAATTGCCTGAACATCTTGCCTTTTCATCTCGCCCAGTTTCATCACCAGGCCTTTACCGTGCGTCTTCTCGATCTGCAACATCGCCATCTCTAAAGCCGTTTCTTTTTCCTTCGCCATTTCCGCCTCCTCTGTAACAGGACTAAAATTTTATCTCAGCCATTTGCTGATATAACTACCATAGCACCCACCCCTGACAAAAATGGGCATTTTGGGGAAACTTTTTTAAAAAAAATCAGGGCGCCGTAATACGCATATCCACGAGAATACGGCCCTTATTATCGGTCAACCACCTCGATTATTCAATGGTTTTTTCGCAAGGGTCATTTAAACTCGAAAAAACGAACAACCCCTATCCACAGATTGGCAAGTTTCTGTTATATTTAGCAAGGTAGAAACTCGCGAGAACACTTTTGGTGTTCGTACCACAGATTTCACAGATGTAATCCTGCCTATGCCAACATAAATTGCCT
>JAUXIB010000039.1 GCA_030621225.1 candidate division FCPU426 bacterium
TGGATTCCCGCTGGTCCGCGGGAATGACAGGCGACGTTGGTGTTAGGAAAGAAAAAACGTCGTGTCGTCGTGGTGGAAAAGATTTTGACTGCTACGGTACGATGCTGGTGTTTGAAAGAAGAACGTCGTGTCGTCGTGGTGAATGCCGTTATCCAAAGGAAAATTTGTGAATGAAAATTCAGTTAATGGTAAAATGGAAGCTCGTGAAATCTGTGGATAGAAAGGGGAAGCAATGAGTGAGAAAAATATTTGCGTGAAATGCGGCAGCGAGGGCACCGTGGGGGACAAATTTTGCGAGCATTGTGGCGGGAAACTCCGCTTGGAAAAGGCACCGCCGCCGCAGGCAGACAAAAAGAAAGATGAGGTTATGGTTGTGAAATCAGACGATAGCTCCGGCGCGTCCGGCGGCTGGTCGGCGAGCAGGGCCTGGACGATTTTCATAATTCTGGTTTGGGTTGCCGCGTTTTTTCTGCGGTTTTATGATTTAGGGAACAAGCCCTTGCATCACGATGAAAGTATCCACGCCGAGGGGTCATATAAGTTTTTCCAACATTTCGACTACAAGTATAAGCCCGGCTATCACGGGCCGCTGCTTTATTATCTGACGGCTGCTTCCTATTTTCTTTTCGGTGATAGCGACGCTAGCTGCCGCTTCCCGGCCGCCGTATTTGGTTTGATGCTGGTCGGTTTGGGTTTTATGTTTAGGGATTTTCTGGGGGCGGCGGGGCGGACGGCGTTTGTTCTTTTCCTGCTGATCTCGCCGACCTTACTTTATATGTCTCGCTTTGAACGAATGGATATCTTCGTGGCCTTCTTTACGCTGAGTATGATCTATACCGCTATGCGTTACGCGCAAAGCGGCGCCGATAAATACTTGGTGCTTTGCGCGCTCAGCCTTTCTCTTTCCTTCGCGACCAAGGAGATCACCTATATCAATGTCGCGGTATTGGCCAGCTTTGTGGTGCTGAAGTTTATCTGGGATTGGTTATCGGTGGCGGAGCCGCGGGCTTTCTTCAACAGCTATTGGCAGCCACTGGTTGCGGATTTGCGTGATTGGAAAAACACTCTGCCGCTTGGTTTATCGATATTCTTTGTGGCTTTTTATTCCGCGTTTGTGCCGGTGGGGGACGCTGTGGGCAAAGGCGCTTTCATCGTTATCTATTTCGCTTTCCTGCTTTATTTGATCAACGCTTACTGGGTGCCTCTGGTAGAGGGCGAGCGGAACAAGCGGCTGTTTAATTATGTTCTGCTTGGCGGTGGCACGGCGGCCTTTCTGCTTTCTACCATTCAGCGAATCGTTGATACGGGAACTTTGCCGCGCCAGCATTTCTATGCCTGGGGTGGAACATCCGTTTGGATGGCCCTGCTCTTCCTGTTGGTTGTTTTTATAGTTTTGGCCGCGGCTATTTTGTCGCTGGCTTTCTATCTGCGTAGTGTCAGGAAAGCCAATCTCTGTCTGGTGATCGTCATGGCCGTGATTACGCCGCTCTTTACTACCTTCGCCACCAATCTTGGCGGCTTCACCGGAGGTACGCTGGATTCATTCGCCTATTGGCTCGGGCAGCACGGCGTAGCGCGAGGCAGCCAGCCGGCGTGGTATTATTTAATGCTCTTGCCGGCGAACGAGTTGATGCCGCTGCTTTTATCGTTTTTTGCGGCGATATATCTCGGTATTTTTCATCGCAAGCCGCTCACTTATTTTGCCATCTGGTGGAGTGTTCTTTCTCTGGTTATTTATTCGCTGGCGGGGGAACGAATGCCCTGGTTGACGATCCATATGTCTTTGCCGCTTATTTTCCTGGTGTCTTTGTACATAGGTACGGTATGGCGGCGGCTGATGCATAGTTGGGGACATTTGGTTGTTATCGCGCTTGCTTTCTGTTTATTGCCCTTGTATTTCCGCACCGCTATCGGCCTCTCCTTCCACCATCCCGCGGATCCGGTGGAGCCGATGGTTTACGTGCAGACTGGTTATGACTCCATAGATGTGGCGACGATCATCCGTGAGATCTCCCAGATCGAGACGGGCAGTACTGACATGCATATGACCATAGAGAGTACTTGTTCCTGGCCCTTTGCCTGGTATTTGCGCGATTATCCGCATAAAGCACATCCGGATTGGATCCAACCGGGCGAGAAGAACCCGGTGGTTTTGACGGGCATTGATTTCAAAAATAAGAACGGTATGGTGCGCGATGAATATAATAAATCGATCCTTGAGCAGGACTATGTCAGCCGCCAATTCCGCTTGCGGGTATGGTGGGCGCCGGGCCGGGACCGGCATCGTCATGATCTGGCGGGTGTAAACGTGCGTGAGAATATGTTGCCGCGTCTTGGTTACTGGTGGCGTCACCGGGATCTGCTTTATGATTTCCTTGTACACCGCAAAATATGGAACCCGGCCATGACGCAAGAGAAAGACGAAAACGGTAACATGGTCGAGAAATATGATCGTTGGGCTGACGCTTTTAATATGCGGCTTTGGATACGCAAGGACGTGATGGAAAAGCTGAGGGAGTTCCCGATGGTGCTTGAGCGGGATAAGCGGTATAGGTGAGGGCGCGGCGAATGCCGTGCCCGTACACGGAATACAGGACACAGGACACGGGAAACCGGATACGGGGGGCTGAATAAGAAATTCGAAATTAAAAATTCAAAATTCGCGGCTCGCCCTTCGACGCACTTCCTCCTGCGCCCCCATGTCTTCCTGGCGGAAGACAGGAATGGGGGCTACGGCGTGACAGGTTGTTCGCTCAGGGCAGGCTGTCGAACGGCAAGACGTCGTAGGCGACATTAGGCGTTGGGCGTGTGACGTTGGACGAGAATAATGCTTACGATACGTGGCCGGTGGCCAGATTGTTCATTGTTCGAAGGATGTGGGATGTGAAGCATACAAGCAACAATATGCTACATCCTACATACTAAATACTAGGAACCAGACACACGTTTTGAATTATGAGTTATGAATGCTGAAGCGAACAACGAGCAACGAGCAACGAGCAACAAGTCGTTTTTTAACACACACTACGTCTTGCTGTGCGTTCTGATCCTGACCCTGGCCGCGGGTTTGCGTTTCTATCGTTTGGGTGATAAGCCGTTGCATCACGATGAGAGTATGCACGTCTATTACTCTTACGAGTTTATGAAATATCTTTCGCCGTGGCACGAAGGCGGTAGCGGCTATAAGTATGATCCGATGATGCACGGCCCGTTTCTTTACCACACAACGGCGCTGTGTTTTTTTATTTGTGGTGATTCAGACGCTGCCGGGCGTTATCCCCAAGCGCTTTTTGGGGTGCTTTTAGTGGGGTTATTGCTGCTCTGGCGGCCGTTTTTAGGCGCGGCTGCCGCGCTACTGGCGGCGTTTATTCTCGCCACCGCGCCCGTTTCGCTGTATATGTCCCGCTATGCCCGGATGGATATGCTGGCCGCGTTCTTTAACCTGGGTATGCTCACTGCCGTGCTGTATTATCTGCGCGCATACCGCCCTGTCTATCTTTATCTTTTTTTTGCCTGTGCTTCGCTTGCCTACTGCACCAAAGAAATAAGTTTTATAACCTTCTTTATTTTTTTCACCTATTTAGTGTTGCGCTGGTGTGTGTCTTACGTCGCTAACCGGCTTGATACTTGGGACGGGCACTTGGTGGCTCTACGCCGCGGGGAACTGTGGTTTAATGGATTGGCTATAGCGTTGATCTTATACCTTTTTTTTTACAGTTCGGTATTCACGCATGCGCGCGGCGCGCTGGAGGGCTTTTATAAAGGTTTAGCATACTGGATGGGTCAACACGGAGTGCAAAGGGGAGATCAACCCTTGTTTTATTATCTGGGATTACTTGTCGCGAATGAGTTCTCGGTGAGTATACTTGCTTTGGGCGCGTTTGCTTCCCGGAGCACACTGCGCGCATTCAAAGGTCTGCTAGTGGGCGCTAGTCTTGGCTGGCGGGGGGAGGTGCGTTTGTTTTTGCTCTACTGGACTGTTTTGGCGCTGGTGATCTATAGTCTGGCCGGAGAAAAGATGCCCTGGCTTGGGCTGCACATCATTACACCAGCTTATATTCTTTCCGCTTTGGTCATTCAGGAGTTGTGGGGATATGTCAGGGGGAAACGCGTTCTCACCGCGGTGTTTGTTACTTTATTGTTGCCGTTTTTTCTTTTGCATTTGAAGACGAGTATCGGCTTATCTTTTATGCGCGCGGCAGACCCGGCAGAGTCGATGGTTTATACCCAGTCGACACCGGATTGCCCTATTGTCTCCGATCTGATCAGGGAAGTGGCCGAGCGCATCGGTAGCGGCTGCCAAACGGAGTTGGCGATTGAGGATACCTGTTCCTGGCCTTTCTCCTGGTATCTGCGCGATTTCCCCCGTTCTCATCCTCCTGTGTTGGAGAAAGGTATTGACGCGCCGATCGTTTTGACCGCGGTAGATGCTACACTGGTACGAGGGCAGAGCCGCACAGAACGTAACCGCGAGATACTGGAGCAGCGATATTATGGATATCGTTACCAGTTGCGGGCCTGGTGGTTGCCGCGACGACGGGTGAGTACTCCGGCGTTATTCCGCTATCTTGTGCAGCGAAAAGTCTGGAATCCCGCGGGATTCGGTTCTTATGATTTTATGTTTTGGATCAGAAAGGACGTCGCGGCTAAAGTTTTCGCGGCGCCATTTCCGTTTGAGCAGGCGAGGAGGTATAGGTAGGCGATAAGCGGAATTCGTAGCTCGAAGTTCGGAGTTCGTAGCTCGATTTGCAAACAGCGTTAGACGCAGGCAGTATACGGGGAGCTGGACAAGGAATTCAAAATTAAAAATTAAGGTTCTTCTCCGATTTAGTTGGTGGCGAGAAGTCGAAAAGGCTATCCGGCCATATTCTGTTTAATATTGGAGTGTCCAGAGGACCAACCACAGAGCCACAGAGGACACAGAGGAAGCACAGAGGAAAAACGGCATTAAAAAACTTGTGGTTTAAAGAAAAAAAAGACTCTGTGAATTCTCATTTTACTCTGTGGCTCTGTGGTGAAAACACGGTATTTGTTTGTAAATGAACCAACTTCCATGTGGAAAAGCAGAATCAGCTTGCCAATACAAGCGCTAATTGATAGAATAGGGAAGGTATTATGATGAAACATAAAGACGAGATCAACTGGCGGCGGTTTTTCCTTATCGGCGGTGTCTTAATGACCGTTCTTTTCCTATTGGCGCTGGCTTTGCTGGCATATTTGTATCCCCAGGGGAATGTCGGACTGAGTCTGCCGTCAATGGGTAAGAAACTGGCGATAGTGCGTATTGAGGGCCCGATCTTTCGTTCTGAGGAGACGGTAGGGCAGCTAGAGAAATGCGCCGATAGCGATAAGATAAAAGGAGTTGTCTTACGCGTGAATAGCCCGGGTGGCGGTGTGGTTGCCGCGCAGGAGATCTATGCCGCGGTAGCACGTCTCTCTCAGGCTGGTAAGCCGGTGGTGGTTTCTATGGGGAGTGCCGGCGCCTCCGGCGCTTATTATATTGCCAGCGCCGCCGACTGTATTGTCTGTAATCCCGGTACGATAACCGGTAGTATTGGTGTGTTGGCTAGTTTTCTACAGGCAGAAGAGCTTTTGGGTAAAATAGGGCTTGGTTTCAAAACGATTAAGAGCGGCGAGTACAAGGATCTGGGCGCCTATAACCGCGTGATGACTGAAAGGGAACAACGGCTTTTTCAGTCCGCCGTAGATGATATATTCAGGCAGTTTCTTGCTGATATTCTGGCGGGTCGCGGGGATAAATTGCGCGCTTATCTGGCTGATCGCGAGAAACTGAAGGAGGAAGCGGTAACTGATGAGATGCTTTTAACGTACATCAAGAAATACGCTGATGGCAGAATGCTTACCGGGTCGCAGGCGCGTAAACTAGGTTTTGTTGACGAACTGGGTGATTTTAAACGGGCGGTCAAGATAGCCGGGGAAAAAGCCGGTATCAAGGGGGAACCTTCGTTGATAGAGATGCAGCGGAAGCGGGGAGTCATTGAAGATTTCGTTGGCAGCGCGGTAAAACGCGTGGTACTTACGGCCCTCTGGGAGGCGAATTTGCCGACTCTTTTCCCGGGGTCAATAATTGGCCAGAATGGAGGCGAATAATAGTGGCTGACAGCAAAGACAAAAAAGCTCAGACCGAACCAAAGAAGGCTGCCGCCAAGAAAGGTTTTTTTGCCAGGTTGCTGGAGGGATTGAACCGCTTGACCAAAAACGAATACTTTGAGGAAGTGGTTCTGGCAATGGCGGGAGTGTGCGCGGAGGAGGAGAAACTCAAGCAGGAGCGGATCGAGCGCCTGAAGCGGGAGAAGGAAAGGAAGAAACGGGAAGCGGAGGAATCCAAAAAGCCCAAGGAATTACGCCGGGTAAAGATTCTCAAACGCGAGATCCCGGGATTGCGCAGACGTTCCGGCGAAGAGGACAAACCACAAGGCCCGCCGACTTTGAAACGCAGGGACGTTCAACGCTCTCAGGCCAACTATTATGCCAGCTATTTGATGATAGCTGTTTCGGTTTTGTTTGCGGCGCGCGGATTGCTCTTTTGGGGCAATAAGCCATTTTATGCGATGGTCATGTGGGGAGTGGGAGCGCTGGTTTTCGCTTTCTATCGGCATCTAAACGTTAAATCCTGGCGCATACTTTTTAAGTATAAGGATGACAAGAAATGGATCTTTCCCTATGAAATCGGTCTGACTATGATAATGGTTGTTTTGGGCGGAACGCTGCTGGCTGGCGGCCTGAAATTGATCGGTCAAAGGGCTAACGACATGCTCTCCCTCCTGGGAGTGCTGCTTTTTTTTCTGATACTGATCGCTTTCAAAACCACTTCCATCCAGCGGCGTAATCCTGATAAGTCTACTGAGCTTGTACTGCAAACGGCGCTTTTCATTACGATTTTCGGTGTCTCGGTGTGGTATTTTCTCTCTTTTGTTTTGCCGGCTATGCTACTGATGCTTTTTGCCATCGTTATGGTCTCTATCACCTATAACACTGATCCCCTACACCGCAGCCCGATGCCGGTAGGCTTGAGGTTGCTTTACACCTTGCTAGTGATCGGCTTGACAATGCCGTTCTTGTTTTCCTCGTTTCAGGCCACTGTGCTCAGGCCGCGCGAACGAGTTATAAAGTATGGCAAAGTGATCTCGCGACTACCGCATCGGCCGGCTCACGTAGCAATATCGGATGATGCTCATCGTATAGTCTGCAGTTATCAGGCGGGAGAACGCTGGAAGCTAGGCCTTTACAGTACGCAGAACGGAGAAGAATTGGTTGAGATAGAAGCGGGGGAGCAGGAGTGTCATCCGGTGTTTCTTGATGATCCGGGGAAGCTGGCTTTTGATGGTGTGGTTGGTGGCCGCCGTAATATTTACGTTGCCGATGTTTATACCGCCGAAGGCATTCAGTTGACTGACGCTAATATTGCCCCTTTTGGCGGGGCTTCCCCCTATTGCCGGGAAAACAGAAATTTTTATTACGTGCGCAAGGGAAGAAGCGGAGATAGCATAGAGTACATACGTGATGACGCTAAGTTTATTCCCGGGGAACAGCCGCTTATCTATAAGACGGCAAACGAGATAAAAAGTGTCAGCCCCTCGCCGCGGGGTGACGCTATCATATGGGTGGAACGGATAGGCAGCGAGGAGAAGGTATACTTAATGGACTTGACTACGCGACTTAAAAAAATCATCGCCGACAACAGTGAGATCAAGGTTTTGGAACGATGGACGCCGCGGGGAAGACAGTTGGTTGAAGTTCTGCGGATGTTTATGGAAAAATACGGGCTGCGGGAACCAGCGGGACTGCCGATCAAGCTCGGCCATGCTGTCTGGTCGCTGGACAATCGCACTTTCGGTTATATCACTACCAAGGGCAAACGCCAGGCGATAAGGGTGTTACACCGTGATGGGCTTTATGAACGCAGGGTCTATAAGACCGATGGCGGGAAACTCAGCGGGCTATCTCTGTCTCCGGACGGAAAAAAGATCATCTGCCAATTGACCAAGAGCAACCTTTTGTTTCGTGACACTATAAAAGAAATAAAAGTGGTGCGCATAGAGGATCGTAAACTCAGGAGCCTGGTCCCCAAGAACATAGATTATTTTGCTCCGGCCTACTCGAAAGACGGTACCAAGATAGCCTTTGCCAGCAACAGTTCGTTGTGGTATCCCAGTCGCGGCTATGGGCTGTGGGTGGCGCTTTTAAGATAACGGCTAATTGGCCACAGAGGTCACAGAGAACACAGAGAAGTCTTTTGGCTCGTGAACGACGCTTGCTTCCGCCTTCGTCAAGGGCTACGGCGGGACAAGCCAGGAACGGCCTTGTCCACAGATTACACAGATTTCACAGATTGTTCTTAAATAACGGCAAGGGGAATTCTTCGCTAGCAGGGGAGCATTCTTGGTTTTAACGGTTTAAAGTCGAGGTTGGGCACAAAAATTACACAAATTGGTTTTTCGATAATAGAGGAATCTGTGGTACGAACACCAAAAGTGTTCTCGCGAGTTTCTGCCTTGCTAAACGTAACAGAAACTTGCAAATCTGTGAAATCTGTGGATAGGTATTAGTCGTTCATCGTGTCGTCGTGGTAAAAAAATGGTATTTGCTTGTATGCGGACCTACTGATTTGGAAGGGTTATAGCTATTTTAGGCCTGGCAGGAGCAGGTCTTTTTTTGACTCGAGGGAGCGTATACTTATGTCCAAGAGGATAATCGTTCTTTTGCTGCTTCTGTTTCTCTCCGTTAGCGGAGCGCACAGCTATTACTTTGGTCAAAATAAGGTTCGCTATAACATTCCGGAATGGCAGCTCTATGAGACTGACAATTTTCTGATCCACCTTTATGGCCCTTGGGAAGCGAAAGCCGAGGAGATCTGCCGTATTGCTGAAGAAGCTTTCGCGAAGGTGACCGTAATCCTCCAGCACACCCCACGCAAGAAAATCCCTCTTTTCATCTATGATTCCGATGTGGATTTTTGGGGTACGAACATAACTGACGCACCTCTTGGAGAAGGAGTTGGTGGCTTCACCGAAGTTTTGAAGAACAGAGTCGTTCTACCGATTGGCGGCTCGTTGCAAGCTTTTGAATCCGTGTTGACACATGAGGTGACCCATGCGGTTCAGTTCAGTTTGCTTTACGGTGACGATATGCGGGCTTTTAATCTGGTGCGGTCCATCTTTGTTCCCATTTGGATAATGGAGGGTATGGCGGAACATTGTGCGGATGATTGGGATGCTACGGGGGAGATGGTGCTGCGCTATGCCGTGCTCAAGGGGGAAACGATTCCGCCCAAAAAGTTGAGCTCTTTTACTTTGCTTGGCGACAAGATATATTTAGCTTATAAGCAGAGCCAGTCTCTGGTGGATTACATCGCGGAAAAGAGAGGCCGCAGCAAGATCGCGCTGTTGTTAAAGGGGCACACCAAGCAGATGTCTACCGATCAGATGATCGATGAGATATTCAGTGGAGAACACGGCGAACTATTGCCGGAAAAGAGAAACAGTAAAAAAATAAAATATAAGTTTGAAGACCTTTACAAAGATTGGCTGCGGGATAAGGAAAAGGAGTACTGGCGGCAGATTTCCGCGCTGGATGCCCCGGAGCTGAAAAAACAGGTTTTGGAGATAAAATCAAGGGCGAATGATCGCGCCAGTACACCGCGCTGGTCTCCCGATGGCGCCGGCCTGGCATATTTTCTGAGGCAAGGTGACGCGGTAAGCCTCAAGGTTTACTATCCGGCCAGCGGCAAAGATAAGACCCTGCTTAAAGCGAAGAGTTACCAGGCGCTTAGAACTGATTCGCTTGACTGGTCACCCGATGGCAAACATCTGGCCCTTGCTGTACTCAAAGACGGAGGATATATTTTGCTGCTGGTAGATGTAGCAGGCAAACGGCAAGAGCTGCGTGTGGGGAACGGTTTTTTGCGACATCCCGTTTTTTCGCCGGACGGAGAAAAAATTGCTTTTGTAGATCAGAATGGCGATGGTGGTAATATTTATCTCTACCAACTTTCGCAAAATTTAGTGCAACGTATAACGGATGGGCCGGCGCGTGATGCTTCCCCTTTTTGGCGGGCCGATGGCAGGCTTTGCTTTCTGCGCGCTGACGATGACGGTAGCGCCTTTATGATCCTGGATGACAAGCATCAGACGCCACAGCGGCTATATCACGATCAACGTATGAAGAAGTCGCCTGGGTTTAGCGCGGATGGAAAATATATAATTTTCGTTAGCGATTGGGGCGGCGTGCCCAACATCTTTAAGCTTGATCTTGATAACGGCGCGTTGCGCAGACTTACCGCGGTGCAGGGAGGCGCTTTTTCGCCGAGTGTTTCTCCGGATGGAAAATTGATCGCTTTCAGCGAGTACCTGGGGCGGACCAGCAAGCTCTGTGTAACAAGTGCCGCTGCTGGGGTTGCGGTAAATAAAGAGCCGGACGCTTTTGCCCAGGGCGAGATCCTGGAGCCGAAAAAGCGTCTGTCCGGGGAAACAAAAAAAGCGATCAAAAAAGCCTCCCCCCGTCAGACGGCGACCAGCGCTTTGTTGCCGCCGCTGATTGCGCTGGATGATTTGGCGGGAGAAGCCCAGTCTCGGGCAGAAGCGATAGTAATAGAAGATGAAGTGGTAGAGGGCGGGGCCGAGCCGCCCAGTGTTCCCGGCAGGCCCAGTAGCCTGACTGCCAAGGCGGGTAACAAAAGCGTGATCTTGGCATGGGAGCGTCCGGCCAAGGGAAGTACCGCGCCGAACAATTACCGGATCTATCGCTGTGACGGCAGCTCTGGTTGGCGGGAAATCTATCAGACGGTCAGTCCGGAAGCCACCAGCTATGTGGACCGGGAACTAGAAAATGGCAGGAAATATGAGTACATGGTGGTGGCGGTAAACGAACAGGGCGCCGGCGTGCCCAGCGAGATGGCTAATGGAGTGCCGCAGCTTAATATTGCTCGACGACCTTACCGTACCCGCTTGGGCACTGATCTGGTCTTTTTGCTTTTGAGTTATGATGCACGCGCGGGAGTTGTTGGCCTGGGATTCTACCGCACCAGTGACCTGCTGGGTAATCATCGGCTATCGCTATATCTCGATTCATTGCCTGACATACGCAGGGGTGGCCGGCTCAATTATCAATATCTCAAACACCGCATGCAATTAGGCCTTGATTTCTACTACATGGAAAATCAGTATTATGTCTACGATTTCTATAACGGCTCTATAGAAAACCAGTTATGGGAAAATGTTTTTGGCGGAGAGCTGACGGTTAAGTATCCACTGAGCGTTTGGCATCGCTTGGAATTCGGGTTCGGCTCGCGTAAAGTGGCGGGGGGGATGAGAAATGAAGGTATCCTGTTTGAAAGGGACATAACCAAGGATTTGTTGGTTTTGGGGGTAATAAACAGCGTGTCCGCGGCCTTGGTGCGGGAGCGGGTGAGCTTTCACGGGATGGTAGAAGTGGGGGGGAGCAGAGGCAAGATCGGCACAACGTTCGCCTCTCCGTATTTAGGCGGCACGGCCAATTTTAGCAATTATTTTTTTGACCTGGAAGCGTTTCGTGCCGTGTGGCCGTTGGCACAGCCGCTGGTAGCGGCTGTGCGTCTACTGGGCGTCAATTCTGTAGGTCGCAACAAGGTCAAAATATACTCTGGTGGTGTGGATTCTCTGCGCGGGTTTGGCTATGCTTCTTTCGCCAGTTCCATGGTTTATATCTTTAATGCCGAGCTAAGGACACCATTGTTGCCGGAACTGCATTTGGCGCTCTGGCCCTTGAACTTTTTTGTGCTGGATGAGGTGAGAATGGCCATCTTTTATGATGGCGGTATCATCGCCGACCGTTTCCACGAGATTAATAGATACAGTACTGTCCAGAGCGCGGGGGTAGGCTTCCGCTTCTATTGTTTCCTTTTTGCCCGCCAGCCTTTAGTCCTGCGTTTAGATATAGCTCGTCCCATTGATCGCGATGCCGAGGAGCGTTATCAATTTGCTCTGGGGCAGATGTTTTGATATTTGGGACTCGAAGGCCGTATCTCGTATTGCGTGCATTCCCCTGCCAAGCTCCCGGTGTCCTGTATCCGGTATCCCGTGTACTACCTTATTCATAACTCATAATTCATAATTCAGAACTATCACCTGTATCCCGCGTGCTGGCATACCTTTTGCTTGACAATTTAGCCGTTTTGGCTTAAGATGATATGAAACAATGGGAGGTGTGCTAATGAAGAGCTTAAAGTGTTTTGTTTTTGTGGTTTTGCTTTCTACCTGTCAGCTTAATGCTGAATATACCATTGGCGGTTTAAATGGTCTTTTTTACCTGAATAACGCGCGTATTTCGGATGTTGGTACGTTTACTTTAGCTCCTCAGATCGTCTATGAAGATTATGACGCTGGTAGCGTTTTCCGCTTCCTGATAAATGGTAATTATGGGATCTACGATAATTCAGAGATAGGTGTTTCTTTACCGATAATCCGGGCATCAAACGGCAGCTCAGAGACAGGCATTGGCGATATTAGTGTTGCTGGCAAGTATCTTTTCGCGGCGCAGCAGGAGAAGAAACCCGCCATCGGGGCTGTCGTCCGTTTGGATTTGCCTACCGGGGACAAAGAAAAGGGGCTTGGCGGCGCGACCGATTTTCTTGCGTCAGCGGTTGCGGATTATACTCTGGGGAACGTTGATCTCAGTGCTGAACTGGGCGTAGCGATGTGCGGCGACATAGACGTTTCTCAGCCCGAATCCAGTAAAGCTAAGAAATTGAATATTACACACAAACGCAAGAATTATTTATTGCTTGGCGCTGGCGCCAGCTATTCGTATAGCGAAAGACTGGATTTGCTGGGTGCGCTGTTCTTCAATGGATACAATGGATACGCCGGAGGAGGCCATGTCCTTAATGCTGGGGTTAGTTACGCTTGGCGTAAGGCGATACGTCTAAAAGGCGGTTTGTTAATCGGACTGGAGGATCCTTCACCCGACTTTGGTTTGCTGATCGGTCTGACAGGTTCTTTTTAGGGGTCATTATGTTAACAGAGCTGAAAAAAATAAAACAGTTCTGCGCGTTCAAGGAAGAAGATTGGTCCAATTTGGAAATAGTTGGTTCTCCTTGTTCGTTCAAGACTGGAGATATTGTTTTCGAGGATGGCGCCAAAGGTCAGGAGATGTATATTATTCTGGAAGGTGAAGTGCAGGTACATAAGCGTGTCAGCGGCAGAGATGTTTTGATAGCTGCTTTGGGGAAAGGCGAGATATTTGGCGAAATGGCGCTGCTTGAGGATTTACCGCGCTCGGCCGAGGTCAGGGTTAAAACGAGCTGTTCCCTGTTGAGTATCACTGCCGCTAACTTGGAGAGACTCAGACAGGAGAGTGTCAGTACTGCGCTTAAGTTAATGGATGTGATGTTGATCGAGCTCTCACATCGTATTCGCGAAGCCAACAAGAGCATGGAGATAGTGAAATTTTGGATTACCTGAGTGCTAAACGTGCTTGGTGGGGATGATTTTTCAGTTTGTATCAATTTTGCTTAAACAAAAGGGAGGAATAAAGTGAAAATAATTATCAAATGGGTCCACTTGTTGATCTTCATCATGTCGCTTTCATTGCTTGTGGCGCCAATGGTTTCGTCCTTGTACGCGCAGGATGAGAGCGAGGAAGATACCGAATATATTACAGTGGACGAGGATGAACTCGAGCCGGAAGACGACGAAGATATTGATGAGATAGAAGAAATCGAAGAAATTGAGGTGGATATGGAGGAGCCGGAACCGGAAGTAACGGCTGAGCCAACGCCCCAGCCTCAACCGACTGCTACACCGGTACAGAGTTTGACTATGCGGGAGCTTTACCGGCAGGGCATTGAATATTACCAGCAAAAGAAGTACGACCTGGCTTTGGAATATCTCACTAAAAGCTGCAGGGTTTCCGGAGGGGTTGATTGGCTTTACGGAGAGGCGCACGCAATGCGCGGTGTGATCCATCAGTTTTATAGTAAAGCTCCGGGGAGACACCAAAAAGCCTACGCGGCCTACCGCCATGCTCTGGAATTTGATAAACGGAACAAAACGGCGCGGAAGCACGTGTACCAGGTGGAGGGCAAGTAGCGGCAGCTATGCCCGGTATTATGAAAGCAGGCCGCGCCGCGGCCTGCTTTCTTTTTTCAAACGGCTAATTAGCCACAGAGATCACAGAGGTCACAGAGGAACGACTTAAAAAATCTTTAGATAAAGGCCAACAGTGTTTTATTTAATATTGGAGTGCCCGCAAGGCCAACAGTGTTTTATTTAATATTGGAGTGCCCGCAGGGCGGACTGCTACGGTACGGTGTTGGTGTTTGAAAGAAAAAACGTCGTGACGTCGTGGTGAGAAAGGTTTTAGTCGTTGTTGGCGTTATCCAAAAAAAGACGTTTCTTTGTGTTCTTAGTGTCTTAGTGGTGAGAAAGGTTTTAGTCGTTGTTGGCGTTATCCAAAAAAAGATGTTTCTCTGTGACCTCTGTGTCCTCTGTGGCGAAAAGGACGTTAGCCGTTACGATATGCGTTGGTGTTATCCAGGAAAAGTCTTTCCTCAGTGTCCTCCGTGGCTCTGTGGTGAAGAAATGGTGTTAGGAAAATATTATGTCAAATAAACCAAAAGTAATTATTTCTCACGGGCTAGGGCCTTACCGCAATGCGATGCAGGTACTCAAGCGTCTTGATTTGCCCGACCTTAGGGGTAAGCGTGTGTTGATCAAACCGAACGCGGGGCGCTTTGTGCCTTCGGGTACGGGGGTCACCACGCACCCGCGCGTTGTCGCGGCGGCGGCTGACTTTTTCCTTGGCTTGGGAGCCAGGGTGATTCTCGGCGATAGCCCGATCCTTGGAGTCAAACCGTTTAGCAACTTGGAAATAGGCGGTTACGCAGAGGCGGTGAAGGGCAAGCAGGTCGAGCTGGTACACTTTGATGGCGCCGTTCCCCTGGCGATAACGATCCCCGGCGGCGCGGCGATACGCAAGCTAAAGGTTTGCCGCGTCTGGCAGGAGGTTGATTACGTCGTTTCCATTCCCGTGATCAAGACACATATGCACACCCAGGTATCGCTTGCCCTTAAAAACATGAAGGGGTTGCTTTACAAGAAAGAGAAGGTGCGTTTGCACCAGCTTCCCGTTAAGGGCCGCGTCAGCCGGGAAATAAAAATGCTGGATATTGCGATTGCCGATCTGAGTACGGTGCTGGCGCCTCACTTGTCTTTGATAGATGGTACGGTGGGGCAGGAGGGGTTGGGTCCCAGCGCCGGCAGCCCCCGGAAGCTCGGCTTGGTGCTGGGCAGTGTGGATTATCTGGCCGCGGACGCGGTGGCTTGTCGTTTGATGGGAATAATTCCTGAGCGCGTGCATCACTTGCGTCTGGCCGCTGAAAGAGCGGGGCGTGATCTGGATCTCAAAGGGATCGAGGTTACGCCGAGAGATTATCGTCGCTGGGCTAAGCGTTTTGTGCTTCCTCCTACAAAATTATCCCTTAAATTCCCGGGAATGAAATTGCAGGATCGCGATGCCTGCAGCGCCTGTCTTTCGACGATTTTCGCTTTTCTCGGCCGTTACAAGGAAGAACTGGATTATATGTTAAAAGACGGGGAGTTAAAAATGGCCACCGGCAGCGGTATCAAAGATACGACCCCTGATACTTTCCTTATTGGCAATTGTGCCATCCAGGCGGTCAAAAAAGGCTTCGCGGTAAAAGGTTGTCCTCCGGTACCCTCACAGATCTTTGAGACCATCAAGAAAAAACGATCTTGAAAGATTTAGCCCTGCGCTATTCTTTTGGCGATGCCGGAGGGGCAAAAAGGTTATTTAACCACAGAGCCACGGAGGACACAGAGGAAAGACTTTTGGAGTTTTATCTTTTCTAAATTCATCCAATCTGCCGAAGGG
>JAUXIB010000168.1 GCA_030621225.1 candidate division FCPU426 bacterium
AATCTGTGGTACGGTTGTCGGAGACAACCTCGCGACCTCTTTCCGTTGGAGATCATAAGAAGAGGTTGCCAATCTGTGGATAGGTTGTTAAAGAGGCTCAATCCGGAAGCTCCAAAGAGAGAAATCTGTGGATCGAATAGATGAAGGCACACCATAAAAAAATATTCATCGTAGCCGGTGAGGAGTCGAGCGACGCGCATGGCGCGGCCCTGGTGCGGCAGCTTAAAAAGCGCCGCCCTACTTTGCGTATCAGCGGTTATGGCGGCAAGCGCATGGCTGCGGCCGGGATGAAGGTACTGTATGACCTGCCTCGCTTGGCGGTGGTTGGCTTTTCGGAAGTCATCAAGCACCTGCCCCTGTTTTGGCGTCTTGAGCGTCGCGTGCTGCGTGCACTGGATAAGGGAGTTGATCTGCTTGTCTTGCTGGACTATCCCGGCATGAATCTTAGGCTGGCCAAAGCCGCCAGGCGACGCGGTATAAAAGTGGTCTACTATATCAGTCCCCAGCTATGGGCCTGGCGTCCTTCGCGCGTGAAGATCATCAAGGAATGTGTGGCGAAGATGTTGGTCATCTTTCCTTTCGAAGTGGATTTTTACCGGAAGCACGGCGTCAAAGCCGTATTCGTCGGCCACCCTTTGCTGGAGGAACCGTCTCAGCGTTTGAGCCGCACAGTTCTTATTAAGCGCTACGCCGTGGAGAAAAACGCTAAATTGATCGGGCTGTTGCCGGGGAGTCGCAGGTCTGAGATCCGTCGCTTGCTGCGTCCGATGCTGGAAACGGGGAAGCTGCTCACCCTGCGGGGTGGAAAATACACCTTCTTTCTGCCGTTAGGCAGCAACATCGCGCGGCGCGAAGTAGAGCGGGAGATCCGTCGCTGCGGCTTGACGGTGAAGATCATTACGGCTGGGGAGCGGAATGAAGTGCGGCCGCATTTTGACTTGGCGCTAGTCGCCTCGGGGACCGCTGCGTTAGAGACGGGTTTATATGGTACGCCGATGCTTATCCTTTACAAAACGTCTCCGATCAATTATCTGTTGGCGAAATGGCTGGTCAAGGGAGTACGGCATATGGGGATGATAAATATTCTGGCGGGGAAGCGATTGGTGCCGGAGTATCTTCAGAACGAGGTGGACGCAGAAAAGATCGCGCGCGCGGCCGATAAAATACTGAAATCAAGCCAAAGGCGTGCGGAGATGCGGCGGGGTTTTGCGGTAGCGCGGCGTAAGTTGGGGAAATACAAGGCTAGCGCAAGAGTGGCGGGGGAGATAGTAGAGCTGTTATGATTATATTCATATTATATGACCTGTTTTTTGCCTTGGCGCTGGTTATTTTTTTCTTGAGCTTGCCGGTGTGGTCTCTTATTTTTGGCCGGAGATTAGGCTGGCGGCAGCGATTGGGACTGCCGGGTAGTTGGCGACGCCCCGCTGGAGATGTGGTTCTTTTTCATGCCGCTTCGCTGGGGGAAGTGGGCGCGATGACGCCGTTGATGCGCAAACTGGCGCGAGAAAGAAAACCCTGCCGGACGATAATGCTTACCACGCTTACTACTAACGCACGTGACCTGGCGCCGGAGAGAACGCCCGTGCGTGCGGCCAGACTATTGCCGTTCGATTTTTATCCCTTGATGGTGATTTTTCTCAGGCGGCTAAGGCCTAAGCTAATAATAGTGGCGGAGACGGAACTATGGCCCGGATTGTTCCGCGCGGCGCGGCGCTTGGGGATTCCGCTTTTTATAGTTAATGGACGGATCTCTGATAACAGCTACCCCTGGTACCGCTATTGTCGCTTGGTGTTTAAAGGTGTCTTAGTAAAGGTAACGGGCATTTTGACACGCGATGCCGTAGATGCTGAACGTTACCGGCGGATCGGTACTCCGGCGGGGAAAGTTAAGGTGTGCGGTGATCTAAAGGCGGAGCTATCAAGCGGCGCAGACTATGTTGCCGGACGACGCTTGATGAAACAGATCGGTTTGCGGGGGAAAGTGCTGATCGGCGGCAGCTTGCACGGCAGGGAGGCGGCAGACCTGTTGAGGGTGTACTTGCGTTTGAAGGCAAAGATAAGAGATTTGCGCCTCTTATTGGCGCCGCGCCATCTCAAGCACCTGGCGTCCATAGAAAAAAAGGCCGCCAGTCTGGGGGTGACTACTCGTCGCAGGTCTGATCAACGAGCCAGGGGAGAGGTGGTTTTACTGGATACACACGGTGAGCTGGCTTCCCTGTACGGAGGTGCCTGGGTTGCTTTTGTCGGCGGTAGTCTTGTGCGGCGGGGCGGGCAAAATCTTTTGGAAGCGGCGGCGGCGGGAATCCCCGTTTTTTTCGGCCCCCACGTTGAAAACTTTCGCGCTATTGCCCGCTTGCTTCAGGAAGGCGGTGGCGGACATTGTGTCCGGGGAGTGGACGACATCGTTGCTTTTATAAGCACACTGGCTGGAGAAAAACGGGCCTATCGAAAGATGGCCGCTGGTGCGCTTGACGCGGTGAAAGAGAGTCGGGGCGCGGTAGCTTTGATCATGAAGGAACTGAAGCCTTATCTTCATTAAAGTAGACAGTAGACGGTAGACGGTATACAGGGGGCTTATTAAGTAGGCAGTTTGCCCTGAGCGAGTGGAACGAGTCGAAGGGTAGATAACGAGCTACGAGCTACGAAACTATGATATTTTGCAGATTACACGACTATTACTTGAATATCATTAGCGGCAAGCGGCGCGGCGTGATGGGGACGCTGATCTTTATGGTCCTGCTTATTTGCTCGTGCCTGTATGGCGTCGGTTTGTTCCTGCGGAGGCTGATGTTAAGCTTGCGTCAGGTGAAGCGTTTACCCGTGCCGGTAGTCAGCGTGGGGAATATTACTGTTGGCGGTACTGGCAAGACCCCGCTGGTGATCAAACTGGCGGAAATGCTTGGCGAAGATGGCAGAAAGGTAGGGGTGATCAGTCGTGGTTACAAGGGGGGCGACGAGGCGATGATGCTGGCTGAAAAGTTGCCCGGGGCGCAGGTGATCACCTCGCGTGATCGTTATGCCGCTGGATTACAAGCTGTACGTAATAATGAATGTGACGCACTGGTATTGGATGATGCTTTTCACAAGCGTTTTCAATTGGCGCGGGATTTGGAGGTGATAACGGTTGATGCTCGCAATCCGTTTGGTTACGGGCGGCTGTTGCCGGCGGGGTTGTTGCGCGAGCCGTCGCGCTGTCTGGCGGCGGCCGACGTCATCCTCTTGACCAATAGTAATGCCCTTAGCGAAGCGGCCTTGCTGGAGATCGAGAAAAAGTTAGCGCGTTATAATCAGCGGGCAAAACTGTTCCGTTGTCGCTATCGTCTGAAACGAATTCGTCGCCACACGGATGGGGAGGAAGTGCAGGAGAAGACGCTGTCTGGGAAAAAGCTGTTGGCTTTTTGCGGCATCGGCAATCCGGTCTCTTTTTTTAGTTTGGTGGCCGAGCAATGCCGCGGACAGGTGGTAGAATTGAGCTTCCCGGACCATCATTTATATGGTTTGGCTGATCTGTCTTTGATCAAGGGAAAAGCGGCAGATTGCGATCAGGTGATTACCACGGAGAAAGACGCGGTAAGGCTGTCCGGCGATGCGGTGAAAAACTTACTGGTGGTAGAGGTGGAGCTGGCGATTGAAAACGAGCAGGAGTTTGATCGGCTGGTGATAAAAGCGGTATCTAGTAGCTAGTATCCCTGTACCATTCGCGTTAGTACGCTCAGGTGCAGGGCCCTGAGCGAACGACCTGTCGCGCCGTAGCATGAAGTGCGCAGGAGGAAGTGAGTCGAAGGGCTTGTATCTCGTTATGCCTGAAAGGCAGATGAGATAGTGGATGCGGGTAATCAAGTAAGGAGAAAAAATGTCTGGTACCGAGCAGATGAGTATTTTTTTGTTGGTCCTCATTTATGTTTTTCCTGTGGCTCTGTCTTTGTGGCTGGCGATCTTGTCTTTGATGTTTACGCATTACAGCTATGCAAAGCTGACGGACGAGATGAAGAAAAAGGATAAGCGGGAAATGCGCCCGGGGCATATGGTAATAGGTGTGTTTTCGCTAATTGCCGCCTTGGCTTTGGCGACGGGGGTTTTCTTTTCGATGTTGTTGTTTAGGGTTCTGGCGGCGTAAAACCTGTTGCTAGTTGCTAGTCGCTGGTTGCTAGCCGGCAATGTCCGGCGTACCAGCAACGAGCAACGAACAACGAGCAACAGCTCTGAATATGAAAACATTAGTAATAAGACTAAGCTCACTTGGCGACGTAACACTGGCCACCGGCGTTCTCGACCCTGCAGGCAAGCACCAGGTTGATTTCCTGACGCGCGAAGAATATTCTCCTCTTTTGGATGGACAACCCGGCATCGGCCGCGTGCTGGCGCTGGGGCGTAACAACGTCAGGGCGCTACGCGAGGAGATGCTGGCCGGCGGTTACGAGGCGGTGCTTGACCTACAGAACAACGCCCGCAGTCGCTTGCTCAGCCGCCTGGCGAGAACGCGGGTGGTGCGGGTGAAGAAGCAATCCGCCCGGCGGCGTCTGGGCATCGTCTTTCGTCCCCTGCTTGGGGGGGTCAAGCATCGTCTTGACACCTATTTGGAAGCCGCGGCGGAACTGGGGCTAGATGGTGGTGGCGAGCCGCGCCTGTTTCCGGGGGAGAAGCTTGTGGAACAGTGGCGGGGGGCGCTGCTGGAGGGAGGGGCGGCAAAGCTGGTCGGGCTTGCCCCCGGCGCGCTTTGGAAAACTAAGCGTTGGCCGGCGGCGAGCTTTGCTGAGTTGATCAGCCGTTTGGCGGAAGAGGGAGACAGGCGCTTTGTTCTGGTGGGCGCTTCGGCCGACCGAGCACTATGCAAGAGAATTGAGGCGAAGGCGAAGGCAAAGGTGGTAAACCTGGTTGGCGGTACTGAGGGGATCCAACTGGCGGCGTTGCTCTCCGCTTGCGACGCACTGGTTACTAATGACAGTGGACCGATGCACGTGGCGGGGGCGGTGGGTACGCCTGTGGTGGCTGTCTTCGGCTCTACTACGAGGCAGCTCGGCTTCGCGCCGCGCGGCTCGAAGAACGAGGTGGTGGAGGCCGAACTTTGGTGCCGCCCTTGTCATGTGCACGGGCGAAAGTTTTGTCCCTTATTTCATTTAAACTGTTTGCGCGGCATCGGGGTGGAGGATGTTGCGCGGGTGGTGGGGAGATTGATTTCGTAGCCCTGTACCATTCGCGTTGACACACTCAGGTACAGGGTCCTGAGCGAGCAACGTGAGTCGAAGGACTGGTCGTTAGTCGCCTGCCCTGAGCATCTTGACTTCGCCCAGTATAGACCTTGTCGAAGGGTTGGTCGTTCGTCGTTAGTACGCCAACATAAATTGCCTGTAGGGGCGCGATTGATCGCGCCCTTGCGCAGGATGTAATCTCACCTCTGGGGTGGGGTGATAAGCCAGCGAGTCGCCTGTAGGGGCGTATTGCAATACGCCCCTACCTCAACACAACCAACTTACTTACCAATCTTCCTGTCAGTGATTTGTCCGTCCTT
>JAUXIB010000134.1 GCA_030621225.1 candidate division FCPU426 bacterium
TTAGCGCTGGCTTACCTGATCGGTCCGCAGTGTTTCGTTATTGTTTGTGCCGCGGCGGTCTTCACTTATATCTATTCTATGCCGCCTTTGCGCACCAAGCGCTGGGGTGGGTGGGCCAATTTGACCATTGCCGTACCGCGCGGCTGCCTGCTGAAAGTCGCCGGTTGGTCGTGTGTAGCTACCGTCTGGGACGTGGAGCCCTGGTATATCGGCAGTATCTTTATGCTTTTCTTGCTGGGCGCCGCTACTACCAAGGACTACTCCGATATGGTAGGGGATAAGGCGGGGGGGGTAAACTCTTTGCCCATCAAGTACGGCGTGCGGCGCTCGGCCTACATGATCAGCCCTTCCTTTACTTTGCCCTGGTTGCTGATCCCCTTGGGCATCGCCTGCGGTGTCCTTTCGGGAAACGCTTTGTTGTTAATAAGCTTGAGTGTTATACTTGTCTTTTGGGGTGGGTATACTACATATCTCATTCTGCGTAACCCCGAAGAGCTTGCCAGGACCGAGAATCATCCCTCTTGGACGCATATGTATTTAATGATGATGACTGCGCAGGTTGGCTTTGCGATTGCTTATTTGATCTAAATAATGTTGAAATTCTTTACCACGACGACACGACGCTAACGGCTAATTAGCCGCAGAGGTCACAGAGGAACGACTTTATCCACAGATTACACAGATTACACAGATTATCCTTTGGATAACGGCAAGGGGAATTCTTCGTTAGTGGGGAAGCATTCTTGGTTTTAGCAGTTTGAAGTTGGGGTTAGACATAAAAATCACACAGATTGTTTTTTTGATAATATTAGGAATCTGTGTAATTTGTGGATGAAAATTAGTCGTTTGTCGTCGTGGTGAAAAAAGTTTTGGCTGTTGTTGGTGTTATCCAAAAAAAGATGTTTCTCTGTGACCTCTGTGTTCTCTGTGGCTTTGTGGTGAAATAAATTTAAACGATTTTTTAATAATGAAAATATTCCTAACTGGAGCTACAGGTTTTTTAGGAGGACGGTTGGCGGAGAGATTGCGCGCGGAAAACTTCGCCGTCAAGGCCTTGGTGCGTCCGGGGAACACTGATGTCTTCCCGGAGGAGTTGGGGCTGGAGTTGGCGGTCGGCGACTTGTGTGATGAAGCCTCTATCTATGATGGTATGGAGGGGTGTGACGGTGTGATCCACGCCGCGGCGTTGGTCAGCTCCTGGGAGAAGGACCCGGGACAGTTCCAGCGGGTGAACGTGGAAGGAACCCGCAAGCTGTTGGAGATAAGCCAGCGCCGGCACGTGAAACTGGTAATTTATACTTCTTCTTTTATGGCGCTGGGCCCGAGTAATGGTCACGTCGTTTCTGAAACGCATATTGCCGAGTCGCGGCATTATCATAACGAATACGAACGGAGCAAGGCCGAGGCTTTGGCAGTGGCGCGGTCTTTCCGCGCACAGGGTTTACCTTTGATCATTCTTTTACCGGGAATGATCTATGGCCCCGGTAAACTGACCGCGGGAAATTATGCGGTGCGCTTGATAATGGACTATATGCAGGGGAAGATGCCGGGACTGCCGGGTGGGGGCAGGAGCGTTTGGTCTTACAGCTACGTGGACGATGTAGTTGATGGTCACCTGCATGCTTTGCGCCGAGGTCGTTCCGGCGAGGATTATATTCTGGGCGGTGATAACCGCAGTATGGAAGACTTTTTCCGCCTGTTAAGTGAACTGACTGGGCGTCCATCGCTTAAGCGAAAAGTTCCGCTTGGCTTGCTCAAGGGATACACCTGGATGCAGGATGTGATGGCTGATCTTTTCGGCCGTCGGCCGCGGCTCACTTCCGCGGAAATAGAGATCTTCAAGCATGACTGGGCCTACAACAGCGAGAAGGCCATCCGGCGTTTGGGATACAGTCCGTTGCCGCTGGAAGAAGGTTTGAAGCGGACGCTGGCATGGCTGGATTCCGAATTATGAATTCTGAGTTATGAGTTATGAAAACGGTGGTCAGTAGTCGGGAGTCAGTGGACAGTAAGTAGAAAGTAGTCAGTAGTCAATAAACAGGAGCTTGGCAGGGGAATGCACGCTATACGCTACCTGGTCGTTAGTCGTTGGTATTTAGTTTGCAACCAAATACCAGATACCAAATACTAACGACTAGTATCGAGTATCGAGTCCCTAGCCCCGAAGGAGATATCGCTTGAACATCAAGATTCCTCTCTGGCTTATACTACTACTCGCGGTGATATTCACCAGCATACTTGGGCTGTTTCTGCCCGGGCGGTTGATGCTGCCGTTGTTGCAGTTTATTCCGGCCTATCTGGTGCTGGTCTATTTCTCTCGCCGTGGACGACTGGCCAGGGGCATTTTTTGGTTACTGCTTTGGGTTTTGATGTTCAATGTAGTGATGGTATGTTTGGTGGTGCTTTTTCCCGTACAGTGCGGCAAAATGTACAAGGCGGCGGCTTATTGGCGCGAGATGGAGCAATGGATACGCGCTGGCGGCGGGTTGGAGGGTACTTGGCAGAAATTTCTGCCATATCATTTGCTGCAGTTGGTGAAGTTCAGCCTGGCCGCGTTTTTAAGCGGCGGTGTGGTGGCACTGTTCGTGGGGGTGATCCAGCTTGATTACATGAATTATTATGTGGGTATGCTGGTCAGTGGTTCCTCGCATCCGTTTAAGGCGTTTTTCTTTGGCTGGCATATTTGGTCTGTATGTCGAGTGGCTGGCTATATCATTATCTGTTCTGTTTTGGCCCAGCCGTTGCTGGCGCGGTTGTTCCGTTATCGTCTTCAGCTTAGATTGTGGATCTATCTGGCGGTGGGGTTGGGGCTCGTTTTTATAGACCTGGTGCTGAAATACGCGCTTAATTCCGAGCTGCGCGGCATGATCGCGGGGGTCATGAAGTAGGTGTTGATGAAGAATTTTTTTACCACGACGACACGACGTTAACGGCTTTTTTTTGGATAACACCGACAAAGCACTTCGTTATCAGGGATGCAATTGTTGGTTTTAACGGAGAGCTTGAAGGCAGATGCGTCGTTACACACCCGGTGTGCGTGTCGTTGGCTCACCGGGTGTGTTCTTGGGTTTTGATGGGGGCGTATCCACAGCGACCCGATGTTGATGTTTGAAAGAAAAACGTTGTGACGTCGTGGTAAAAAGGACTTTAGTTGCTACGGTACGGCGTGGGTGTTTGAAAAGAAAAAAACGTCGTGTCGTCGTGGTGAAAAGATTTTGGAGGAAGGTAATGAGGTTATTACTTGTTTTTTTACTGGCTGCGTGTTGTTTTTTGCCGGCAACGGTAGACGGCGCGTCGCGTCAGGCGATAGCGGAGATAACCGGGTTGACGGGCGAAGCGCAGCGGCTGTCTGATGGGGTGGACGGTATGGTAAGTGTTGCGCGTGGCGGTATGATCTATCCCGGCGATGAGATAGTGGTGAGCGAGAACGGAAAAATAAATCTTTATTATATGACGGACGGACATATGTTTACGTTGTATGGGCCGGCTGAAATGCGGTTTGAGAAGAGCGGGGAAGACAGTGTAGGTGACGATGATATCATCAGTCTTCTCCGGGGCAGGTTGAGTGCGCTGATCAAGTCGCTGGGCGGAGTGAGTAGTGGCTGGAGCTTGGAAACTCCGAGTGCCGTGGTCGGTGTGCGAGGTACGCGTTTTCAATTGGTGGTTAGCGAGGACGGTTCGTCTATGGTCGCGGTGGAAGAGGGGCGAGTGTATTTGAGCGGAGAAGACGGTGGCGTGGAGCTTGGGGCGGGACAAGAGAGCGAGGTGGATATGGGCGGCGGACCGCGCCGCGCACGCCGTTATCAGCACGGGGCAAAAGAACTGGCTGTGCGTTGGCAGTTGGAACGGCGCAAGCGGATGGTCGAGCAGGCCGGGCCGCGTATGGCTCAGATAAAGAGACGCTTGAAATCGCACGAGGCCGAACTGCGCAGAAATCAAACCGTGATCAACGCGCTGTTGTCCAAACAGGTGCCGCGCCAGATGAAAGCGTACGAGGACGCTTTGCGCGCCGGCAGTAAACGCCGGGCGTCAACAGCCGCTGCCGCGCTAAAACGGTCATTGACCGCTGCGCGCGCTAACTTTTTGGAAATCCAGCGTTTAAAGCGGCAGGGGAGAAATGCCGTGAAAACGGCCGGTTATTTGGTGGGAGCGGACCCGGCCTTGCAAGAAGAACGCGAGGGTGTTTTGCGCGGTTTGCGGAATCGCGCCAAGATGTTGGGCCGCCTGGAGGCGGAAGCTCGCGAAAAGTTTCTTGAGATTCGCAAGCGTATCCGCGCGCGGCGCCGCTTGATCGATGCGGTGGATAAGCGGGAAGGACGTTGAGTTCTGAATTCTGAGTTATGAATTCTGAAAAAAGGCAGTATTTAGTGGCTGCCAAATACCAACGACCACTGTTTATCGTATAAACAATATACTACATCCTTGGAACAAGGAACTAAAAGGCTTGGGATAGAAAGGATGCAAAATTGCCCCGCTTAACAAATGATTTTTCCTGGTCTATCTCTCGTGATGTGACCTTTCAGCAGTGTCCCCGACGTTATTACTACCACTATTATGGTTCCTGGGGCGGTTGGGAGATGGACACTGACGAGAAGACCCGGCAGGTGTATATTTTAAAACAATTGTGCACCCGGCAGATGTGGCAGGGGCAAGTGGTGCACGAATGTATCCAGCGCACGATGACCAACTTGAAGAATGGTGTGCCTCCGTTGCTGCCGGAAGAGATCATCGCCAAGACCAGGGAGCGTATGCGCGCTGCTTTTCGTTCTTCGCGGGAGGGCGTTTACCATAGGAAACCCAAGACTTTGGCGCTGTTTGAGCACGAATATAAAGTTGAGCTGAGTGATGATGAATGGAAACAGAGCTGGCAACATGTTGAGCGTTGCCTGGATAATTTTTATAGTTCCGCTTACTACGCTAAACTGCGGGACTTGCCCAGGCAAGATTTTATTCAGATAGAAGAATTCGATAGCTTTCGCTTGGACGGGGTGAAGGTGCACGCCGTACTGGATCTAGCTTATCGCGAATCAGGCGTCAATCACATTGTAGACTGGAAGACGGGCAAGAGCGCGAGCAAAGACAATAAGCTCCAGCTCACCTGTTACGCGATGTACGCGCAGGAAAAATGGGGGGTTGAGCTGGGCTCTATTCGGATCACAGAGTACAATTTGTATAATGACCGTATGGACGAGGACGGCGTATCGAGCGGTGATATAGACGCGGTGAAATCATACATGCGGGGCAGTGTAGACGATATGCGGCGGCTACTGACGGATGTGGAGGGCAATCGCGCGGAGGAAGATGACTTTAAAGGGACGACGAGCGGCAGGGAATGTAAGCGGTGTAATTTTCAGAGGATATGTGCAACAAAGGTGTGTGACAAGAATCAGGAATAGGTGGCCAGGGGTCAGTGGTCAGGGGTCAGTGAGCAACGTCCCAGGTGTTTTGATGTGCGGGAGAGCCTTTGTCTTCTATTCAGAGCGGAGACAAGGCTTGTCAACATTCTCGCTTCGTGTTTGATGTCCTTTAATAGATTATTCTTCTTGTCTTCTCCCACGTATTTTAAGTTATGAGCTATTTCAAGCTGAGTTTCGAGTTCGGCGGTAGAGCCGAGAGATATTAACAGATGGCGTATATATTCTTTTCTATAGAAACGGCAGAAGCCTTCGGCAATATTGGAGGGGATAGAGGTAGCGGCCCTTTGCATTTGAGAAGAAAGTCCGTATCGTTCGTGTTTGGGAAATTCTTTGGTTAGTTCATATACAACGCTTACGATATTAATTCCTAGAGTCCATACCATTAGATCTCGGAAACTATTGATTTTAGTTTTCATTTCTCCTCCGTGACGGTTTAGAAAGTTTTATGTTACGTTGGTTGTAACCAATCCCTGACTCCGGACCACTGACTTCCGACCACTGACCACTGATCTCCGATTTCCGACCACAGACCACGGACCCCCGACTTCCGACCACCGACCACTGACCCCCGATTTCCGACCACAGACCACTGACCACCGACCACTTTTTGTTATTCATTCATCGCACCCATCTCCTTCAAGCTCACATACCTGCCATCGCCAATGATAATATGATCCAGGACGTCTATCCCCAATAGCTTGCCGCATTTGCCAAGCACTGTAGTTAGTTTGATATCGTTTGCCGATGGCGTGGGGTCGCCGCTGGGGTGGTTGTGTGCCAGGATCAGCGCCGCGGCATTGAGCAGTACACATTCGCGGAAAACTTCGCGGGGATGGGCGGCGGCGAAATTAAGCCCGCCACGTGAGATCATCACCTTCTTTATCAGTAAGTGTTTGGCGTTTAGCACCAGCGCCCATAACTCTTCGCAATCGCGCTTCGCTAGATCCGCTTTGATGGCCAGGTGGGCCTGCTGGGGGGAGTTGATCGGGTCCGACATTTCCGCGGGCGCGGCTGACAGGCGTGAGGCTAGTTCCAGCGCGGCCGCCAGCCGTGCTGATTTAGCCTTGCCCAGGCCGGGATAACGTTGGAGCAGGGAAATCGGCGCGCGCAATAGCCCTTGCAGTCCCTTTGTATCAGCGAGCAAGCGGCGGCTGATTTCCAGAACCCCGGCGCGACGACAGCCGTTGCCGATGATCACGGAGAGTAGTTCCCGCTCGGAGAGTATCCTGGACCCCCAGCGCAGTAACTTCTCCCGCGGCCTCTCATCGTCAGGTAACTCTTGTACTCTCAGCATGTTTTTCTCCTTGTGGTTTTAAGTGATTTATCGGTTGTTCCACTACATCCCACATCCATCGAACTAGGAACTGTCTTTTGGTTCATTGTTCCTGGTATGTAGTATGTTGTGCGCCGTTTACCACATCCAACATCCACCGAACTAGGAACTGTCTTTTTTGTTCATTGTTCCTAGTATGTAGTATGTTGTGTGCCGTTTACCACAATTCAGCATTCATAACTCATAATTCAGAACCCTGTATCCGGTCTCCAGTATTCTATGTTCTGTATTCCGCTTGCTGTTCATAAACCGAGCTACGAACTTCGAGCTACGAGCTACGGAGCAGACCACCAGCCCCCGACCCCTGACCACTGTATAAGCAACTATTTCCACTGCTTTTAGCATATCACGCCCCCCTGACAAAAATGGGGGTAGGGGAGGAAGATATTTTAATCATTTCAAGGGTGACCCCTGAATCTCGATATGCCAACCCACTTGACAACAAGGCGTATTGTGTTATATTTGTAGAAAAAGGGAACGGATAATTGATGATGC
>JAUXIB010000063.1 GCA_030621225.1 candidate division FCPU426 bacterium
CTATGCGATAGGCTAAAGGGGCAAATCCAGCAAGAGATTAAGACCCAGCAGGTTAAGGTGTCCTTTGAAGAACTGCAGGGGGATACTGAAGTTGGGAAGCTGATTCTGTCGCTGAGTGCGAAAACCAAGAAGGAGGATATTGATACACTCGCTAATCTTTCGGTTGAAGATAAAGAGAGGCTGGTTCATCTGCAAAAGAACGTCGAGGGAGTAAAGGAGCCAGAACTAAAGAAGCAAATTGATGTGCTGGAGAAGAGGCTTCAGACTATCAAGCAGCTCGCTGACAATCTAGCGGCGTTGGAGAAAGGTGCGTCGGCCAGGACTATATGCGGTCTCCGGTTGGATCAAAGAAGACTGCTTGCAGCGGAGAAGGCTGCTGCTTCCGTATCAAGAGCCAAGTTTGACAATGAACCGGTCAAGGGTGTCGGCACTGACGCATGGCGTTTACTGTTTGATGCTGCAAGGGAATATTCCGAGAAGTGCGCTTATCCTGACAAGGAGTTTCCTTATCTTGACGAAGAAGCACACTGTGTTTTGTGCCAGCAGCCGATACTCCGCGAGGCCAAGAACAGATTTGAACGATTCAAGGCTTTTGTTATCGATGACACGGGTAAGCAGCTTGATAAGAGAAAGAAGGAATATGAGGCAGCAAAGAGAAACTTCACAGAATTGGATCTAAGACCCGATGAGCCAGCTCGGGAAGCTATATCACAAGCCACCAATGAAGAGAACAATCTATCTGCAGCTCTGGAAAACTACCTCGCAACACTTGAAAGAAGGGCTGAGGTAGTACAAGCGTGCCTGGATACGAGGCAATGGGTGTCTGTTCCCAGACTAGGGTCGAGTCCAGTAGAATTGCTGAGGGAAGCATATCGCAATGTGAAGACTGAAAAGGGTAATCTGGCCAAGATCATAGATCCCGAGAAGAGGAAAGCGGCGCTGTCGGAATTGAGACAACTTCAGGCTCGTGAGCAACTAGCGAAACGCAAGAACGACCTTGTGGAACACATTGCCAGACTAGAGCTTGTTGGTTTGTTGCAGGCCATATCTAAGAAGCACCTCGTAAAGAACAGCATTACCTTGAAGGCAACCGAGTTAACAGATGCGGTTTTGACTAAGGAGTTCCGGACAGCTTTCGCGGCTGAGCTAAATGGCCTTGGAATGGACACAGGTAGAATCAACCTTACCATAAAGGGAGAATCGGGCAGTGCTCAACACATGCTGGGCCTTAATAGCAAGACGCACGGCAACGTGAAAGTTTCTGATGTCTTCAGCGAGGGCGAACAGCGCGCAGTGGCTTTGGCATCCTTCTTGGCAGAGCTTATGCTTTCGAAATCCCCGTGCGCTATCGTATTCGACGACCCCGTAAGCTCACTGGATGACACCTATAAGCACTTGGTCGCCAAGCGTTTGGTGGCAGAGGGCAACCATCGCCAGGTGATTATCCTGACGCACGATTGCCTGTTTTGGAAGCGGCTAGAAGATGAACTTACTGAGCAAGCGGTTAGCTGGGCTACACACAAGATTACTAAACGCGGCACAAAAGCGTGTGGTATTTCTGAATCGGGAGGTCCGTGGAATACTGCGAGCACCAAAGAGAGAGTGGCGCTTCTGGCAAATACTGAAGAGGAGGCCAAGCAGAAACAGAGTTCTTGCACAAAAGAAGAATATGGCCAATGGGTCAGCGGAAGAATGCGCATGATTCGCGATACCTGGGAGAGACTAGTTGAAGAGAAGCTACTGCACAATACGGTGCAGAGATTCAGGCGAAATGTCGCGACCCAGCAACTGAAAGGAGTAGAGGTTACCCCTGACGACTATAGCAAGGTCTTTCACGGAATGAGAAGGGCCTCCGCAGAACTACATGACGCAGATGCATCTGGCGGAGTTCCTTCGCGGTCTCCTGGCGAATTGGGGGAAATGGTTGAGAATCTCAAGGTCTACAGCAAAGAGCTAGATGTTCGAAGGGCGAAGATCATTGCTGCGAGGAAGAAGTGTGAAAAAGTACCCCAAGCCAATGGCGAGCAATAAGCACAGGCGACCGTTATGCCCTGCGAGAGATTAATAGAGAAGATTGCGGACAGGTGGTTACTGTTGGTTTGACCGATTTCTCGACCAATGGATATCGAGCCGATGTTGATGGCCAGTTAAACGGAGGAGCTATGATGAAGAGTTGGTGGAAGTTATTGGTTGCCGCACTGCCCGGTGCACTGCTGGGAGGTATTATTGGTGGAATGTGTGGTTATTACTTTGGTGCATATCAGCACGAACAGGAGATGCGTGCGAAGCAGGGGTTCCTCATGCACTATCTCGTCAGCGAGTTGGGACGCATACCCGACACGATGGACAAGTACAATGTCGGGAAGGTCTTCTACAGAGATCCCATCCATATCACTTCCATCGAAAGAATCACGGACGGAATGACGACAGAATATCGGCCCAATGCCGAGTTGATGGGACTCTTACTGGATATGCAAGTGGTCATATCGACCTATAACGAGAAGGTGCGAGTGACGAATTTGGCTCAGACTACTGTCAAGGATATGCCGGATAGTATTCACAACCAGATATATCAGGATACTAAGACCCATTTCATGAGGATTGTTAACGGAAAACACCGACTACTTGGAGCGCTCAGGCTCTTGACCCAAATGCAAGTCAAAAGCGATGACCATGCACTACATCATCGTGACATTGTGGACGGGTCGTTGATTCTGGCTACGCTCCTTGCTCTTTGGTGGTCTGGATGGTCTCTCCGTTTATCCAGGCAGTCTTTTGACCGCATGCTCGATGCGGAGGAACGCAGGCTACCCGAGTTCGAGTTTCTGGAGTGGGCTGACCAAACAACTCCCGAGGATACGACCCAGTGGCGCCTCTATATACAGGTGAGAAACAAATCACATAAGGGAGTACCGCGAGAGTTGGCGCAATGTTGCATACCACGGGTAAGATTTTATGAGCATGGTACGGGAGCCATCATAGCAGACCGCTCTGTGACCACCACAGACTTGGGATGGAAAGGCAATCCATTGCCTGTTGATGCAGCTAGAGTCTTGGATCCAAGTCTTCTTCACGAGTACTTCCGCCATACTGTCGGAACCAGACCAGCACAAGAGATATTCTTCGGCGAGAAACACTCAGGGGAGCGAAGATTACGCATTGCCGACCCATGGGCAAGATACCTGGATCCCCCACCAGAAGATAGACTCGATTACATAGAGCGCGAACGTTTTGGGATGGAGATTACGGTGACTGACGAGGCCACCGGACGAGAAGGCACGGGATACTATCGTGTTGAGATTACAGGTGATGGACTGAGTGGGATCATGGTTGCCAAACTAGATAATCCTTGGTGGTAGCATGTACCTACATACTGAAATCTACCTGCGGGGTCTTATGGTAGAGATTGGTACGTTCAGTCGGCGAGGCAAACAGCGGAGGACGGGTGAATAGCATTTACATTAGTGAGGTAATCAAGGATATCACTACCAGAATACTTGGTGCGAGCCATCACGTGGATATGATCATTTCGGAATCCCTGATCGATGAACGTACCATCGCCATTGTGGATGGCATCAGCGAGGCTGTTCAGTTAGTTGACTCAAGAATCCCCCTTCGCTGTATTCTTCAGGCGAAGAACAAGTCTCCGAATATGCTGCTAAATGTGTTCGGAATTGCCGAAGAGACCTCCAAGGCAACCCTTCAACCAAATCGATTAGGTCCCGGCGTGTGGGGAATCCTCGTTACCAATCATCCTGGCCAGAGCTTTATAGTTGTTGACGGCAGTGTCGTCATGCTCCTTACGCGCGCGAAATTTGAAACCCATCTTGAGGGCCCCATCATAAACGATGCTATAGCGTCGTTTGACCATAGATGGCAGATTCTTACCGAAACGCAAGCGACAGGTGCGGAGCTCCTCTACGAAGATGAAATCATAACCGTTGACCCTTCCGCCCACAAGAAGGTTGTGACATTATCCAACAAGGACTGGGAACGTGTACTTCGTCATCTTCGAGATACACCAGAAAAACTGCGTTCAATGAATCCGAGAGACTTCGAAGAACTTGTGGCAGAGCTATTGGACCGAGATGGGTTCAGCGTTCAACTGACTCCGCCTTCTCGAGATAAGGGTAGAGATATTCTTGCTACTCGTGACAGTAGGCTAGGAAGGCACCTTTACTATGTGGAATGTAAGCGCTATGCCAAGGATTATCCGGTCGGCGTTACTTTGGTGAGATCGCTATATGGTGTGGCCGAACAAGGACGAGCAACTGCTGGAATTCTCGTAACCACATCGCGCTTCACAAAAGGAGCGCTTGAATTCGCCGAGCCGGTGAAGAATAAGCTGTCGCTCAAGGACTACAAGGAAGTCGTGAAATGGATTAGGGACGAATGTTCTTGATGTATCGCCTATGGTAGCAAAATGGTAGCACCTTTCAAACTAGGCAGGTCCTAAAAACGCCTCTTGCCTCATCCCAATCCTGTAAGTATAATGTTCCCAGTGGCCAGATTTCTGGGGTTTCGGTCAAATCGACCGGAACAGGCCTAGTCGGTTTCGTAAACCGCTGCTCTACCACTGAGCTACGTTGGCGCAGAGTGTAATCTATCAAATTTTTCTGGTTTTGACAATGTAAAAGGTCGGCCTAGATAAGTACACAACTCCTGCTTGCGTTTACCTTTTGCAGGCTATCACACGTCCCAATGCAGCGGGATTGATGTTCATCAGCATTGGTTCCTTGATCTGGCGAGATACTTTTTGGATAACATGGATCGTGATTGTGCGCGGATACAACATCTCCACTCCCAATACTTTGCCGCCTCTGCTGTAATCAACAAAGATGTTCCCTGCGACTTTTTTTGTCTTATAAACCGCCCCATCTCGCAGTTTGAAATACGCCGCTTTTGCGTTTGGGTCAAATGTCAATACTGGTGCTTTGGTGTTCATGATCAATAGTCCTTGTACGTGGTTATCGCTTTTTGCCAAGTCTTTCCTTCCTCGTAAATAACAACAATAACCTCTCCCTGGATGTCTTTTTCTGCTTTATACACTCTGGGTGGTGGTTCCTTTGTCTTACTATCGTAATATCTTATCGTTGCCCGCACCATATCTCCGGAGATACTTCGTGATGCCATTCTCTCTTTCACATGGTCGGTGAAAATTATCCGCTTTGCCAAGAGACACTAACCCCCATAATATTATCGGTAATTGTTTGCCGCGCTTAACAGAAAAGTCATGGATAAGAGTTTTGAATTTGCTACCTCTCTATATTCTGCCACCTCGTCAATTCGATGTCAAGGGCTAATTGGAGTACGATTGGAAATTAGGAAGGGACATCGTGCCCCCCCCCCCTGCGGGACCAAGGAAGCACCAAAAACCCTTCGATTCGCTTTGCTCCCTCAGAGCAGGCGGCTCTTCGCCACCAAGACACCAAGTCACCAAGAAAAATCCCCTTGGTTAACCCTTCGACAGGCTCAGGGCAGGCGGCATGTAGGGGCGTATTGCAATACGCCCCTACTCTTCGTTTTAAGGGGAGCACTTGTTAATCTTGAAAGGAACGCTTGAAGGTAAACGGTAGGCACGAAGGAAAACAAAGGCACTAAGGAGTAGAACACATAAACCACGCTTTTTTGCACTTCGAAATTCAGAACTCATAATTCATAATTCCTTTGTGCCTCTTACATCTTTGCCTGTCCGCCATAGCTTTAGCGACGGCGGATGCCTCGCCTCACCCTCAAGCATTCCGCAAAGACGAAAAATGCTTCCCTGTTAACGAAGAACTACCGTTGTTGTTAGCCAAAAAAGACGTTCCTTGGTGACTTGGTGACTTGGTGGTAAAAGACTTTCGTTTCTTTCGAGAGGGGATCATGATGTCTGTTCCGTTCCCTAAATGACGCTTAGATCATAGAAAAAGGTCAAAATAGACATATCCCCCTTGTTTCCTCTATTATCGTTTTAGCATTGACAAGCGTGGCTAGGCAATGGTAAAATCCTCCTTTCCCTTGGGAATGCGGCGGGCGTTCCGTGGCAACTCTCCGGGGAATATGTTTTTATGAAACAAGCCTAATAATTTAGAGGAGATTGTGCTATGTCAACTCGTATAAAATTGGTGAGGATGGGAGCGAAGCGCAGGCCGGCATATCGCCTGGTAGTGGTAGATAGCCGTAAAACGGGCAAAGGAGCGGTAATTGATTCTCTCGGCGCGTATAGTCCGCTGGGCGCGGGAGAAAATACCTTTCAGAAGGAAAAGGTGGAAGAATGGGTCAAAAAAGGAGCGCAGCTAACGAAGAGCGCGGCTGACCTGATAAGCGGTAAAAAACGCAAGAAACGCAAGAAAAAGTCTAAAGCGGAGAAGAAGGCGGAGAAAGCCAAGGCGGAGGAGGCCAAAAAACAGGCGTCTGAGAAATCCGCCCCGAGCAAGGACGCGGGGAAGGAAAAACCCGCTGATAAGTCGGCGGAAGAGAAGCCTGCCCCGAGCAAGGCCGAGGGGAAGGAATAGTTCTGAATTATGAGTTATGAATTATGAATGAGCTATACAGGGGGCTACAGGGCAAGCGCTATACGCGGTACGAATAAATGGACAAACGTCTGGAAATAGTTGAATTTATCGTCAAGCGGCTGGTTGAGAAGCCGGAAGCCGTAGAAGTAAGTGAGCAGGAAGACCAGGATGGTATAGAAGTGATGGTGAAGGTTGATCCTGCCGATGTGGGACATCTTATTGGCAAAAGGGGCAGTACGATAAACGCGGTTCGTTCGCTGGTAACTTCGCTGGACGGCGAGGAAAACACGAAGATAGAAATAGTAGAATGATAATCAGCGGAAGTGTATTATGATCGCTGGGACGGGCCGAAGCTTTACCGGGGGAGATACCGGTGGGTATAGTGTGATCGGTAAGATCGGACGGGAGCTGAAGCGTGGTTGTTATCGTCTGGTCATTTACGGCACTGAGCCGCGGCAATTAGCCGGAAGCGAAGAGTTTTTTTTGCGGCGGGAAGAGCAGATGGTGCGATTGAGGGTGAAAGATCTGGTGATTCGCGCCAAGAATTCTACCTGCTGTTTTCATCAGGGGGACATATCTGCTGTTGGGGGTGCGCTCATTGGTAGGGAGGTATATATGTCTGACGCCTTAAGAGCAGTGGTGGCTAACGGCGAATATTATGTAAATGATCTTATTGGTTGTCTCGTCTATTCCGATAACGGACGGCAGCTTGGGTCTTTGTGCGAGGTGTTGCGCACGGGCGCCAATGATGTATATGTTGTCAAGGATGACGGCGGCAAGGAGCTATTGCTTCCAGCGGTGAATGATATTATTCTAAAGGTAGATATACCCAAGAAGAAGGTTATTGTTCATTTGGTGGAAGGCTTATAAACATGCGATTGGACGTGCTGACCATCTTTCCGGAGGTTTTTGAGGATTACCTGGCTACAAGCATTACCGGCCGGGCGATCCGGGCGGGTAGGCTGCGCGTGGGGGTGCATGATCTAAGGGACTACACTCGGGATCGGCATCGGGTTACCGATGATTACCCCTTTGGTGGGGGCGCGGGGATGGTGATGAAGCCGGAACCGATCTTTCGCGCGGTAGATAAGCTGCGGCGTAAAAGTAGCCGAGTGATCTTGATGAGTCCGCAAGGGCCAAAGCTGGAACAGGCTTGGTTTGCCGCAAAGGCTAAGAGTCGGCATCTCATCGTTATTTGCGGCCATTATCGCGGCGTAGATCAAAGGGTGATAGACGCCCTGGTGGATGAAGAGGTTTCCCTGGGAGATTACGTTCTCTCAGGAGGGGAATTGCCGGCCCTGGTGCTGGTGGACGGCCTGGCGCGATTGCAGCCCGGCGCGGTCAGCGATGCGGATTCTTTGGCGGGAGACTCCTTTAGCGATGGGCTCTTGGATTACCCGCATTTTACCCGGCCCCGTGCTTTTAAGGGGAAAAGAGTGCCGGCGGTGTTGCTTTCCGGGAACCATCAACGCATCCGTGATTGGCGCGATGAGATGCGTCAGAAAACGACCGCGCTAAAGCGGCCTGATCTGTTAAAGGATGAGTAGTTTTGTGAGTACTCCAACAGTGTAAATGTTGGAGGTTAAGGTGAGGGCGTATATTAATTATTCCCCCTCACCCTAGCCCTCCCCCTCCAGGGGGGGAGGGAATCGCTTTCCTCTCCCTTGAGGGGAGAGGATTAAGGTGAGGGTGGTAATATTATTGACCCAAACCATGTTTTATTTTAATAAACAGGAGAAATAATATGAGCGAGGCTAAGAATAATAACTCGAACGAAGCGACAGGGAAAGAGCCGGCGGAGCCGGTCGAGGATAAACCGTCTGCCGAGGCGACCGCTGATCCTGTTCCCGTCGAAGAAACTTCGGCCAAGGAAACTGCGCCGGATAAAGCTTCGGATCAAGCGGCTGAGGCGGGCGCTTCGGCCGAAGAACAGTCCGCTGAGACCGGCGATGCTGCCGCTAAGCCGGCTCCAGAAAAAGTGAAGGATCTGATCAAATATATGGAAGAGAGGAACCTCCGCGAGGACCTGCCTCATTTCCAGGTTGGCGATACCGTGCGCGTCTCTATAAAAATAACGGAGAAGGACAAGACCAGGATCCAAAATTTCGATGGCGTGGTCATCAGCATCAGCGGGCGCAGGGCCTGCCGGGTCTTCACCGTGCGGCGAATATCTTTTGGCGTAGGCGTGGAGAAAACGTTCCCCATAAATTCTCCGGTTATCGCGGGGATAAAACTGTTACGGGCGGGCGTGGTTCGGCGGGCGAAGCTTTACTATTTGCGTGGATTAAGCGGCAAAGCGGGCCGGATCAAGGAGGACGAGAGGCGCCTGCTGCTGGTCAAACAGGCTAAGACCGTTAAGAAAAAGGTGAAGGAGGAGGCGCCGCGCGCGGCTGCTCCTGTTAAAACGGCTAAGAAAAAAGCCGCCAGGGATAAGAAAAAGAGCAAACGCCAGGCTCGTAAGAAAGCTAAAACAACTAAGTGAATTTTTGGACGCTTCTCGCAACAATACGACATCAACGGCTTTTACCACGACGACACGACGTTACAAACGACTCTTTTTTGGATAACGACTAATTGGCCACAGAGGTCACAGAGAACACAGAGGAACAACTCAAAAAATCTCTTTTTGGATAACGACATAAGGCAGTATCTAGTTCCAAGTGCTAGGTACACGGTACACAGGACACGGGACACAGGGAACGGCGCTTGCGAGCTACGAGCCCTTCGACAGGGCTCAGGGCAGGCTACGCGATACGAGCTACGAATTATAATTTGCGGCTAGAGATTAACGACCCTACTACGCCAAGGCTTCGTAGGGCAGGCCAGCGGTTAGTGACAAAAAAGACCGAGTCCCGAAAAACGCAGAAGGGATGGGGGAGATGGTTTTGCAGTTATTAAGAAGCAAGGATGCAGGGAAGCATAGAGGGAAGAAAAGAACCGGGATAGGCTCCTTTTCTCTTTGTTTCTCTGTTTTCTTGCTTTTTTTTGTTTGTCTGTTTGTTTCCTGCAGCGGCGGCGGTTCTACTAATCCGGCCGCGCCCCTGGAACAAAGGGCCGCGTCGCAGAAAGGTAAGCAGGACGTTGCGGCGGCGTCCGGTTGGCAGTTGGTTGAGATGCCTTTTAAGGTGACGCTAAACGCTGTGCATATGTTTAGTGAAGAGTTGGGTTGGGCGGTGGGAGATCGGGGTACTGTCCTTTGCTACCGGGATGGAGTGTGGGAGAAAGAGAGCAGCCCCACCCCTGATCGTTTGAACGCCGTCTGGGCTTTGCGTAGTGACTTGGTTTGGGCGGTGGGCGAGGGGGGCGTGATCATCCAGTATAACGGCGTGAATTGGCAGGAAGTCAAAAGCGGCAGCCAGGAAGATCTAAGCACGGTTATTTTTTACTCGGAACGGGAAGGATATGCCGCCGGGGAATACGGGACTATCCTTGTCTGGAACGGTATGGTCTGGGAGCAGTTAACGGATTCGCCGGTGAGTGAGAAACTCTATGCCGGCGCGGTCGCCGGTCGGGAGCACATCTGGCTCTGCGGACAAAATAGCGTTCTTCTCTATTATCAGGGAGAGAGTTGGCAGCAGGTGGAGACCGAATCAACCTATGACTTGTACGGGATGGCCATGGAACGGGTTGATCATGGTTGGGCGATAGGGGATTACGGGGAAGCGTTGCTTTGCCGTGACGGCAGATGGGAAAGACGGCCTACGGCAGTGGAGGAAAGCATCTATGCTATAGACTATGAGCGAGGCGGGTCATGCTGGGCGGTAGGCGCGCACGGTTTATTATTGCATTATAGCGACGGTAGATGGGACCGGGTGGCCAGCCCGACCAATGAAGATCTGTTTGGAATTGATGTATTAGATATAGGAAAAGTGGTGGCTGTGGGCGGCGCGGGAACCATAATCGGTATGAACCTTGGCGGTTTGAAACGCAAAGAGGCCAAGCAGGAAAAACAAGAGCTATCCTTTCAGTTGAAGAGTGTTGTCGACGGGAAACTCAAGCCCGGGGATAAATTCAAATATGAGTTGGTGCTTTTGAATGGCAGCGATGATCTTTTGACGGATGTTTATGTGTGCGACACCTTGCCGGCGGGGCTTGTTTTCAAAAAGAGCAAGCCGAAACCGTCCTGTGGTTCCGAGCAGCAGAAAAAAGGGCTGCTGGAGTGGCAGTTGGAAGACGTCGAGCCGGGCAAGGGGATTACCCTGAAGCTGGAGGTGAAGATAGACGAGAATCCCGCGGCCAAGATCGTCAACCGTGCTTTGCTCGGATTTCGCCGGATGGTAATAGCGGCAGAAGAGGCCGAGCCGGAGCGGGATTCCTCTGATCCAGAGGCGGACCAGGCGGAGGAAGATGTGGACTTGGTCGTAGCGGGATCGGCTGAGGCGCAGCCCTCGCTTACGCCGGAGCTTAAGCTGACTCCCGTCTACTCTGAAGATGAAGAAGATCTGGTCGAAGCAGCGGATCATACGGCGTCGTTAGAAACGATACTCTCTGATCCGGTAACGGTGAAGGTGGCGGTGCCTGCTGCCCCCGGCCAGAAGCCTCGCGGTCGCCAGGGCTATAGAGGGCGAGGCGAGGGCCCAGCGGAACAGGTGGCGGACGAGACTCCGAATGAGTCGGAAGATAAAACGGAAAACGAAGAGAAGCCTGCTGAATTTTAGTGGAAGGTTATCTAACCACAGAGCCACAGAGAACACAGAGGGGCGAATTCTGAGTTCTGAATTCTGAATTATGAAAGGCAGGATACGGGGGCACAGTAGCTTGTCCTGAACCAGCATATATTTCCCGGAATCCTGTATCCGGTTTTCTGTATTCTTGAAGGGGTGCAATTGGACTTTTCAGTAAACTGGGTTGCGTGTTTTGTGAGCGAGTTTTTTGATAATGGCATGTAGGGGCGTATTGCAATACGCCCGCTACGCCAAAGAGGGTAATCTGTGAAATCTGTGTAATCTGTGGATCCAAAGACGTTCTCTGCATAACTTACCAAAATGGGAAAGAAGCAAAATCCTCCTCTCACAGCTTGGCATCGGCAGCTCCCCTGGGTAATACTCGCCGCGATCCTGGTGTTCTCTCTTTTGCTTTGGTTCTTTGGCCTGCCGCGAAAAATCTTTTTTCCTCTATTATCACAGCCTACGGCGGAAGTGCGGCCTGATCAAGAACCGGTTTTGAAAGAGGCGCTGGAGGTAAAATACCCGCCGGCTGCCCGCCGCAAGGGCGTCCATGGTTTGGTGATTCTCAGTCTGCTGGTGGATGAGCAGGGGACGGTTCGCGAGGCGGTTGTACTGAGTTCAGCTCATCCGTTGTTGGAGCAGGCCGCGTTGGCCGAGGCGCGTAAGGCCGTATTCGTGCCGGCAATAAAAGATGGCCGGGCCGTCTCGGCGACAGTGAAGCTGCCGGTGAGGTTTGAACTCAAGAAGTAAGCTAAACAGTTCGTAGTTCGATGGATGTGGTATGTGGTGGAATAAGCGTCAGGCAGTTCCTAGTTCGGTGTATGTAGTAGGTAGCACATACTACATCCCGCAAACAATGAACAAAAAAGCGATACGGATATTAATCTGTCTTGGCTTTCAAATGTGTCTCTAATACCGAATTAAACTCCGCGCCTGACAGGAGGATAAAGGACGATAGATGTACCCAGAGCAGTATTGAGATCAGCAGCCCCAGGCTGCCATACATGCGGGAGAAGGTGGGGGAGAATTGAAGATAGATGCTGAGCCCGTAACACACCCCTAGGCAGAGCAGTACCGCCAGCATAGAACCGGGCCAGAGCAGCAGAAAGGGATGTTTTTTACTGGGCAAATAGCGATAGACACACGTCAGTAGCAGGGAGAG
>JAUXIB010000051.1 GCA_030621225.1 candidate division FCPU426 bacterium
GCCAACCTTACCGATTATTATTATGTAATCAGGACCTTCGATGATATGTGGAGCGCGGCCAACACCGGCAGTCACGAGAGCGCTGATTCTACGGAGATAAAAGGGCAACCGGCCGCCCAGCCGGGGCCGCCGACCACCCTGGCTCCGGTAAGCGTATACGGTACTACGGCGATTCTGGATTGGGTCGCGCCGGTATCTGTGGCTGAATCCAGGGCGTCGGACGGCTATTATTGTTACCGGGGCAACAGCGCGGGTGGGTCTTATGGTATCCAGGTCAACGGTCAGTTGGCAAGTGAGGCGGTGACCGTCACCGGGTTGACTGTAGGAAATGCCGCGTCGTTTGTGGTTACGGCGCTTGATGATACCGACCGGGCCACGAACGCGCCTACCTCGGTTTGCGCGCACGCTGACGTGCATCAGAGCCAGTGTTCTGTGGAGCTGGTGCTCCACCCGGCGGTGCCGCCCGACGCGCCGGTTAGTCTTACCGCGGTTGGCAGTCGTGGCCCGACCCCTAAGGTTACGCTTGGCTGGGACAGGCCGGACGATACTGGTAGTCGTGGCATCGGCAGTTATAATATCTACCGTGATACAACGTCCTTTCCCATAGGCGGCCCTTATGGCGTGGCGATAGCCACTGTGGCGGACGATATGTCGCTCAGCTATACGTATGAAGATACTATCGCGATGGTAAACGGCACGCCATACTATTACGTGGTGCGCACCGTGGATAGTTCGGGCCGGGAGGACGAAAACTGGAATATTAGCGCCGCCTCTAATGAGGCCCAGGCCCAACCGGGCGAGGCGCATGCGGCGCCGACGGGGCTCTCCGCGTTGGACAAGAACGGTATGGTGGAGTTGAACTGGACCTGCACTACGGGGGGCGGTAGTCCCGCTAACGTGGGCGGATATATCATCTATCGCAAACCTGCGGGAGGGGACTACGCTGCCGTGAGCGTAGTCAGCAATGCTTTGCTTTCGCCTGCGACGATCACGCTTGATGAGAGCGATGGTATCAGTAATGGCACGGTATATTATTACCGAGTTACTACTTTCAACGAACTTACGGTGGGCTTTCCCTACATTGAGAGCGGCTATTCGAACTGGGTAGAGGCAAAGCCTGCCACACCGCCGGGGGAAATAGTGGGCGAGACTGATCAGCCGGGCCAGAATGAGATTTATGTGCGATGGGAACCGCCAAGTTCTCTGGGTGAACATGCTCTCGGTGGCTACCTTGTCTATCGTACGCCGCCGGGCGGTCTTTGGGCGACAATCAATGACACGAATACGAGTTCACACATAATTGAGCAATACGATACCGGTCTCGGTGCGCCTATCACGTCATACGAGTACGTGATACGGGCTTTTGATCTCGTTGATAGTACCTCGCCGGCGCATCTCGGGTTGCCGGTTACAGTGAGTAGCGCTACGCAGAGCCTGCAGGTCAATCCGCCGTATAACGTGGCGGCGTCGATTGGCGCGGCCGCAGTGACGATATCCTGGGACGAGCCGATGATACAGGGGCCTGAAATGCCGAACCAGTACCATCTTTATCGCACGCCGATCTTTAGCGTCAATAATCCCGTGACAGTCACTCACGTTGCGGGGCCGATGAGTTACACCGATTCGGACATAGCAGTGTGCACGAGCTATGATTACTGGCTGGTTACTTATTCTTCCGGCAGCATCTCCAGCAGTGACTCGTCCGTGGTCAGCGGCGTGCTTGCAACGCCTCCCGCGTCTCCCGCTTCGGCGCCCACGGGCACGGAGGGGGACAGCTATATTCAGCTAAACTGGGACGCCGTGTCCTACGCCCCCTGTGGCCCTGTGACTTTGCAGGGCTACGAGGTGCAGCGCCAGGTCAACGCCGGGGGATATAGCCTGCTGGCCATCCCTATTGATACAAGTGTTAGTCTTACCGATGGTGGGCTAACCAACGGTGATGCCTATAACTACCAGGTGCGTGCCGTAAATAGCCAGGAACAGCGGAGTGCCTGGTCTACTGCTTCAGCGGATCTGGTGCCGTTCATACCGCCTGTGGCGCCGACGAATCTTGCCGGGGTGATAAATGATCCCACCACGACCCAGGCCGACCTCGGCTGGGATACTCCGGGGACCACCACCTTTGCTCCTGCAACTATTAACGCTTATGCCCGTACAACCAGCGGTTCTTATATAACGCCAGGCGACACGGCGGTGGTGCCGGCGGTTACCGCTAGTATCGGTAGTCTCATCAAGGGGACCGGCTATTACTTCATCGTACGCACGGTTGACACGCAGGGCTATGTCTCTGGTGATTCCAATGAGATACAACTCTGGCCGGGCGACGCGCCGAGCACAATATCGAATCTGCAGGTATTCCAGGGCGATAACTCGCTGATCTTGATGTGGGACGCCGCTGTCGCGAATAGTTATCCGATCGCCGGGTATTATATCTATTGCTCGGACGGTACTTATGTTTACGCCGGTAGTACGGATGCCGATACCACCTATTTCCTCGATAACAATCTGGCGAACGGCACTCTCTATGATCACTATGTCGTTGCTTATGACAACAAAGGCTTCAGCGATAACCACCTTGGCGAGCCGGTGACTACCGCCGCTTCTACCGCGCCTGATGCCGCCGCCGTCAATCCTCCTTATGATTTGCAGGCGCAGTTGACGGCCGACGCGAGTGATTATAGCGGCGATGTGGTATTGACCTGGCAACCGGCGGTGCATCTGGGTGAAGTGGTCGGCTACCGGATGATCCGTAGCGGTGGACCGGACGATCCGTTGACAGTGGCGATAAGCGGCGACCAGACCAGTACTTACACTGATCTACACGTCCCGGACGAGAGCACGCTCAGCTATTACTTGCGGTCTGTGACCAGTCTTGGCTTAACCAGCCAGCCCTCTAACCAGGTTGAGGTGACGATAGGACGCGAGGTGCTGGTCGAACAGCACCAGATGTACTTTGACAAAAACACCTTCTTCCCCCTAAAGGGCGAAAAACTGGAGATCGCTTTCGGACTGGCCGGAGAAGAAACGAGTGGCGAGGTGATGATCAAGGTCTATAACATCGCCATGGAAGAGATGCTGCAGTTGGGCCCCTACCAGGTGATCCCCGGCGATGAGCACACTGTCTACTGGGACGGTAAGGACAAGGACGGCGACCTTTTGGCCAGTGGCTTGTATCTGATTAACGTCCAAAGCGTGGATGGTAGTTATAACGAGACCAAGAAGGTAGTGCTAATAAAATAAGGCTATTCACTTTTTTGTGAGTGACGATAAGCTGAAAAAGGCTTTAGTTGTCCACAGATTGCTTTTTAGATAGCGGCGGATCTTTTAACCACAAAGTCACCCTACTTCGCACTTCGTGCTACGAAGGGTCAAGTCCTACGTAGCTTTAGCGGAGTAGGACAAAGTTCACAAAGGAACGGCTTGAGAGAAACCGCTTTGGATAACGACCAAGAGGGTAAAGATAAGGGTTTGTTGGTTTGTCACGTCCGCGGACTTGTCTCGCCGAAGTGAGACGAAGGCGGAAGCGGGTGTCCAGGTTGAATTGGATTCCCGTCCCTGCTTTCGCTGGGACATGCTTTAGAGGGAATGACGAGAAATAGCGTTGCTTGTCTCGCCGTTGTAGGGGCGCAATTCATTGCGCCCAGGGTTCGATGAATCGAACCCCTACATAACGAAGGCGGATGTCGTTGTGGTGAAAAGGACTTTAGTTGCTAGGGTATGGTGTTGGTGTTAGAAAAGAAGAACGTCGTGTCGTCGTGGTGAGAAAGGTTTTAGTCGTATCCAGAGGAAGTCGTTTCTCTGTGACCTCTGTGGCTTGGTGTTTTAAAAAAACGTCGTGTCGTCGTGGTGAAAAAGGCTTTGCTGTTACGGTACGGTGTTGGTGTTTGAAAAGAAAAATGTCGTGTCGTCGTGGTGAAAAAGGCTTTGCTGTTACGGTGCGGTGTTGGTGTTTGAAAAGAAGAACGTCGTGTCGTCGTGGTGAAAAAGACTTTGCTGTTACGGTGCGGTGTTGGTGTTTGAAAAGAAAAACGTCGTGTCGTCGTGGTGAAAAGACTTTCTTCCAGATAATGATAAATACGATGAAATACAAAATAACGCACCGTGTCTTGCTGGCCGTGTTGGTCATCTGCGGCACCACGGCATCTTTGTCAGCCAAGGGCTCCTCGGGCGCTGATTTTCTCAAGATCGGCAGCGGCGCGCGTACCTCGGGACTTGGCGAGGCCTTTGTCGCCCTGGCCGACGATCTGAATTCGGTGGGATGGAATCCGGCCGGTCTGGCCGAGATCACCCGTCCCACTGCTAATTTTATGCACCTGGTTTATTTGGCGGATATCTCTTATGAGTCCGGGGGTGTGGCCTATCCTCTGGGCCGCTGGGGCACTGTGGCGCTATCGGGTATTTTTCTGCACCTGCCGCCGTTTAATTCCACGCGTGATCCGCTGGCGGAAAAAGGCACGGCGGGAGATATGGCGATCGGTGCTTCTTATGGGATGAAACTATTCCGCAGCCTCTCTCTGGGCTTGGGCACGAAGATGATCTCACGCCAGTTGTCGGGGTACAAGGCCAGTAGTTTTGCTGTTGATACCGGCGTTATCTTTCAACCGGCGCGCAGCATCCGTTTCGGCGTCAGCTTGCTTAACCTGGGCTCCGCGGTGAAGTTCATTGAGGAAGGTGATCCATTGCCGACTTCGCTGCGAGTGGGCGCGGCTTTGGTTAACTTGCGCAAAGGGCCTGCGACAGCAGCTTTGAGCATGGAATACGCGCATTACCTGGCGGGTGACGGCAAACTGGGGCTGGGCGGTGAATGTTGGTTTTTTTCCACGGTTGCTGTGCGCGCCGGATACAAAGCACTGCGGGACGCCGAGAGCCTGGCTTTGGGGGGCGGGCTGAAACTTGATAAACTCGCTTCTTTTACGCCTCATTTTGACTACGCCTTTGTGCCTTACGCCAGAGATATGGGCCTGACGCATCGTCTCTCCGCTACTATTGAAATGGGTGTAGTAGCGCGCGGCCCGCGGCCACCGGGCAAGCTGAGTGCGCGGAAAGGTAAGAAAGGGGTGCTGCTTAAATGGGCAACGCCGCTTGACTGGCAGTCTGTTGGCTATAATATCTACCACAGGAAGAAGGGCGGGGAATACACGCGTCTCAATAAACAGCCTATTCGTAAGCAAAACCTGCGGCTGGGCGGGCTAAAGCCCGGAGAACATGATTTTACGGTTACCAGTATCAACGCCGGCGGAGAGGAAAGCGGGTACGGCGGCAGCGCGTCGGTTACTATGGGTAGAAAACGTGTGGTCAAGAAGCGCGTTGTGCGCCGCCGCGCCCTGACGGCGCCGCAGGACCTACAAGCTGTTATCCAGGGGGACAGAGTGCGCTTGGAATGGTTGCGGCCCGATGGTGAGGTGACGGGATACGATGTTTATATGAGCAGGGACGGCCGGCGATTCAAGAAGATAACCACCAAGCCCCGGCGGTCTAACCATTTGACACTTGGTCTGCCGCCGGATAACGAATATTATTTTATGGTCAGGGCCAACGGCGCGGGCGGTGTCAAAAGTCCTTACAGCCGTAAAACCAACGTTTCATTGGGTGATCTAGCAGTGCAATCTACCGCGCCGGTACAATCACAGGCTCCCGGCGCTTTTCGCGGCGAGGCGGGGGATGGCAGGGTCAAGCTCTATTGGGATTCTCCGGGATACGCTGTGCAGGGTTATCACGTCTATCGCTTGGTTAAGGGGCAGGAGAAACGGCTTACCAAACAACCTGTAAACAAGACCAGCCTGTCACTCGGCGGTTTGAAGAACGGCAAGGAATATTCGTTCTATATTGTCGCGATTGACGAAGGGGGCGAGGAGAGCGAACGGACGGAGACTATTATTTTCGTTCCTCACTGAAATAATGATATCCATCCATAGACTGATTCTGCTGGGAATCCTTTTTTGTAACAGTACACTTTTGGCTTTTCAGTTCCATCATCCGGCGCGGGGGGCGGCGGATATGGCGCTGGGAGGGTCGCTTGTCGCGGCGGACGATAGAGCGGTCTGCCTTTTTGGTAATCCAGCGGCGCTGGCACTGCGCCGGGGATGGTGCGCGGAAACTAGCGCGAGTTATACGGACAGGGGCGGCGCTTGTCGAGTCGCGCCTGAAAATATCGGCATTGCTTTGCCGCTGATGATCGGGACGCGGCGCTTTGTTTTTGGGCTGGCCGGGATAAAGCTGTGGGATCTGGATGGCGCCAGGCGGCTTTCCGGTTCGCGGGTCACCACGGAAGGATATGTATATGGTGCGGTAATAGGCGCGGCCCACCGGGCGAGAGAATGGCTGTTTCTGGGGATGGCGGTGGGAATGGCGGAGGGGCGTGGTGGGGAACAGCGGCAGGCGGTAAGCGCGACCTGGACGCGTTATCAACTAAGCCCCGCCTATCTGATTAATTTGGGAGTATTGTTTAATTTGTATGAAACGGTTCGCGTGGGGGTTGGTTACGCGCGGCGTTATGAAATGGATTACGTGGAGGATATAAACCCTCCCTTTAGTTATGGGATACCACTGGTTATGCACTTGCCGGCGGAATTCAGGCTGGGAATATTCGCCGAGCCGAGGAACCGGCTTAGGGTGATGGTAGCTATGGAGGTAATAAACTGGAGGCGTTTTATGTTGTCGCATGGCGAAACGGGAGAGGTGTTTTACCCGATTTACGCGGAAAACGCCACCGCGCCAATGACACCGCGGCAGTCGATAGAGTTGTCCTGCGGTCTGGAGTATTTATTGGGGTTATTGCCACCGCGTTTGGTTTTGCGCGCCGGACTGCGTAGCGCCGGACGGGGAGTGCCGGAAGCGTTGATCAATTACGATGCCGACGCTAAGCTCGGTGAGATCGCCTACCACTCTGGCATGGCGGGAAGCGTAGGGCTGGGGGTGATCTATGGTCACTGGAGCCTGGATCTGGCCGGGGAATATGAGCGCATCAGGCTGAAAGAATATACGAAGACGGATACGGCGAGGGGCATGGTTACCATAGGTTGGGGCGCGCCGCTTTAGGCGGCGCAGAGCAGGGTAGTAGAGGGGACTGTAGAGGGGACGGTTCGTAGATAGCTCAGTAGATGGGGAGAAAAAAGAAATAATTACGGTCCGTCCCCTAATAAAGATGATAAGCGAATAACGAATAACGAGTCCCGAATAAAGTGTTAGGAACTTTTCAAAAGTGGACACCTCCAAACCAATTTAAAACAGTCCACTTTTGAATCTTTACTGACACGTTTATCCACCACTCTTGACACACTCTCTCCTCTGGTTTATAATCATTCAAGGGTATACGGTATACAGGATACGGGATATCGGGGGCTTAACCTGGTAATGCACGCTATACGCAATATGATACGTATTCAGTAGTCAGTAAGCAGCGAGCTACGAACTACGAGCTACGAACTACGAATGGAGTATTAGGATATGGTTGCAGAGCGAGGTCCGGACGCCTCTACTCGATTAGGCGCCAGGCTGGTAGAAGAGAATATCATCACCGGGGAACAACTGCAGGATGCCGTGCGGTTGGCCTCCGAGAAGAAAATGACTCTGGACGTGGCGCTGGTGCAGCTCGGCTATGTCAGCAAAGAGGTGATCAGAGCCTTCCAGGGGATGTTGCTCAATCTCGAATTCATTGAGTTGGAAAAATTTACTGTTCAGAAAGAGGCCATCAAGGCCATCCCCGCCGCTATCTGCAAGAAATGGACATGTATTCCCGTGGAGATAATAGACGGCACTGTCAAATTGGCTATCGCTGATCCGATGCATATATACGAGTTGGAGGATATCGGGATCACTGCCGGGGTAAAGATAGAGCCTTTTTTGAGTTCTGATCAGGATATCCGTCAGGCGATACAACGCTACTATGGGGGCAAGGACACCAAGCCTGCGGCAGAGGAAGAACAGCAGGCGACTCCCACTGCCGCGGCTGAGGAAGAGGAGCTGGAGGCATCGACTGAGGATTTGGGCTCTTACCTGGATACGTTGAGCGATGCGCATAAGGTTGAGGTGATGCAAGAGGAGGAGGCCAGCAGCGAGGAGCTGGAAAAGGCCGGCGAGCAGAAACCCGTGGTCAAAATGGTGAACGCGATCATTGCCGAGGCGGTGCGCCGCGAGGCCAGCGACATTCACCTGGAATCGTATGAGAAGAGCTTCCGTGTTCGTTACCGGCTGGACGGTGTATTACAAAACCAGAAAGCTCCTCCCAGGCGTCTACAGGGACCTTTGATCGCCAGAATAAAGATCCTGTCCAATTTGGATGTCGCTGAGCGGCGCTTGCCGCAGGACGGCCGCATTCGCATGAAAGTATTGGGCAAGCAGATAGATTTTCGCGTTTCGATCATCCCGGTGGTGGGCGGGGAGAAAGTTTGCATGCGTATCTTAGATTCTTCCGGTCTCAATGTGGATATGACCAAGCTGGGATTTATGCCTGAGCACATGAGCATCTTTCAAAAATGTCTGGAAGAACCCTATGGCATGATCATGATCACCGGCCCTACCGGTAGCGGTAAGTCAACGACGCTCTATTCCGCCCTGGCTAGCATTAACAAGCCGGACATTAATATTAGCACCATCGAGGACCCGATCGAATATAATCTGCCCGGCATAAATCAGATGGCCGCCAACAAAGATATCGGGCTGGATTTTGCCCGGGGGTTGCACTCTTTTTTGCGTCAGGATCCCGATGTAATATTGATCGGTGAGGTGCGTGATAAGGAGACGGCCGAGGTAGTGGTAGAGGCGGCACTTACCGGTCATCTTGTCTTTGGCACGCTGCATACTAACGACGCGCCCGGAGCGGTGACGCGCCTGATAAATATGGGTATAGAACCCTTCCTGGTCACCAGTACCTTGCTGATGGCTATGGGGCAAAGACTGATGCGCGTGGTGTGCGCCTCCTGCAAGGAGGCTTACGAAGCGTCGGATAAAGAGCAGGATATTTTCAAAGTGCCTGCGGGGGAGAAACTGACGCTTTATAAAGGTGCCGGTTGTGCTACCTGCAATGATACTGGATATAAAGGCCGGACGGCAATACACGAGATAATGATGCTTACCGATGAGCTGCGCAGGATGGTGACGCGCAACGAACCTACTGAGGCATTGAAACAGAAGGCGATCGAGGAGGGGATGATGACCCTGCGCCAGGTGGCTGAGCGGAAGGTCAAGGAAGGAATCACCTCGGTGGAGGAGTTGTTGCGAGTGACTAAGGAGGATTGAGGTAACGCTGATTTCGCGGATTTGCACGCTGATTACGCTGATGCTAACGACATAGGATCCTGGTTGTAACGGCGGAGGTATTGCGAGTATCCGCGTAATCCGCGGGAGGGCGTAGCCCGAATCAGCGTAATCCGTGATAGAGAGGGAACGAACAATGCAGAAGGTGCGTTTGGGTGACATGCTGGTGGATGAGAACATCATTACCACGGCCCAGCTAAATGAAGCGATGGAACACCAGCGGGTGAAAGGTTGCCGCCTGGGAGAGGCCATGGTCCAACTGGGTTTCGTTAGCGAAGAGGTGGTGGCCTACTGCCTGGAGCGTCAGCTTAATATTAAGTATATAAACCTGGACGAGCTGGGAGATATCCCGGCGGAAGTGATCAACCTGGTGCCGATGGAGGTGAGCAAAAAATACGGTGTGATCCCGGTGCGGATCGAGAAGGGTAAGCTTAGTTTGGCCATGGTGGATCCTTTGAACATAATCGCTGTTGACGACCTCAAGAGCATAACGGGTTATGAGGTGGAACCGGTGATCGGAACGAAAACGCAGATACTTGACGCGCTGGAAAAATACCACGGCATGGCGGCGGCCGCGTCGCGTGAGAAAGATGCGCCCCGGGAACAGGATGATCAGGAAGCGGCAGCGGAGAACTTGCTGGCTGATGCGTCTTCGTACGATGAGGATTTGGAGATCATTGAGGACGAGGGAGATGATGAGGCCGCGGATGATGTTATGGATATCACCGCGCTTTCCGGCGGTGATTCCGAGGAGCCGGTTATTAAGGTGGTCAACCTACTGCTTAACAAGGCGATGCAGGCCGGCGCTTCGGATATCCATCTTGAGCCATTTGAGAAGCATTTGCGTTGTCGGTTCCGTATTGACGGAGTGCTGCACGAGGTGGAGAAAATCCCTAAAGAACTGCACCGGCGCATTGTTTCGCGCATCAAGATCATGGCCCAGTTAAAGATAATGGAGCGGCGCTTGCCGCAGGACGGCCGCATGAAGATCAGGATGCTGGGACGGGAGCGGGACATCCGCGTTTCGATAGTGCCGCTCGGTTTGGGCGAAAAGGTTGAAATGCGTATCTTGGATTCCAGTTCGCTGGTCCTGTCCCTGGCGGATTTGGGGCTGCTGCCCGAGCACCTGCCGGTTGTTGAAAGGATGATTCGTGAGCCGCACGGTATGATCATGATCACCGGGCCTACTGGTTGCGGCAAGACGACCACTCTTTACACCGCGGTGAACGCCATCAACACGGAAGGAACTAATATTACCACGATGGAGGACCCGGTGGAGATATTTATGGAAGGGATAAATCAGGTTGGTGTGCGTGCTGAGATCGGCTTAACCTACGCGGCAGGGCTCAGGTCCTTTTTGCGTCAGGACCCGGATGTGATCATGGTTGGTGAGCTGCGTGACTCAGAGACGGGGAATATATGCATCGAAGCCGCGCTCACCGGTCACCTTGTTTTTGGCACCCTGCATACCAATGACGCTCCCTCTACCGTGACACGTTTGACGAATATGGGCCTGGAGAGTTTTCTGATCTCCTCGGTGATCATGTTGGTCGCCAATCAACGCCTGGTACGCAGGATATGCAGCAATTGTAAGGAAGCTTACCAGCCCGGCGAGGAGCAGGCACAGGTGATGCGGAAGACGCTGGGCGAGCGGGCGGGGGATTTGAAACAACTGTATCGCGGCAAGGGGTGCAGCAAGTGCACCAATACCGGATATAAGGGTCGGCTGGCCTGCTTTGAGCTGATGACTTTTGATGAGACGTTACGCGGGATGATCACCGACGAAAAAACGACGCTGGAGTTGCGGGACGAAGCCGTGCGTCAGGGTATGATGACCTTGAGACAGACCGCCGGTTTGCGGGTGATCGAAGGCGGAACGACTATTGATGAGATGATCAGGGTGGGGAAGGAGCATTAAGTGCGTAGCTCATGGCTAGTCGTTAGTCGTTGGTATCTGGTATTTAGTCAGCGACCAAATTCTGTTTAATACCGGAGTGTCGGAACGACCAACCAAATACCAAATACTAACGACCAAATACCGCGAACAGCGCCGAGTATCGAGTCCCTAGTCTCTAATGTCGCTAATGAGGATGATTATGATAAAAAACCTGCTGCTTTCTATGCGACCCGCGCAATGGACCAAGAATTTGGTTATCTTTGCTGGGCTGATTTTCGCCAAGCGGATCGGTGATTTTAGCGATGTCCGTAGGGTTGTGTTTGCCTTTTTGCTTTTTTGCCTGATCTCTTCCGGCCTCTATATCCTCAACGATGTGATTGACCGGGAAAAAGACCGGTTACATCCCGAAAAGAAAAAGCGGCCGATCGCCAGTGGGCGCTTGGCCAAACGTCCCGCGGCGATGGTGGCGGTAGTGATGGTAATCAGCGGATTGCTGATTTCCCTGGCGCTCGGGAACAGTTTTGGTCTGACGGCGATGGGTTACGTCTTGCTTACCGTTTTTTATTCGTTGTTCCTTAAGTCGCTGGTGATCATCGATATCCTGGCTATTGCTGTAGGGTTCGTGCTCCGGGCAATAGCGGGAGCGTTAGCGATCGCGGTGAACATCTCCCCTTGGTTGTTGGTGTGCACGCTGTTGCTGGCGCTTTTTCTCGGTTTGAGCAAACGGCGGAGCGAGCTGAGTGTACTGGGGAACAAGGCCCAGCGGCATCGCGAGTCTCTGGCTGACTATCGAGGGCCGCTGCTTGACACGTTGTTGGCGATCATCTCTTCCTCCGTGATTATTTCTTACGCGCTCTATAGCTTTACCTCGGGGCGGCATTCTACGGATATGATGTATACTCTGCCGTTTGTGTTGTACGGGGTGATGCGCTACCTATTTCTGCTTTATGCTCGTAGTATGGGGGGAGCGCCGGAAAAAGTTTTGCTGCGCGACGTTCCTACCATCGTCAATATCTTCCTGTGGCTGTCTGTTTGCGTTTTTATACTCTATTGGAGATAGGGTTTGCAAACAGCGTCTAACATCTAATGTCACGCATCGCTTGTCCCGTGTCGTGCGTTGGCAGACCCGAGACGCGTGACATTAGATGTTAGCCGGATAACCCTTTGACCTCTTGGCAGAATGTCTTCAAGCAAAGAAAAAATCCGCTCGGTGCTGCTGATAATCACCGTTGCCTGGTGCGGCGCCACTGTGATGGCCTTGGAGATAATCGGCACCAGGATCATTGCTCCGCTATATGGCATGAGCTTGTTCGTTTGGACGGCACTGATCTCGGTGACGCTTATTTCCCTAGCCGTCGGATACTACCTGGGTGGCTGGCTGGCGGACCGGTCCGCCGGGTCCGGCAACGAACGGATGATATACCTGGTGCTTCTTGCCTGCGCCTTATGGCTTTTGCTGCTGCCTTTTTTCAAGAGACCCTTTATGCTTTTGGGGGTAGGTCTGGGGATGCGTGGTGGAGCTCTGCTGGCGGCGACACTTCTCTTCGCGCCGCCTTTGGCCTGCCTGGGCACGGTGGGGCCGTTGGCTATCCGGGCGTTATCCGATTGCCTGGAGGTGGTCGGGCGCAAGGTGGGCTATGTTTACGCAATTTCCACTCTGGGGAGTTTTTTGGGGACATTGGCGGTTGGCTTCTACCTCTTGCCCGTGCTTGGTCTGCGGGCCATTTTTCTCTTACTCGCCGTGGTCAGCTTGCTCTTGCCGGCAATTTTCTTTATTTTGACGCGAAATGTCAGGGGGATGATGTTGATCGTGATAACGGGCATCTTGTCCGGTGGTCTATGTTTTGCGGTGCCGCACGGCGATAGTGAACAGATCATTTACTCTGGACAGAGCATATACGGACAGATCGCGGTAATGGATCGTGGGAACAAGCGTTTCCTGCTGTTGGACGGTATCGTTCAATCCGGCGCGGTGCTGCCGGAGATGTTGTCCTGCTTTGACTATATCAGCGCTATGGAGAGATTGGCTTTCGCTTATCATCGCGACCCCAAATCGGTATTAGTCATAGGTGTCGGTGGCGGCTTGATTGCCGGTTCGCTGCGTCGTCGGGGCATAAAAGTAGATATGGTAGACATAGATCCGCGGATGCAGGAAATGGCCCAGCGGTATTTTGATCTGCCTGACGCTCCGGGTTCTTTTTACGGCATGGATGGCAGGGCTTTTTTGGCAAAGACGGGGGAGGCTTACGATGTGATAGTGCTGGACGTATATAGCGGGGAAAGTTGTCCGGCGCATCTTACCTCGCTGGAAGCCTTTGCCGCGGCCCGGGATCGTCTGGGAGAGAACGGTTTGTTGGTGATGAATTTTCTGGGGCGGGTTGCCGGTGAGGAAGCGGTGGTGACCAAGGCGGTCGGGCGGACACTGAGGCAGGTATTCCCTAACGTTTTTATGCATTATCGCGGCCGGGCCAGTGATTTCAATAATGTGTTCTTCGTTGCTGTTGGCGGGGAAGGGGCTATAGATTTTAGCCGGGAAGTACCGCTATGGGAGCCGCTGCGCAAAAAGGTGGAATCTGTTCTCTATCGTCGTATCGCGGTGGAGCGTTCTCCGGGGATGGTATTGACGGACGACTATAATCCGGTGGA
>JAUXIB010000104.1 GCA_030621225.1 candidate division FCPU426 bacterium
TGGATTCCCGCTGGTCCGCGGGAATGACAGGCGACGTTGGTGTTAGGAAAGAAAAAACGTCGTGTCGTCGTGGTGGAAAAGATTTTGACTGCTACGGTACGATGCTGGTGTTTGAAAGATAGAACGTCGTGTCGTCGTGGTAAAAAAAGGAGTGTGATTATGAATATACATAAGATTATGTTGCTGGTTTTATCGCTCTTTCTCCTCCCGGGCTGTGGGCCTGTTAAGGTCGGCCCGGCCGCGCAGAAGATCGTGATCCTCGGTTTTGACGGGCTTGATTACGATTACGTTAAAAAGTGGATGGGTCAGGGCCGCCTGCCCAACATGAGGCGGCTTGCGGAACAGGGTAGTTTTAACGAGTTGCGGACCACCAACCCGGCCGAATCTCCTGTGGCCTGGGCGAGTTTCATCACGGGCACTAATCCCGGCAAGACAGGCATATATGATTTTTTGAAGCGTGATCTGGAAACTTATTACCCCAAATTTGCGGTGAACAGCTCCACGGAGGCCAAGTTTGTGCTTGGTAAGTGGATACCGGTCAAACGTCCTAAAGCCATTTTGAACCGTAAGGGCGAGGCTTTTTGGGATATTGCCGCTCGGGCCGGCGTTCCGGTGCGGGCATTGCGGATGCCGGTTTGTTTTCCGGCCAAGGCGGAGAACGGCGTTAAGCTGCTTTGCGGGTTGGGGGTGCCGGATATCCGCGGCACGATGGGGACCTTCTCCTATTATGCCACTGATGTTTGGGCGGATGAGGACACCGAAATGGGAGGCAAGGTGGTGGGGATAGAGTTTTTCGACGGGGCAGCCGAAACGGTAGCTTTCGGGCCGTTGGAGAGCACGCTGCCCATATATTTTAAGCGTTTGCCTGAGCAAGACGCGTTAATTATCTCGGTGGGGGAAAGAGAGGTGCGCTTAACCTCGGGAAGCTGGAGTGAGATGGTGGAGTTTGAGTTCAAGGTCGCTCCGCTGGTGAAGGTTAAAGGGATCGGACGGTTTCACTTGATGGCGCTTGCGCCGGAGACACGCTTGTATCTTTCGCCGATATCTTTTGATCCTCGCGATCCGCCTTTTGATATCAGTTATCCGAGGAAATGGTCGCGGCAATTAGCGCAGGAAAACGGGCTTTTCAAGACACTGGGCTGGGGCATAGATACCTGGGCTTATAATGAGGGCAGGATCAGTTCGGAGATTTTTTTAGACGATGTATATTATACGATGAATCGCCGGGCGGATATTGTGATGAAAGAATTGGAGAAACGCGAATGGCAGATGATGCTGAGTGTATTTGAGGCCAGTGACCGGGTGCAGCATATGTTCTACCGTTATCTGGACCCGCGGCATCCCCTGTACAACGATGCGGAGGCCCGGAAAAACCGCAATGCTATACTGGAAGTATATCAACGGGCGGATGAGATCGTTGGCTCAGTGATGGGGGCGCTGGACGGCAATACGATGTTACTGGTGATGTCGGACCACGGGTTTAATTCCTTCCGCCGCGCTGTGAACTTGAATACTTATCTTGCGATGCAGGGATATCTACAGCTTAAATCCGCGACTGGCGCAAACGACCGGACATTGCACGATCTTTTTGGCCAGGGGGAGTTTTGGCCCAATGTGGATTGGCCTGGATCAAAGGCTTACGCACTGGGGCTTGGCCAGATATATGTAAACTTGAAAGGGCGCGAAAAATATGGTCTGGTGGAGCCGGGGGAGGAGTATGAACGCTTGCTCGATGAGTTGCGCATTAGCTTGTTGCGGCTGCGTGACCCGCAGAGTGGCGAGCGGGTAATCCTTAGTGTGACGCGGGGGAGTGAAATATATCATGGTCCATGTACTGACGGAATGCCGGATCTGGTGGTAGGGTTCGCTCCGGGTTACCGTGTCTCCTGGCAAACTTGTCTGGGCGGGATGCCCAAGGGCGTGGTGGTGGATAACGATCGGCGCTGGAGCGGCGACCATTGTTCGGTGGACCCGGAACATACCAAGGGAACGCTGCTTTGCAACCGGGCCCTGTTCATTGAAGACGCAGGCATTATGGATCTCGCGCCAACGGTGCTGAAATATCTGGGGCTGGAAGTGCCGGCGAATATGGATGGTAAGCCGCTGTTGTAGGGGCACACACACCGTGCCCCGTCGTTAGTCGTTGGTATCTAGTATCTGGTTTTGCTTGTGAATTTGGCTGAACGAGCTACTAGCTACGAGATACCAGATACGAGCTCACAGTCCTTCCAACGGCACATTCTGTTTTGTATCGTCCTGCTTGCTTCCGCCAAGATCCTCCTCCAGGTAGGGCGCGTTCCTACGTTGATGCCCATCGCAGGCGTGCAGGGGTTGTGTCCCTTCGATAAATACTTCGGAGCGCGTTTTTTCGCAAAGCGCACTGGCCAGCATCCCGGTCTTGCGGCATACTTCCAGCTCTACGATATTTTCGGGGCGGGGGAAGGGCTTGCTGCTGGAGAAATTTGCCTCCTTCATAAACTCCGCCCAAATCGGCGCGCAGATCGCGCCGCCGGTCATGCGGGAGCCCATGCTTCTTGGGCTGTCATAACCCATCCAGAGCCCCAAACACATTTCAGGCGTAAAGCCGATAAACCAGGCATCAACGAAATCTGAGGAAGTGCCGGTTTTTCCCGCGGCCGTGCCTCGGAATCCCAAGCGGCGGATATTACGTCCGGTGCCGACGTTGATAACGTCCTGCATCGTATGTACCATTACGTAGGCCGCTTGCGGCGAGATTACCGGTTCGCCGGAGATGAAGTTTTCCTCCAATATTTGTCCCTGGCTGTCCTTGACCAGGTGAATCGCCAGTGGTTTCATGCGTGCCCCTCCGTTGGCCAGTACCGAGAAAGCGCCGACCATCTCTAACAAGCTGGCTTCCGAACTGCCCAGGGCCAGGGAGAGGTCCCGCTTGGTGATCTTGCTGATGCCCATGCGCCTGGCGTATTCAGTTACGGTGCGGACACCTACTTTGGCCATTAGCTGAACGGCGACTAGATTTACACTATGTTGTAACGCTTCGTGCAGGGTCACCTTACCGCGGTATTTATTGCTGAAATTACGTGGTCGCCATTCTCGGCCCTCGTAATCGCTGAAGACGCGGGGTACATCCAGCAGTGTGCTGGCCATGGTAAAGCCGTTCTCCATGGCCGCGGTGTAGAGAATGGGCTTGAAAGAGGAGCCCGGCTGGCGTCTTGCTTGCACGGCGCGGTTGAAAACGCTTTTTTTATAATTACGTCCGCCGATCATCACTTTGATAAAGCCGGTGTGCGGGTCGATCCCCAGCATAGCCCCCTGCAATTCGTCTTCGCGGCCGCGGTATCTGCTGCCGGCGCGGCGGGCCTTATCAGTGGCGGTCGCGATTCCGGTCATAAACGCTCGTTGGGCGATGTCTTGTAGGCCTAGATCCAGTGTGGTGTAGACTTGGAGGCCTCCGTGGTAGACCATGGTGGTGCCGTATTTTTTCTCCAGAGTAGTGCGCACGTATTCGGTGAAATAAGGAGCGTTCTGGATTTCGGTGCGTGCCAGGCTGATAGGAGCGAAGCAGGCTTCGATGCATTCGTCGCGTAATATGTATTTCTGATCCGCCATTTTGTCCAAGACCAGCTTTTTACGCTTATCGGCCTGCACCGGGTTGTGATAAGGGTTATATTTAAGAGGCCTGTTGGGTATACCGGCCAGCATCGCGCACTCGCCCAGGCTAAGGTCAATGGCATGCCTGCCGAAATAAGTGCGGGCGGCTGACTCAACACCGTAAGCTCCGTTACCGTAGTAGATCTGGTTCAAGTACATTTCCAGGATCTCGTTCTTGGTATAGTGCTGCTCTACTTTTAACGATTGGAAGGCTTCGCGCAGTTTCCGCTTAAAGGTGCGTTCGCGGGTGAGAAAACGGCTGCGAGTGAGCTGCATGGTGATGGTACTGGCCCCTTCCTTTATCCTGCGGTGTTTGATATTTACCAAAAAAGCGCGCAAGATGCCCCTGACGTCTATGCCGCCGTGAGCGTAGAATCGTTCGTCCTCTATGGCGATGGTTGCCTTGACCATATAATCAGGGATCTTGTCCAACGATATCCAAGTGCGTTTTTCGATGAAATATTCATCTATATAGTTGCCGTTGATGTCGTAGAGACGGGTGGCCAGGCTGGGGCGATAGACCATCATATCCCCGACCTCAGGTAACTCGGACATATATGTGTATATGACGGCAATGCCGACGCCGAGGCCGACGGAGATCAATAAAGCGATTGTGAAAGCTATCCTGTTGCGCATCTTTTCATTATTATAACACAAGTAGAGGGAGTCAGTGCCTCGGAGTAATCGGAATTTGATCTACCGTTGTCTTCGGCGATGGCGGACAGGCAATGTTAACGACTTTATCCACAGATTACACAGATTTCACCCGCCTTCGTCAAGGGCTACGGCGAGGCAAGCAGATTGGTTTTTGGAAAAGTCTAACGACTAAAGGCTATTTAGCCACAGAGGTCACAGAGGGGTGAATTCTGAGTTCTGAATTCTGAATTATGAAAGGCAGGATACGGGGGCACAGTAGCTTGTCCTGAACCAAGCTTAAATCTCTTGCCAGGCGTATGGAGATTATGCTAAATTGAACCGGATGAATAAAGAAGTGCAAAGACAACTGGATGTATTACTTCCCGGGCTCGCTGAGCTGATCAGTGAGGAGGAGTTGGCCAAAAAGCTGGATAGATCTCTGCGTACCAACACCCCTTTGCGTGTCAAATACGGCGCCGACCCTTCCGCGCCGGACCTTCACTTGGGACATTCCATTCCCCTGGAGAAATTGCGCCAGTTGCAGGAATTGGGACACATCGTTATCTTTCTGATCGGTGATTTTACCGCGATGATCGGTGATCCCAGTGGGCGCAGCGACACGCGCCCCGCTCTCTCGGCAAAAGAGGTAAAGGAAAACGCGGCCACTTATACCGAGCAGTGCTACAAGATCCTCGACCGCAAGGGAGTGGAAGTGGCTTTTAACAGTACTTGGTGTGAGCAGCTTAATTTCGCCGAGGTGATAAAGCTCGCCTCGGAGCAGACGGTAGCCCGGGTATTGGAAAGGGACGATTTCGCCTCCCGTTACAAGGCTAATAAACCCATTCATATGCATGAAATGCTTTATCCCCTGGTGCAAGGGTATGATTCGGTTGTGCTCAAGGCGGACATTGAGATGTGCGGTACGGATCAAAAATTTAATTGTCTGCTGGCGCGAGATATGCAGGAGCGGGCCGGCCAGGAGCCCGAGGCGATAATGATCACGCCGATGCTGGTCGGTTTGGACGGGGAGCGTAAGATGTCCAAGAGCCTCGGCAACTATATCGGATTAACCGAAACGGCCGGTGAGATGTTTGGTAAGCTGATGTCTGTTTCCGATGAACTAATGTACGATTATTATAAGTTTCTCCTGGGGCAAGGTGAGGACGCGGTCAAAACGATGCGCGAGCGGGTCGCCTCCGGGGAGAGCCATCCCAAGACGCTAAAAGAGGAGATGGCCGAGGCGGTAACCGCCAAATATCATCCGGCCGATGCCGCGGCTAAGGCGCGCGGCGAGTTCTCTCGCGTGTTCTCAAAAGGGGAAGTGCCTGAGCAGATGGCTGAATTGAAGTTGGGCGCCGCGGATCTTACCGCTGCGGGTATCAGCCTTTCCCTGCTTGTGGTCAAGGCGGGGCTGGCCAAAAGCCGTAGCGCTGCCAAACGACTGGTTGCTGATGGGGCGGTAGCACTCGACGGCGAGAAGCAAGCGGGGCCGGATCCGGTGGTCAGCCCTGGCGCGGGCGCCGTCTTGCGCGTGGGTAAACGCGGTTTTGTGAGGATAGTCCGCGCTTAATACGTGGAAAGGCTTTTACCACGACGACACGACGTTAACGGCTCTTTTTTTAGATAACGGCACTTACCACAACGACACGACGTTTTATAACATTGGATGGGGCCATGGAAGAACACCCTCCTTTGTCTGGGGAGATTGAGAGAATTGCCGGGGAGGTATATGAAGCGGCCTTCAAAGTTCATCGAAATCTGGGCCCGGGACTGTTGGAATCTGCTTATGAAGCTTGTTTATGTCACGAGCTTGAAAAAGCTGTGGTTGCATTCGAAAGACAGGTGAGTTTGCCGGTCGAATATGATGGTGTTAAAATTGATGCAGGTTATAGAATAGATATTCTTGTAGAAGATAAGATAATTGTGGAGGCGAAGGCGGTGGAAAAGCTTTTGCCCATACATACCGCGCAATTGATAACTTATCTTAAGTTGAGTAAGAAGAGATTGGGGTTGTTGATTAACTTTAACGTTGAATTGATGAAGAAGGGGATTAAAAGAATTATTTTTTAAAAACGTCGTGTCGTCGTGGTGAAAAGGACTTTGCAGTTGCGGTACAGTATTGGTGTTTGAAAGAAAAACGTCGTGTCGTTGTGGTGAGAAATTAGTATTGAATATTTCGCGCGGCATGAGATAATGTTCCGAGATTTACACGATTATTAAGGATATAAACGGAGAAAAATATGACCGAAAAGAAAACTGAAAAGGAAACCGTTGCCGTAAAATCTGCCGCGGCGCAACAAGCCCCGCCCAAGAAACGTCGGCGCATAGTGCCCCTGGGTTTAAAGTTCAGCTTTGGCTTGGGGCTATTGCTTATCTTGATCATGGTTTTGGTTAGCTTTACCATAAAAAATAGCGTGGAAGAAGAGATCGTAGAGCAGGTGCTGGCGCGCGGCGAGCTAACGGCCAAGGTGATTTCCGGCAATTGCGTTGAATACATGGCCCAGACGGTATGGAATATGGATAAAATGCTGGAACTCCTGGAGATAGATATGTTTGTACAGGAGGCGGTGAAAAAGATGGAGTCCAGCGTGGCGGGGATCACTGCGGGCAAGGGCGGTGTCTGGGCAGCCGTGAGCCGACAATTAAATGTACTGTCCGAACCGATCGTCGAGCAGATCTGGGGCGAGAGAAAATTTGAGCAGGACGTTCTTTATGCCAGCGTGGTGTATAAAAACGATCAGATAATTTCGCATAGCTCTGGTTTTGAGAAGAAGGGGGAATTTTACGTATTGCCGGAAGGGGCCGTGAAAAATACTACTTCTTTGCCGATGATCCAGACCCGCATTTATGACGGCGTTTTAGTCTATGATCTTGATTACCCGATGATGTATTTTGAAAAGAAGGTCGGCGATGTTCATCTGGGACTGTCCAGTGAAGCGATCGATAAAGCGGTGCGGAAAACGATAGTAAATATTGCTTTGATCACTCTCGCCGTGTTTGTCGTTGGATTTGTATTGACTTTTATAATCGCTAACGTGATGGTCCAGCCGATTAGCCTGGTTGTGCATGGTGTTAACGCGATTGCCGCCGGCAATCTCAACCAGAAGATCAACTTTAAGAGCAATGATGAGCTGGGGTTGCTCACGGATGCTTTCAACGATATGGCTGCCAGTTTGCGCGATAAAGAAAAAATGCGCAACGCTTTTACAAAATATGTTTCCTCGGACGTTGTTGATCAGGCGATGGCCGGAGATACGGTGAAGCTGGGCGGCTCTAAAAAAGAAATCTCTATTTTTTTCTCGGATATCGTGGGGTTTACGCCGATCTCGGAGAGCTTGTCTCCGGAAGCGCTGGTCAAGATGCTCAACGAATACTTTAACCAGATGGTAGGTATCATTGTTAAGCACGGCGGCACCCTGGATAAGTTTATGGGGGACGCGATCATGGCGATATTCGGCGCTCCCAATCCTCAGCCGGACCACGCGCTGCGCGCGGTGATGGCCAGCCTGGAGATGCGAAAAAAAGGGGAGGAGATCACCGCGGATTGGAAGAAAAAAGGACGCAAACATATTTTGGATATGGGTATGGCGATCAATACCGGTGACGCCGTTGTTGGTAATATCGGGTCAGACCAAAGGCTTGAATATACAGCTATCGGAGATACGGTGAATACCTGCTCGCGCATGGAGGGGATAACCCGCGTTTACCAAGTCAAGACGATCATTGGCGAAAAGACCGCTGCTCTGGTTAAGGATAAAATGATCGTGCGGGAACTTGATTTTGTCCGGGTAAAGGGAAAAAAAGAGCCTGCGCGGATTTATGAGCTGGTCGGTGATCTGAGTACGGATAAGACTAAGCTGGGACTAGTTGATGCTTTCCAGCGCGGCTTGATTAATTATCGTAAGCAGAAATGGGATGAGGCGCTGGAAGAGTTTGCTGCTGTGCTCAAGGTAGATCCCACTGACGGCCCGGCGCAAATCTTCAAGGAGCGGTGTCTATCCTTGAAAGCCACACCGCCCGCCGCGGGCTGGGACGGCGTGTTTCAGATGACTACGAAATAGGGTTTCGTAGCTCGCAGTTCGTAGCGCGTAGCTCGCCGTCAGCTAGAAGGAGATACGAGTAACCAGCTACGAGATACGAACAACCTCTGGGGTGGGATGTGGGCGGACATGATGGCGGACAAGCGTAGCTCGTTTGCCGTTTCCGGTATCCTGTATCCGGTATCCCGCTTGTACTTGATACCACCTACTACCTACTACCTACTACCTACTACCTACTACCTACTACCTACTACCTACTACCTACTACC